>JBEKNN010000079.1:0-32052 GCA_049522755.1 Bryobacteraceae bacterium | reverse complement strand
CGTGGCGCACGCACCCTCGAAAACACCAAGCGAAGCGTGTGCTTTCATACCTTGCCTTGCCCCGCCGCGGGGCAGAGCAACACTCATGCGTGCAGCGTTCACACTCGTGTGAACGCGCTTCGAATCGGGCGCGTCAAGTGAACAGTTGAGGTATCAGCCGCCAGGGCTCTTGGCGAAGTAAAGTGCCACCGCCCGGTCGATATTGACTTTCGTAAACCGGACGGGACGCCCCTCGTATTCGCTGATGGCCTTCACCAGCCGGAAAATATCGATGGGATAGCATGCCCGCAAATTGCGCCCTGCCTGTTCGAGACAACGCTCGCGCAGATACTGGGCGGCGCCGGGCTCGGCGAAGGTGTTTTGGGCTTGCGCCACGCGCTGGAAAATTTCGTCGAAGACCTCGGGGGTGACGTCTTCCACCAGAACCTTGGTCTGAATGCGGCGCAGGAAGGCTTCATCGGCCAGCTCGCGCGGGTCCAGATTGCTCGAGAAGACCACCATCAACTCGAACGGAACCTGAAACTTCATGCCCGATGCCAGGGTCAGATAATCCACGCGCCGGTCCAAAGGCACAATCCACCGGTTCAGCAGTTCGCGCGGCGAGATCATCTGGCGGCCGAAATCGTCCACGATCAGAATGCCGTTGTTGGCCTTCAACTGGCAGGGCGCGATGAAAACGTGCGGGCCTTCGTCCAGCCGCAATTCCAGCATGGAAGCGGAGAACTCGCCGCCCACCGTAATGCACGGGCGTTCGCAGAGCACCCATCGCGGATCCAGCATTTCATCGAAGCCGGGAACCAGGCGATGCACCACCGGGTCGAAAATGGTGACGATGTGCCCGCTCACTTCCACCGCGTAGGGCACCAGCACGGCGTCCTTGTAGATGCGCAGGACGCGCTCGGCAATACTGGTTTTGCCATTGCCGGTTCCGCCGTAGAGAAACAGCGATTGATGTCCGATCAGCGATGGGCCGAGTTGATCCAGAAGACCGTCGGGCAGCACCAGGTCGTCGAACGCCAGCCGCAGCGTCTCGCGATTCAGCCGGATCTTGGCCGCCTGCGCCTTGACCACCGCGTGGTATTGCTGCAGCGAAACCGGAGCGGAACCCACATACTGGCAGACTTCGTTGCGCGCCGCGGCCATGGCGCGTCCGCTGGCGGTGAGCGTGAAGGCATAATCGTTGCCCACCATGCCCTTCACCTCGAGTACCTGCTGCGTACGCAATTGGTGGAACAGGGTTTCGAGAATCGGGAACGACAGCTTCAGCGTGGTGTGCAGCATGGCCAGGGAGCCCGATCCGTGGAGCCACAAATAGCGCAAAATCAAATCGGTGACGATCGACGGCTGAACGCCCAGGTCTTCGATGCGATCGGGGATTGCCGGCCGGGCCGCCGGCTCGGGAGCCCCCTGCGCGAGAGCTGCTAGGAACGTGGAAGTCAAACTGGTACCAAACATACCCCGCGAGAGCAGCCCAGCCAATACGCCCTTTAGTTAACCCGGTTTGTAACGCCGGCGGTCTTGCCGCCGGTGTTTCGCATCGGTCCCGTCCCGCCTAATCGTGATGATGATGTTCTGCCGCGGACACGGGAATGGCGCAGCCGCTTTCCGAGATGGCGCAGCTCACGTGCTCAAACTGCACCGTCGAATGAAAGATCCGGTACCGCTCGGCCAGCATTCCATTCAGCCGTCGCAGAATGCAGTCGCTCGCCGAAGGCGGAACGTCTTCAATCAGCACGTGGCAGCTCAGCGCGTGCGTGCTCGACCCGAGGCTCCAGATGTGCAGGTCGTGTACGTCCAGCACGCCCTCGAGTCCCTTCATCGACGCGCTCACGCCGCGCAGATCGATGCCCCGCGGCAAGCCTTCCAGCAGAATGTTGAGCGATTCGCGGATGATGTCCCAGGCCGTCCACACGATCATGGCGGCAATAAGGATGGAAAGGATGGGGTCTACGCGCTGCCACCCGGTATAGCGGATGGCGATGGCGCCGCCCATGATGGCCACTGAGCCCAGCGCGTCGCCCAGCATGTGGACGAAGGCGCTGCGCACGTTGATATCGTCGCGGCTGGCGCTGCGCAGCGAGAGCATGATGCCGCCATTCAGCAACAAGCCCAGCGCGGCCACGCCGAGCATCACACCCTCCTGAACCGGCTCGGGACGTTGCAAACGGCCGATGCCCTCGAAGAGAATCCATCCCGACAGCGCCACCAGCGTCAGCGCGTTCACGAAGGCCGCCAGCACGCCGCCGCGATGATAACCGTAGGTCTTGATTTCGTCCGCGGGCTTCGATTGCAGGTAGAAACCGAACCACGAGAGGAATAGCGCCACGGCGTCGGTGAAGTTATGTCCGGCGTCGGAGAGCAGCGCCAAAGAGTGCGATTCGATTCCGGCGACAAGCTCGATAACCACGAACAACCCGGTAGCCGCCAGCGACCAGCGCAGGACGTTGCCGGTTCCGGCGTGATGATGATGGTGCCCGTGCGCGTGTGAGTGCGAGTGCAAGAAGATGTTCCTACTCCAGTTTACCGTGAGTCAGGCGGCGCATGCTTCAATAACGGTTCACTGGAAACCTCCGTTTTTGTGGGGCAGGTTGTTAACCTGCGGCCGATTGTCGATCGGCCGTTTTTTTGGGGGCAGCCAATCCTGGCTGCAGCCGGCTTTCAGCCGGCTCTCTTCGTCTCGCGATTCGCCAGCTTTTAGGGCTTGACAGATCACTCGGATTTCGATATAACAATATCCGAGTATGCCCGAGGATCTGGGTTCTTTTCTACCGCTGTCGGCGGCCAATCTCTACATCCTTTTCTCACTGGCCGCGGAAGACCGGCATGGATACGGAATCATGCAAGAGGTCACGCGGCAGTCGAGCGGCCAATATAAATTAGGCCCCGGCACGCTCTACGACAACCTGCAGAAATTGATGAATCGGGGGATGGTGGAAGACGCCCCGCGGCGCTCGGCGGACGACGATCCACGCCGCCGTTATTACCGGCTCACGGAGTTCGGACGCAGGATTCTGGCGGCCGAAGTGGCGCGTCTGGAAGACCTGGTGCGCGAGGCCAAGAGCCACCTCCGCGCGCCCAATCCGCGGAGGGCCACGTGACGCGCGCGCTCTATCAGGGCCTGGTATGGCTGCATCCGCCCGCGTTCCGGGCCGAGTTCGGCGGCGAGATGCAGTGGATCTTCGACCAGATTTTCGACGAGGGCTCGGCCGGCGGCCTGGCGGCGCTATTCGCCGACGCCGTAGTCTCGCTGCTGCGCCAGTGGATCATTCGCTATGGTACCTGGAAGATCGCGGCGGCCTTCATCGGCGGCATCCTTCACATGTGGCTGGTGTTCGCCTGTCTGATGCTGCGCCCTCCGCTGCCGAGGATCTTAGAGCCGGCCGAGGAGCCATGCGGCACAGCCGTTCTGGGCTGCGTCGCGCTGGATAAGGAGTACCGTATTCCATGCTCGAGCTGCGAAACGTCACCAAACTCTATTCCGGAATCCCAGCGGTAAAGGACGTCACCTTCACCGCGCGCGCGGGAGAAGTCACGGGCTATCTGGGCCCCAACGGATCCGGAAAATCGACCACGCTCAAGATGATCACCGGGTTGATCGAGCCCACTTCGGGGCAGATTCTGTTCGACGGCGAGCCCATCGGCCGCGACCGCATCCGCTTCAAGCAGCGCCTGGGCTACGTGCCGGAAGAGCCGCACCTGTACTCGCATCTTACCGGCGCCGAATACCTGGTGATGGTCGGCGAGCTGCGGGGGCTGCCCGGAAAACAGATCCTGGAGAAGGTGGAGGGCTTCCTGCGGCTACTTTCGCTGTATCCCGACCGCTACGTACCGATCTCGTCCTACTCGAAGGGCATGCGGCAAAAGATTTTGCTGGCGGCGGCGCTGCTGCACAATCCCGATCTGGTGTTGCTCGACGAACCGTTTTCCGGGCTCGACGTCAATTCCGCGCTGGTGCTGCGCAATCTGATTCGGGCGCTGGCGGCGCGCGGCAAGACGGTGCTGTTCAGCTCGCACGAATTGGACACGGTGGAGCGCGTGTCGTCGCACATCGTGATTCTGCATAAGGGCCGCGTGGTTGCCAACGACTCCATCGAGCAGCTTCGCGCCATGATGTCGCTGCCGACGCTCGAAGAGATTTTCTCGCAGCTCGCCATCGAGCAGAACACGCAAGCGGTCACTCAACAGATTGTGAAGCTGATGGAAGCGTAGGTGCTGGTATTATCGTTTCAGCAACACCTATACCGCTAATTTCGTCCGTGATTGCGTGTTTGTGGGGCAGGATGGCATCCTGCGCGGCGGTTGGCAACCGCCGCTCTTCGAGCGAATGCACAGCAGGTCCGAGGAGGCCGGGCCCAGAGGGCGCCCCCAATCGGCCGCAGCTTAACAAGCTGCCCCACAAGGCCATCTGCGGTGACAAGATCCGGAGGACATGTTTCGGTGAACCGATATACTAGTAGATTAGGACAGACGATCGGTCTGTGTCGTCTGTACCTCTAACTCATTTCCAGTTTCCGATCAAAATGAACGGCGCCCAGTAGAATGGGTGCGACCATTTATTAGCCCCACCGGCGGGAGACAATTTGCCGGATAGCATCGCTTCCTGAGCCAGCCGCAGAGCTTCGCCTTTGGGCATCCCCGTCTGCTGACGCGCCTGGTACATTTCCTGCATCAGCAACCCCGTGGATGAGTCATTCACGCTCCACAGGGTGGCGATCACTCCTTTGGCGCCCAGGCGCTGGGCAATGGCGCCGAAACTGTCTACCTCGCGCCCGTCTTCATCGCGGTTCGTGAATGCCGTATTGCAGGCCGAGAGAGTCAGTAACTGCACCCCCGTGAACAGGCGGTTTTGAGATTCGATCTCCGCCAAACTCATTGGTCCGTCGCCGAGCAGCAGTTGCGAGTTAGCCGCTACGCCCGGGCGCGAATCGAAGTGAGTCGCGATGTGTACCACGCTGTTCGGTTTGCGCCGCAGGTCGTTTTCAAAATTGGCTTTGGAAAATGCCGCGTTCAGGCGGACACTCCCGGGCAGCGCGCCCGCGCCGTCCGTCCCATCCTTAAAGACGGCTCTAAGCTCCGCCGGGACCGAGGGCAGCGGCGGGTCGGCGTTGGAGACGCCGAAGCCCACGCCTTGCCACTCGCGGGCGGGCGCTTCGGTCAGACTGGGAATGCTGTCTGGAGTAATCAGCGACTGGCGAAACGTTCTCACCAGATAGTCCTTGCCGTCATGCAGCGCGCCGAGCGGGATGTAGCGCAGGGCGCCGTCGATTGACCACATGATGGTTTGGGCATGCATCGAGTCCAAGTCTTGCCGCAGACCTCGCGGGAATACGATGCGGTAGAGTTCCTGCGCAAGCGGCTGGGGGTCGGAGTCTGGGTCCTGCAACTTTTGCCGGAAATCGAAAATCTTCCTGTTAAGGTCGGTCTCTTTAATGGCGGTGGCGTAGGCCTTTCGCGCGCCGCCGGTCAGCAGCATAGCGATGTACTTATCGGGTGTCACCAGGGTATAAATTGCCACCACGCCGGGTCCAAGTTTCTGCAGGGAATCCTGCAGTCCCTGGTCTTCTTTGGCCGCGACCTGTGCCGAATCCAGCTGGGCTGAGTTCAGCGGGGCCGAGTTCAGCGGGGTCGAATTCAGGGCGAACGCCTTCTGCTGTTGCTCGAAGAACTTCAGCAGCGCGGTGTTCGCGGTAGCCAGAGCGGCTTCGCGTTGTCCCATCTCTATCTCTACAACCTGGTTGGCGATCTCATCGTAGCGGGCAAATGCTGCCGCCTCGGGACCTTGTAGATCGAGGGAATGTAACTGGTCTGCGGCCTGATCCCGCCGGATAAAATCGCTGGCTTCTTTGTCCTTGAGCAGGTTCAACACCTGCTCGGCCTCGCCGAAGCGCTGGCGATCGACTAACAGGCGGGCGAGATCGCGGTAGTAGGATTCCACCGGTTTTTCATAGCTCTGGCGGAGAGCATCCTCAAGGCCGCGATTATCCCCGTGGAGGCTCTGCAGAAGATTGACGGCTTGCTTGCCAAGGAAGACCGCAAGGTCCGGCTGCGACGGTTTGAATAGATCCTCAAGGCTGCCAAGAGTCTTCGCTTCGTTGGCGCGGTCCGTCACA
This sequence comes from Bryobacteraceae bacterium, assembly GCA_049522755.1. Lineage (GTDB taxonomy): Bacteria > Acidobacteriota > Terriglobia > Bryobacterales > Bryobacteraceae > PALSA-243. The sequence goes on along the minus strand of JBEKNN010000079.1, from coordinate 25,942 downwards.
GCCCGGTCGATTAACAGCGCCTGGAGGTAAAGCGTCAGGGCTTTCTGTCTCTCCCCTCGCTTCGCGTACAGATCGGCAATTTGAGTCAGGGTGCTCGCTTCGTCTTTACGATTACCGGTAGCGCGCTGGATGATCAGTGCCAGATTGTAGTCTTCCAACCCTGTCTTAGCGTCACCGCGGGCTGAGCTGATAAATCCGATCGTACTCAGAGTCATCGCTTCGTTCTTGCGGTCACCCACGGCGCGTTGGATCGCCAAGGCATGGTTGAAGGATTCCAGCGCCTCTCTTATAGCGGCGTCACCGGGTAACGCTCCATTAGCGACGACGCTCTGGCGGAGATGAATAAAGCCAGTCAGGTCGAGAGTCATGGCTTCGGCCGGCCGATCGCCCAGCAGGCGGTCGACGCGGAGAGCTTCCTCGCTGGACTCGATGGCTTTTTGACTGTCGCCCATCAGTGTATAGGCGCTCGCGATCATAGTCAGCGTCAAAGCTTCGCGCTGGCGTTCCCCAGCCGCGCGCAATACGGGCAATGCCTCGTTGAAAGACTCCAGCGCCTTTTGCTTCTCACCCAGGCTCCAGTAAGCCAGCCCGATCCTCTCTCGCGTGTCTGCCACGCCGGTACGGTTGCCCAAAGCCCAGTAGATGAGAAGAGCTTGCCGGTAATACTCCAGCGCAGTCTGCCGCTCGCCCAGGTCGGAGTGACTCTTACCCAGGTGAGACAGAGTATCGGCTTCTCTCACGCGGTCGCCTATGGCGCGGTAGATCGGCAGGGCCTGGTTGAACCAGTCGAGCGCCTTCCCTTTCTCACCCAGTCCTGAGTAGAGTAGGCCAATGCGGTTCATCGTCTCTGCCTCGCCTGAGCGGTCGCCAGTGGCGTGCTGGATAGGCAGCGCCTGATTGAAAAAATCTAGCGCCTCTTGAGTGTCACTCAAGCCGGAGTAGGCGAGAGCAATGCCGTCCAATGTCTCCGCCTCACCGGCGCGGTCGCCAACCGCCCGCCGGATGGGCAGGGCCTGGTTGTAGAACTCCAACGCCTTCCGTTTGTCGCCCAGACTATCGTTCACGTTACCGAGATTGACCAGGGCCAGGGCCTCACCCGCACGGTCGTCCGCGGCGCGGAAGATGGCGAGCGCCTGGCTATAAACCTCGAGGGCTTTCTGCTTTTCGCCCGCGTCGGAGTAACTCACGCCGATGTTGATCAGCGCGTTGGCTTCGCCCGTCCGATTGCCAACGGCGCGGAAGATAGCGAGGGCCTGGTTATAGGACTCTAACGCCTTCGACTTATCGCCCACGCCGCTGTAGACTAAGCCGAGTTTGAAAAGTGTCTGTCCTTCGCCGGCGGGGTTGTGTGTGGCGCGATAGGCCGGCAGGGCCTGGTTGTAAGATTCCAGCGCCTTCTGTTTATCACCCAGATCGAAGTAGACGCCGCCCAGGTTGAAAAGTGAGTCGGCTTCGCCGAGTGACTCGCCCACGATCCGATAAATCCGCAGGGCCTGGTTGTTGAATTCCAGCGCTCTCGGTTTATCGCCGAGATCGGAATAGACGCCGCCCAGGTTGAGAAGCATGTTAGCTTCGCGGGTACGGTCGCCCAGGATGCGATAGACAGGCAAAGCCTCGTTGTCAAACTCCAACGCCTTCACCTTATCCCCCAGTGCGAAATAGATCACGCCGCTGTTGGCTAGCGCGCGGGCCTCGCCGTCATGATCGCCCAGGGCGCGGTAGATAGGCAGAGCCTGACTATAATACTCCAACGCCTTCTGCTTCTCCCCAAGTTCGCCGTAGCTGACGGCCAGAAGGGTCAGTGTCCTGGCTTCGCCGGCACGGTCGCCCAGCGCGCGGTAGATGGGCAGGGCCTCACTGTAAGACTCCATCGCCTTGGTATTCTCGCCCAGATCGGAGTAAGTCACAGCTATGTCATACAGTGTCAGTGCTTCGCTGGCGCGATCACTCAGGGCCCGGTAGACAGGCAGAGCCTGACTGTAATACTCCATAGCCTTTAGCTTGTCACTCAGACCGGAATAGGTCCTGGCAATATCGTGCAGTGTCCGCGCTTCGCCGGCGCGGTCGCCCAGGGCGCGGTAGATCAGCAGGGCCTGACCGTAAAACTCCAGCGCCTTCGGCTGCTCTGCCAGTTCAGAGTATTCGAAAGCGATGCTGGTCAGCATGTTCGCTTCGTGCGCGCGGTCGCCCAACGCTCGGTAGATCGGCAAGGCTTGACCATACGACTCGAGCGCTTCCTGCTTTTCGCCCAGATTCGCGTGGACAATGCCGATGCTGTAGAGCGAGCCGGCTTCGCCCGCGCGGTCGTTCCCGGCGCGATAGATGGGCACGGCCAGACGGTAGAGCTCGATCGCCTTGGGCTTTTCACCCCGATCGTAGTAGATGCCGGCGATGTCATTGAGTGTCCGCGCCTCCCGCGCACTGTCACCCAGAGCGTGGTAGATCGGCAGGGCCTGGCTGTAAGACTCCAGCGCTTCCTGCTTTTCGCCCAGATCGTCGTGAGCCATGCCGATGTTATAGAGTGTGCTGGCTTCATTCGGACGGTCGCCCGCGGCGCGGTTTATCGGCAGCGCCTGGCTATAGAATTCCAGCGCCTGCCGCTTGTTTCCCAACGCCCAGTTAGCATTTCCGATACCTATGAGCGTGCCGGCCTCGGCTCTCTTATCTCCTGCCGCCCGCTCCAGGACCAGCGCCCGGCTGTAGCTTTCCAGTGCTTTCTGCTTTTCCCCACTGTCTTCGTAGACAGCGCCGATGCTGTGGAGGGTGGCTTCCTCGCTCACATGATCCGGCAGTAAGTGGAACAATGCGAGCGCCCGATTGTAATAGTCGAGCGCCTTTTGAGTGTCGCCCTGGATAGCGAGAATAGAGGCGGACCTATCCAGCCCGAGTGCTTCCTCATCGGGCTGATCGAGTTTTCGCCAGATGTCATTGGCGTTAGCGTATTCGTCGAGTGCGTGGCTCCGGCTATCTTTGGTGGCCGCTCGGTCGTCGGCGACGGCGCTGCGGAACAGTTCCTCGGCTTGCAAACGAAGGCGATCCTCGGCGGTTGGCGCGCGGAGCTCCATCACCTCCAGACGATACTTACCGCTGAGCGCGTGGCCGGATTTGGCGGCCACTCTAACATCGTAGGTACCTGTGTCGGCGGCGATTGTAGATGCCGGCTCGGGTCCAAAGTCGCCATTCGGGCTATCCGTCGAGACGGCTTCGCGCCCTTTTGGATCGAGGATCGCGAGAACCACGTCGATGCCCTCTTGCCGGGCAACGACATGAACGAACTCACCCGCTTTTAGATTGATGTGGAATACATCCGCGGAGCCGCCAGCGATCTCGCGCTCCACTGGCTTGTGAAGTTCCAACCGTCCCGCGTTCCAGATCTGCACGTCGCTGCCCGGGCGGAGTTCCTGCGCCACGGAAAGCTCTAGCGGAAGGCCGCAAAGGACGGCCGCTATCAGGACAGCCTTCACGCGACCCATTTTCCAGTTCCGGATCGGGATGGACGGCGCCAGGGAATGAGCCGAATTTTCCATTTGGCCTCGCGGATGCTATGCCAGTATATACCAGACCATTCCGGCCACATGCGGCCGAGTCTGTCGCGGATTTGACCCCCGAAGGCCAAGCGCTCGGCGCGGCTCGGAAAACAGGCCATTGGCCCCGCGCTACGGACCCCTGGCAGGCGAAAGCGCCTGCCCCACAATTGGCGCGCACCCTCGGGAAATGTAGAAACTCCCGGGGCCGCGCCACGGGCCGCGCCACTTGGTCATCTTATTTCTGTGAGAAATCGGCGCTCGCCGCACTATCCCCTTAGAGATATATGCGAACTGCCGTACTCTTCTTGATAGCCGCAATAGCCTTTGCGCAGCCGCCCGATCCGGCCTATCCGGCGCTGGCGCGCGCCTACGAAGCGCTCAAAACGCGCGACTATGACACCGCAATCTCTAGCTTTCTGAAGGGAATAGAGGCGGCGCCCGGGCGCGCGTCGATTCGCAAAGATCTGGCCTATACCTACTTGAAAGTGGGCGAGAATATCCTGGCGCGCGACCAGTTTCGCGAGGCCATGGCCATCGACCCTAAGGATACGCAGGTCGCCATGGAGTTCGCTTTCCTCTGCTATGAGACTCAGGAGCAGGCGCAGGCGCGCCGGATTTTCGACCGTATCCGCAAGACCGGAAACGCCGAGGCCGAAAAGGCGTTTCAGAACATCGATGGACCGCTGGCGGTCGGAATCGATCGCTGGAAGAAGGCCATCGAAATGGGCGGCGACAACTTCAGCGCGCATTTCGAGCTGGCGACGCTGGCCGAGCAGCGCGACGAACTGCCGCTGGCAGCCGAAAACTACGAGAAGGCCTGGCGCCAGTTGCCCGACCGGCGATCTGTGCTGGTGGACCTGGGCCGCGTGCTCAAGGCGATGCACGAAGACGAGCGCGCCAACGCCGCCTTACTTGCCGCATCGCGAGGCGGCGAGCCGCGCGCCGCGGAGATGGCGCGCGAGCTGCTGCCGGACCGCTACCCCTACGTCCCGGAGTTCCGCAAGGCGCTTGAGCTCGACCCCGCCAATGTGGAACTACGCCGCGAGCTGGGGTTTCTGCTGCTGCGCATGGAGCGCACCGGCGATGCCGAACAGGAGTTCCGCAAGCTGGCCGAACCGCCGCCAGGCGATCTGCTCGCCGTGACCCAGCTCGGCTTCCTGCTCTACTCGCAGGGCGAGCGCCCCGAGGCCATGAAGCTGTTCCAGCGCGTACTTGCCGCCAACGATCAGGATCTCTCGAATCGCGTACGGGCAGTGTTGCAGATGCCCCAGATTGTGGTCGCGCAATCGCCTGAATCCGCGGGGAACGAGGCGCTGGCAATGGCCGAGCGCAGCCTGCAAGCCGGATACATGAAGGACGCCCTGAGGTATTTGAACGAGGCGCAAGAGGCGGACCCTGGCGACTACTCGATCATGCTGAAGCTGGCGTGGACCAACAACATTCTGCATCACGATGCGGAGGCATTCCATTGGTTCGATCTGGCACGGCACAGTCCCGACCCGAAGATCGCATTGGAGGCCTCGCACGCCTATAGCAACCTGCGCGGCGCGGTGGCGCGTTTCCATACCACGGCCTGGTTCTATCCGCTGTTTTCCACGCGCTGGCACGACCAGTTCGGATATGCGCAGGTGAAGACGGAAATGCGGACGCGCTTCGGCGTTCTGCCCTACCTCAGCGTGCGATTTGTGGGCGATACGCGCGAGACTGAGGGAGGCGGCGGCCCATCCGGAATCGCGCCGCAGTACCTGTCGGAAAGTTCGTTCATTCTGGGCGTGGGCCTTCGCACCGTGCCATGGCATGGCATCACCGGGTGGTTCGAGGCTGGATCGGCGGTAGGCTACCTGACCGGCCACATGCTGCCGGATTATCGCGGCGGAATCAGCGCGGCGCGAGGCATGGGCCATACGCTGGGGGGCGAATCGACCGGGTTCTTTGCGGATTCCACGCTCGACGCCATTTTCGTCAGCCGCTTCGGTGACGACTTTCTGGTGTACTCGCAGTCGCGCATCGGCTTTACCGTAGGGCCGCGGGAGTTTCGCGCACAACTCTACATCAACGGGAATTTGACGTTTGACGACCAGCGGCAACCCTGGGCCAATTTCGTAGAAGCGGGTCCTGGAATTCGGATTCATTCGGCCGCGATGCCGCAGTCTATGTATGTCACTGTGAACCTGCTGCGCGGCGCGTATCTGATCAATCGGGGTAATCCGCAGCCGCCCTATTTTAACGACCTTCGAGTGGGAGTGTGGTATGCGTTTACGCATTAGACAGCAGGCGAGCAAGCGCAGTTGCGCGGCGGGGTTTGTAAGGCTGGCGGGCAAGCTAAAGCGTACCCTACCGATGTTCATGCTCGCGCTGGCCGCGAGCGCCGCGGAGCTTCCGTATTTCCATGTGATCTCCCGGGACGCGGGTTCCTGGCCGGAGATCTTCTCATCGGTGGGCTTCGAGGCGCAGACCGAAGAGAAGGCGCACATTCTGGTGGCGCGTGGCGGGTCGCCGGCGTCCGCGGAATTAACGGAACGCGTCGAGAAGGGCGCAATCCTGGTACTCGAAGGCGAGTCGCCGCTCGCCGAGGCTTTCGGTTTCAAGCCTGGCAAACAGAGCGTGCGCGTCTCGAGCCTGCGGGATATACACCGCCCCACCCTGCCCATTATTTGGGAGACGGCTCTCGATCTGCCGGTGATGGAACTGCCCGCGGGCGCCACCGTTTTTGCACATGAACGGTGGACCAATGCGCCCATGACCGCCGGTCTAAAGCGCGGCGCGGGCGCGGTGCTTTGGGTTGCCACGGCTCCCGGCGCTCACGGGTATGAGCGGTTCCCGTACATTCTGGAAGCATTGAGCGACCTGGACATGGCGGCGCCGTTCCGTTCGTCGCGGCTGTGGGCGTTCTTCGATTACTCGTACCGCTCGCGCGTCGACTTGGATTACTTCGCGGCGCGATGGCGCAGGTCCGGCATCTCAGCGCTGCACGTGGCCGCGTGGCACTTCTACGAAGCCGATCCCGAGCGCGACCTATACCTGAAGAAGTTGATCGAGGCGTGCCACCGCGAGGGAATCCTGGTCTACGCCTGGCTGGAACTGCCGCACGTGAGCGAAAAGTTTTGGGCCGATCATCCCGAGTGGCGCGAGAAGACCGCCGTGCAGCAGGACGCCCAACTGGACTGGCGCAAGCTGATGAACCTGACCAACCGCGATTGCTTCCGCGCCGTCTCCACCGGCGTGAAGCAACTGGTGACGCGCTTCGATTGGGACGGCGTCAACCTGGCCGAGCTGTATTTCGAATCGCTGGAAGGCATCGGCAATCCCTCGCGGTTCACGCCGATGAATGCCGACGTGCGCGCGCAGTTTAAGGCGCAAGCGGGATTCGACCCCATCGACCTGTTCAGCACGCGCAAAGACGCCGCGTCGCGCAAGCTGTTCCTCGATTTCCGCAGCGATCTGGCGCGCCGCATGCAACAGGAATGGCTGGGCGAACTGGAGAGCGTACGTGTGCAGAAGCCGGACCTGGACCTGGTGCTGACGCACGTAGACGATCAGTTCGATAAGGGGATGAAGGATGCCATCGGCGCCGATGCCGCGCGGGTTCTTCCGCTGCTCGATACCCATTCCTTCACGTTCCTGATCGAAGACCCGGCGACAGTTTGGAATCTGGGCGCGCAGCGGTATCAGACTATCGCCGAGCGGTACGTGCCCCTGACGCCGCATCGCGACCGCCTGGCGATCGACCTGAATATCGTTGACCGCTACCAGAATGTGTACCCCACGAAACAACAGACTGGCACGGAATTGTTTCAGCTTGTACACAGCGCCGCCGCCAATTTCGAGCGCGTGGCGCTATATTTCGAAAACTCGCTGCTCACGCCGGACTTGGAGCTGCTGCCCTCGGCTGCTACTACCGTGAAGCGGATAGACCGCGTGGGGACGAAGGTGACTGTGGAATCCGGCTCGACGGTGGGTTTGCCGTGGAAGGGCGCCGCCCTGGTGGATGGACATCTATGGCCGGCCGGCGACGATGAAACCGTGTGGCTACCGGCCGGGACTCACAACGTGGAACCGGGCAAGCCGAGTGGCTCCGCAAGACTGGTCCGGCTCAACGGCGAGCTCAAGAGTGCGCGCATCGTGGCCGGCGGCGAAATCGAATTCTCGTACCGGAGCACCGCGCGCGCCATCGCCGTTCTGGATCGCGCGCCACGGCGCATCCGGATTGACGGATCCGAACATAAGCTGGAAATGGTTGGGCCAACCACTGTGCTGCTGCCGCGCGGTGACCATCTGGTGACAATCACTACGGGAGTGAGCTAGGATGGCGGATGGCGCATGACGGATCCAGTGTTACAGTCCGGGCCCCCGGAGATCCCGGATAAGCTGTACTTCAAGATCGGCGAGGTCAGCGACCTTCTGGGCGTTGAGCCGTACGTTCTGCGGTACTGGGAGACGGAATTCACGACGCTTTCGCCCAAGAAATCGGGTACCGGACATCGTCTGTACCGCCGCAAAGACGTGGAGCTTTTGCTGCGCATCAAGCATTTGCTCTACGACAGGAAGTTTACTATTGAAGGCGCGCGCCAGACCCTGCAGCAGGAATTGCGCGGGCCGAAGGCGCGCCCTCCGAAAGTCACGACGCAGCGGGAGTTGTTCTCCGCAGACCCGTTACCTGAAATCCGCAGGGAACTGGCGGATATTCTTTCGATGCTTAAGTAGGACAGACCTCCCGGGCTGTCTTTTCGCGGCCTAAGATTCCCCCACGATGGCGCCATAAATCCGATCCAAATCTTCCGCCGAGTAGAATTCGATTTCGATCCGCCCCTTCTGCTTGGCCTTCTCGACGATCCTGACCTTAGTCCCAAGCACGCGTTCCATCTCCTGAATGGCAGCCTTGACGTTGGGGTCGGCCTGCACCTCATCGACGGTCTTAGGCTTGCGGCCCTCCATCATTTTCTGCGTAGTCCGCTCCATTTGCCGGACCGACCAGCCCTGCGCCACGGAGCGCTCGGCGACCTCGCGCTGCAAATCCGCCGTGGGTAGTGTCAGGAGACACCGCGCATGCCCCGCGGAGAGACGGCGCTCCGCCACAAGCTGTTGCAGATCGGGCGGAAGCTGCAAGAGTCGCGTGGAATTGACGATCGTGGTGCGATCTTTGCCTGTGCGCTGCCCGATCTCTTCCGCAGTCAGGGAAAGCTCCCGGCCCATTCGGTCAAAAGCAACCGCCGTTTCAATGGGATTGAGGTCTTCGCGCTGGATGTTCTCGATCAGGGTAATCTCAAGAAGGCGCTCGTCAGGGATCTCCTGAACTACCACGGGCACTCGCGGCAGATTCGCGAGTTTGGCAGCACGCCAGCGCCGCTCACCGGCAACCAGTTGATACCGTTCGCCCACTTTACGAACCACCAGCGGCTGAATAATGCCATTGGCGATAATCGATTGGGCGAGTTCCGCGAGGCGCTCCTGTTGGAAAAGGCGGCGCGGCTGCAATGGGTTGGCGTCAATCTGATCGATTGCGATATTGTTCGTGATCTCGGGTTGCGGCTCGACAGGGGCTGCGGTGGGCCGGGTCGGCAGGAGCGCGCTAAGACCCTTACCTAGTACTTTGCGCGTGTTGTCTGGTTTGCTCACGGTCCAGAATCTCCTTTGCCAGTTGAATATAGCTTTCCGCGCCCTTGGAGCGGGGGTCGTAGGCCAAGATGGGCTTGCCAAAGCTCGGCGCTTCAGCCAGGCGAATGCTGCGTGGAATGATCGTCTTGAAGACTTCGTCCTTGAAAAAATCGCGCAGGTCGGCGGCGACCTGGCGGGTCAGATTCGTACGGTCGTCGAACATCGTGAGTAGAATGCCCTCGATTCTCAAAGGGTGCTGGAAGGATACGCCAATCCGCTCAATGGTATCAATGAGTTCGGAGATGCCCTCCAGGGCGAAAAACTCGCATTGTATTGGCACGAGTACGGAATCGGCGGCGATTAAGGCGTTCAGCGTCAGCAGATCGAGCGCCGGGGGGCAATCGATCACGATGGTGTGGTAGTTGTTTCGAATCGGCTCGAGGCGCTCTCGCAAGCGGAATTCGCGGTTGGGAATCTCTACGAGTTCGAGGTTGGCGCCCACAAGGTTTTTGTCGGCGGAGATCAGATGGAGGCCCTCGAAGTCGGTTTGAACGATGGCTTCCGAGGGAGCGGCGTTGCCCAGTATTACGTGGTATAGGCTGGGCCGGTTGGGATCTTTGGCAATCCCGAGGCCTGTCGTGGCATTGCCTTGGGGGTCGCTGTCGATGAGGAGAGTTTGAAGATCGTTAGCGGCTAACGAAGCTGCCAAGTTGATAGCGGTTGTGGTTTTCCCAACCCCGCCCTTCTGGTTGGCAATGGCAAGTACGCGGCTCAAGCGGCTATGCTAGCACGATCATCCATCTCCGCACCGCCCCTCGGCTTGTTTCACGTGGAACGAGAGACTTACGCCTATGTGTTTCACGTGAAACATCAGCAGGTCTGCCCAATCCTCAAAAAGCGCGCCTTGGCCCAAGGAATCGCTATCGGCGTATCCCAATCCATCCCCAACGCCGGCGGCTCTTCCATCCCAGTTAACAGATCGGCAGCGGGCGCCAACTTCTTTAGACTGCCTCTTAAATCCTCATAGCTTACAGCGCGCGAAATCAAATGATCGAACTCCTCTTGAACATCCTCAGCACGATTCGCGATCACCCGTACATTAGCAACCTTCCGCGAAGTCTCCCGCAGAAAGACCGCCTTCCGTTGATGCGACTCCACCAGCGCCACTGTACAATCCGGCCGCAGGATCGCCACCGGAAACCCTGGAAACCCCGCGCCCGAACCAACATCCACCACGCTCAGATTCCCAGCCGGCAAATGCGCCCCCAGAAATAGCGACTCGCAGTAGTGCCGCTCCACCGCCTCCTCCAGCGACGTAATCGTCGTCAGATTCACCGTCTTATTCCAGCGCACTAGCAACTCGTAATGCGCTTCCAGCGCCGCGATTTGCACCGTCGACAGATCCACGATCCCGCGCAGTCGTTCGCGGAGCAACTCAGCGAACACGCGGGACACTCAAATACACGTCGAGAATCGCAATGGCCGCTGGCGTCACGCCTGGAATCCTCGCCGCCTGCCCCAGTGTTCCCGGACGAACCCGCTCCAGCTTGTCCTGCACCTCCCGCGAAAGTCCGGGGATGCCGCCGAACCCGAAATCGCCCGGAATCTGCCGGCGCTCCGACTGCTTCATGTGCTCAATCTGCCGCGTCTGCTGGTTGATATACCCGCTGTATTTGGTCTCGGTCTCGACCGTGGTCAAAACGCCATACGCCGCTTCCTCACCGAGCGTTTCCACTACCCACGGACCAATCTCCGCCATCGAAGCTTCCGGCCGCTTCAACCACTGACCGTACTTGTGGTGCTCCAAAGCGCTCGCCAACCGCTCCTTTTGCGCCTGCTTTCTGCAGAAAACCTCCCACCGCCGGTCATCCACCAGGGCGGCGCGCCTCCCCATCGGCGTCAACCGCGTGTCTGCATTGTCGATCCGCAAATGCAGCCGAAACTCCGCCCGCGACGTGAACATACGGTACGGCTCATCCGCGCCCTTAGTGATCAGATCGTCGATCAGGATGCCCGTATACCCCTCGGTCCGCCCGACAATCACCGGCTCACGCCCTGTAAGCGCACACGCCGCGTTCAACCCCGCGATCAGCCCCTGGCACCCGGCCTCCTCGTAGCCCGACGTGCCATTGATCTGCCCCGCCAGATACAGCCCCGGAATCGACTTCACCTCCAGCGTGTGCAGCAACTCCCGCGGATCGATCGCATCATATTCAATCGCGTATCCCGGCCGGATCATCTCGGCATTTTCCAGCCCTGGAATCGACGCCACCACCGCCGTCTGCACATCTATCGGCATACTCGTGGACATCCCGTTGACGTAAACCTCGTTCGTGTCCAATCCCTCCGGCTCCAGAAAAATCTGGTGACGCACCTTGTCTGGGAACTTGACCACCTTGTCCTCAATCGACGGACAATACCGCGGCCCAACGCCCTCAATCTGCCCGCTGTAAAGCGGCGAGCGCGGAATCGCCTCTTTCAAGATCCGCAGCGTCTCATCCGTGGTGTATCCGATGTGGCACTCAATCTGCGGCCGGTCGATCTTCTCCGTCAGAAACGAAAACGGCGTTGGATTCGCATCGCCTGGCTGCGGCTCAAACTTCGCCCAGTCAATTGTCCGTCCATCGAGCCGCGGCGGCGTCCCCGTCTTGAGCCGCGTCCAATTCAGCCCCAACGTCCGCAGTTGATCCCCTAAGAGCTGCGACGGCGCCTCCCCGTTCCGGCCGCAACTGTACTTCGATTCGCCCACATGCGCCAGCCCATTCAGGAACGTCCCGGTGGTCACCACTACTGCCGCGGCCGGAATGGTCCGCCCATCGCGCAGCAGCACGCCCGTAACGCGCCTGTCGTTATTTAACGCGCCATTCAACGCGCCCCCAAGCGTCAGCGCCGCCACCTCCGCCTGCTTGATGCGAAGGTTCGGCTCCTTTTCCAACACTTCGCGCATGCGGACGCGGTACATCCTCTTATCCATCTGCGCACGGGGCGACCAAACGGCCGGCCCACGGCTCGTGTTCAACAGGCGGAATTGAATGCCCACCTCATCCGCCACCAGGCCCATCACGCCGCCCAGCGCGTCGATCTCGCGAACCAGGTGACCCTTGGCAATCCCGCCGATCGCCGGGTTGCACGACATCTGCGCAATCAGGTCGAGGTTCATCGTGACCATCGCGGTCTTGAGCCCCATACGTGCGCACGCCCGCGCCGCCTCGCATCCGGCGTGACCGGCGCCAATCACCACGACGTCGTATTTCTCTTGCACGCTATGATTGTAGCGACAATGAAGATACTGGTCCTCGGAAGCGGCGGCCGCGAGCATGCGCTGTGTTGGAAACTGGCGCAATCGCCGGACGTGGAAGTCTTCGCAACGCCCGGCAATCCGGGAGTCGCGCAGGTTGGCACATGCGTACCCGAAGCCGCCTCGTTCCTCGAAATCGCCGAACGCGTCGGCGCCGACCTGACCGTCGTCGGACCCGAATTGCCCCTGGTCAACGGTGTAGTCGACGAGTTCCGCGCCAAAGGCAAACTCATCGTAGGACCGGACCGCAACGCCGCGCGCCTGGAAGGCAGCAAGATTTTCGCAAAGCGCTTTTTTGCGCAAAGTGGAATCCCCACAGCCGGCTTCGCCACCGCGGAAAACGAAACCGAAGCTCGCGCCGCCATCGACCGCTTCAGTTTCCCTGTAGTCCTCAAGGCGGATGGTCTGGCCGCCGGAAAGGGCGTCGTAATCGCGCAAGACCGCGCCGAAGCCGGGGCCGCGCTAAGCCAGCTCAAGGGCCGCCTGGTGATCGAGGAATTTCTCCGCGGCGAAGAGGTCAGCTTCATCGCGCTATGCGACGGCCGCGACGTGATCCCGCTGGCGCCAACGCGCGATCACAAGGCGGTATTCGATGGCGACAAGGGCGCGAACACCGGCGGTATGGGCGCTTATTGCGATTCGGCCATCCTTACCGACGCGGAAACGCAGCAGATTCTCCGCACGATCATTTACCCCGCAGTGGACGCGACCAACTTCACGGGATTCCTTTACGCCGGCCTGATGATGACCGCCGATGGCCCGAAGGCGCTCGAATTCAATGTCCGGCTGGGCGACCCCGAAACACAGCCCTTGATGCATCGCATGCAATCCGATTTTGCGCCGGTCCTTCTAGCCGCCGCCGAAGGCAAGTTGGGAACCGCGCGCATACAGTGGCGCACCGATCCGAGCGTCTGCGTGGTGCTGGCATCCGGCGGCTACCCCGGCAAGTACGAAACGGGAAAGCCCATCTCGGGAGTCGAGGCAGCCGAAGCATCCGGCGCCGTGGTGTTCCACGCAGGTACGAGTATCGGCGCCGCGGGTCTTGAGACATCAGGCGGGCGCGTACTTGCCGTGACCGCGCGCGGCCGCGACTTGCGCGAAGCGATTCGCAACGCGTACGGCGGCGTCAAACGGGTTCACTTCGACGGCATGCATTACCGCAACGACATTGGCCGCAGCGGCATCGAACGCTACAATAGGAACACTGTGGGCACGTAGCTCAGATGGATAGAGCGGTCGCCTCCTAAGCGACAGGTCGGCAGTTCGAATCTGCCCGTGCCTACCAAAATGGTCGATTGCGAAATGTGCAGGAACATCAAAGTCCTTTTCAACTTCGATCCGCCCGTCACTGAGGACGAAATTCGCGCCGCCGCTCTCCAGTTCGTCCGAAAGATCAGTGGCTTTACCAAGCCGTCGAAGGCCAACGAAGCCTCGTTCCTGGCTGCAATCGACGAAGTTTCCGGCATCTCCACCCGCCTTCTCCGTTCCCTCGAAACTGAAGCGCCGCCGAAGAATCGAGAAGAAGAAGCCGCGAAAGCCAAGGCGCGCGCTGCGGAGAGGTTTGGATCTTGAGGCGATGCCTCTGCAGGCTCGGAAGCGTTGGCGTCACATAGGTCCGATTGTCCGCCCGCGGTTCTCAGAGTCGGCCGTCGAGCGACCCATCCAGCAGTCGATAGATGACAGCGAGAGCCCGTTGCGTCCTCAAATCTCAACCTCAATCTTCCAACCTCAGCGCCGATCTCCGCGTCTCTGCGTCTCAGCGTCGAATCCACTTTCACGCTCGCGGCCCCACGAGCGTATCATGGCGGAAAAGGCCACTCATGAAACTCTGCGCGATTGTGCTCACTTGGGCGTCCGTGCTGGGCGCGGCGGACCGGCCGCATATCCTCTGGTATAAACAACCGGCGGCGCAATGGACCGATGCGCTGCCCATCGGCAACGGCCGCCTGGCCGCCATGGTCTTCGGCAAGACGGACGATGAGCGCATACAGCTCAATGAGGATACGGTGTGGCCGGGCTCGCGGAAGAACCGCGACAATCCCGCGGCGCCCGCGGCCGTTCCCGAAGTACGCCGGCTGCTGCTCGAAGGCCGCATCGCGGAGGCCGAAGCGCGCGCTAAGGACATGCTGGGCGTGCCGCCGCGCATGCTTCCGTATCAGCCGCTGGGCGATCTGCACCTGCGCTTTGGCGCGCGCGGCGGCGTGTCCGATTATCGCCGCGAGCTGGACCTCGATACCGGCGTGGTGCGGGTGACTTATAAGATAGGCAGCGTTACTTACACGGAAGAAGTCTTCGCTTCGGTTCCAGGCGATCATCTGATTGTGGTGCGGCTTTTCGCGGACCGGCCCGGCAGCATCTCTTTTTTCGCCGCGCTCACCCGCGAGGCCAATGAGAAGAGCACCGCCGCCGGGGCGAGCGTCGTCATGGAAGGCCAGGCGCTTCGGCAGGACGGCAAGGCCGACGAAGGCAACAACGGAGTGAGATTCCGCGCCGAGCTGCGCGTGCTGGCGCAACATGGCAGCGTGACGGCCGTGGATAAAGGCCTCAGCGTGCAGAACGCCGATGCGGTGACGCTGATGCTCACGGCCGCGACCGATTTCCGCGCGGACGATCTCGCCGGAACGTGCCAGAAGGTTCTCGATGCAGGCGCGAAAAAGAGCTATGCGCAACTGCGCGGCGAACACATTGCGGATCACCAGAAGCTCTTCCGCCGCGCGACTTTCGAGCTGGGTTTAGAACTGGGTCCGGCGGCCGACCCGCTGGCGGACACGCCTACCGACGAGCGGCTCAAGCGCCTGCAAGGCGGCGAAACCGACGCGCACCTGGTGGAGACTTACTTCCAATTCGGGCGTTACCTGCTGATCGCCAGCAGCCGGCCCGGAAGTCTCGCGGCTAACTTACAGGGTAAGTGGAACGAGAACATGGTTCCGCCATGGGAGAGTAAGTACACCATCAACATCAACACCGAGATGAACTATTGGCCCGCCGAGCCGGGTAACTTATCGGAGCTGACCGGGCCGCTGTTCGATCTGATCGATAGCGCCCGGCCGGCGGGCCGCGAAGTGGCGCAGTTCTATTACAAGGCGCGGGGGTTTGTGATCCATCACAATACCGATATTTGGGGCGATGCGGTTCCTATCGATGGCATCCCCTCCGGCATCTGGCCCTTCGGCGGCGCATGGCTCTCGCTGCACTACTGGGACCATTACGACTTCACTCGCGACCGGGCGTTCCTGGCCGCGCGCGCCTATCCGGCGATGAAGGAGGCGGCTGAGTTTCTGCTGGATTCGCTGATACCCGATGGCAAGGGCCATCTGTTGAGCGGTCCATCGCTTTCGCCCGAAAACCGCTACAAATTACCCGATGGCACGACGCATTCGCTGGCGATGTCGCCCACTATGGATGTGGAAATCACCACCACGCTGTTCGATCGCACCATTCAAGCGGCGGAGATTCTGAGCGTAGATGCCGACTTCCGGAAGCAGCTCGCCGACGCGCGCGCCAAGCTGCCGCCTTTCAAAATCGGCAGGTATGGCCAACTGCAAGAGTGGCAGGAAGATTACGAAGAGCAGGATCCGGGACATCGCCACATCTCGCCCTTGTTCGCGCTGTTTCCCTCGGACCTGATCACGCTGCGCGGCACGCCCGATCTGGCGAAGGCGGCGCGCGCGTTGCTGGAACGGCGCCTGGCCCACGGCGGCGGCGGCACGGGATGGAGCCGCGCATGGATCGTGAATTACTGGGCGCGCCTGGAAGACGGCGAGCAGGCGCACGAGAATTTACTGGCGCTGCTGCGCAAATCGACGCTGCCGAACCTGTTCGACAATCACCCGCCGTTCCAGATCGATGGCAACTTCGGCGGCGCCAACGGCATTATGGAAATGCTGCTGCAAAGCCAGTCGGGCGAGATCAAGATTCTGCCGGCGCTGCCTTCCGCATGGCCGGATGGGCGAGTGACCGGCCTGCGGGCGCGTGGAGGCTGTGAGACGGATATCGAGTGGCGGGCGGGCAAGGCGGTGCAGTTGGAACTGCGCGCGACGGTGGACGGGCAACAGAAGCTGCGCGCGCCGAAGGGGCAATCTGTAGCGTCGGTAGCCGCGGCGGGCAAGCCGGTGGCGCTGAGCTCGCAGGCGGATGGTACGGTGACGTTCGCGGCGAAGGCCGGACAGAATTACGTGGTCCGGTTTTGACCCATGGGACCGGCCTCCTGGCCGGTCGACGCGCTGGAGGCGCACTGTGCGGACTGACTGGCGAGCTTATCTTGAGCTAGTCCCGATACTGTTCACTTAGCGCCTCCGATTCGAAGCGCGTTCACACGAGTGTGAACGCTGCACGCACGAGTGCGCGCGCCACGATTTGGTCCGCTGGAGTTAATCCAATTCCGCCATCAACTCGGAGATTCGAATCGAAACCGGCGGCGCTTCGAGCAGATCTTCCACAACCTGACGTCGCCCGCTCTTGGTGTACTCGAACACTTCGCCCTTTTTCGGATCGAACACCCATACGCGTTCGACGCCCATTGCCAGGAAATCTTCGATGCGCTTTTCTACGCGGGGCCATCGATCCTCCGGCGAGAGCACTTCGATGCAGACCAACGGCGGCTTGGAGGGCACTTCCTCGATCTCGCGATCGCGGAGGATAACGGAAATATCCGGAACCCGAACACGCGTGGCGGAAACCCGAATTCGCAACTCCACGATCACCCGCACGCTCCATGACCTGGCGCGATATTTCAGGTATGCCGAGATCGTCGTTTGCAAATTGCCATGGTCATACTCGCCCAAATTGCGCTCCTCGAGAACTCCGTCTACGTAATCGCAATCCGGCTCGTAGGTACTGGAAAGATATTCCTCAATCGAAACCAGTGTCGTGCCGCGCGTCGCCATATTTAGTCCAACTCCGCCATCAATTCGGAAATCCGAATCGAAACCGGCGGCGCTTCGAGCAGATCATCCAAGGCCTGCCAACGGCCGCTCTTCGTGCACTCGAATACCTGTCGTTCCTGTGGGTCAAATACCCATACGCACTCGACGCCCATCGTCAGAAAATCTTGAAGCCGCTTTTCAAAGCGCGCCCATCGGTCTTCGGGCGAGAGGATTTCGATGCAGACCAGCGGCGGCTTGGTGGGCACCTGCTCAATCTCCCGATTGCAGTCTGGCTCGTAAGGGCTCGAGAGGTATTCTTCCACCGAAACTACAGCCGCGCTTTGCACCGCCATGCTTACATCAAATCACAACTTGAACAACTCGCGCAGCCGCCGCGTCTGCACACGGCTCACCGGGACTTCGGTGTGCTTGCGGTCGTCCATGCGCAGTTGGTAGCTCGATTTGAACCACGGCACCACTTCCTTGATCCGGTTGATGTTCACCAGATAAGACCGGTGCACGCGCCAGAACATATCGCGGTCCAGATTGGCCTGCAGCTCCTCGATAGTGCGGTAGTTGGAGTGGCCGTCGAAAGCGGTGGTCACCAGCGTAATCAGGCCGTCGTCGATAGTGGCATAGATCACGTCGTTGGCATCCACAATCAAATAGCGGTTGTTGGCGCGCACCATGAGCTTGTTGCGCGGCGTGGCGCCTGGGCCCTTCGCCGCTGCAACCGGCTCCGGGGCTTTCTTCTCCTGAAGGTTGCGCCGGGCGCGTTCGATGGTGGCGGCCAGGCGGCCCTTATCCACGGGCTTCAGCAGATAGTCCATGGCTTCCAGGCGGAAAGCCTCCACGGCGTGCTGCTCATGGGCGGTCACGAAGATGAATTGGGGCAGGTCGTCGCTCTTCTCGCGGAGTTGGCGAACCACGCCCATGCCGTCTAGCCCCGGCATGTTCACGTCCAGGAACACCAGTTCCGGTTCCAGCTTGCGGATCAACTCCACCGCCTGCAAACCGTTCGAACCAGTGGCAACTACATCCACTTCCGGGAAATCCTTGAGCAGATACGCAAGCTCGTCGCAGGCGAGCTGTTCGTCATCCACCACAACTGTAGTAAGAGCAATGGTCGCGCGGTCGCGCATGGACTTGGTATTATAGCATTTCGATCTTAAGGAGATTTGCCTTTGCCCAATCCCGACAACGTCCACATTGCGCCCGCCGAGGGCAAGCTGGGGGTCCTGATCCCCGGCATGGGCGCAGTGACGACGACGTTTATCGCCGGCCTGGAGGCCATCAAGCGCGGCATCGGCAAGCCTATCGGGTCGCTGACGCAGTTGGGGACAATCCGCTTGGGGAAGCGCACGGAGGGCCGCAGTCCGGCCATCAAGGATTTCGTGCCGCTGGCGGGACTCGAAGATCTGGAGATCGCCACCTGGGATATTTTCGAAGATAACGCCTATGAAGCGGCGGTCAAGGCGGGCGTGCTGGAAATGCCGCTGCTGGAGCAACTGAAAGAACCGCTGTCGGCCCTTAAGCCGATGAAGGCGGTGTTCGACCAAAGCTTCGTCAAGCGCCTGAACGGCCCCAACGTCAAGACCGGCGGCAGCAAGATGGATTACGCCGAAGCCGTGATGGACGATATCCGGCAGTTCCAGAAGACCAGCGGCGTGGCGCGCATGGTGATGATCTGGTGCGGGTCCACCGAGGTCTACCATGAGGCCCGGCCGGTGCACGCCACGCTGAAGGATTTCGAGTGCGGCCTGAAACACAACGACCCCGAAATTTCCCCGAGTCAGATCTACGCCTATGCCGCGCTAAGGCTGGGTATACCGTACGCCAACGGCGCGCCTCACCTTACCACCGACATGCCGGCGCTGCTGGAATTGGCGCGCGCCAACAACGTGCCGGTGTCCGGGAAAGATTATAAGAGCGGCCAGACGTTCCTGAAAACGCTGATCGCGCCCGGCCTGAAATCGCGCCTGCTGGGGTTGAGCGGCTGGTTTTCCACCAATATTCTGGGCAATCGCGATGGCGAGGTGCTCGACGAGCCAGGCTCGTTCCGGTCGAAGGAAGTCAGCAAGTCTTCGGCGCTTGAGTACATCCTGCAAGGGAATCTCTATCCCGACCTGTATAAGGATTTTTACCACAAGGTTCGGATTGAGTATTACCCGCCGCGCGGCGACGCCAAAGAGGGCTGGGACAATATCGATATTTTCGGGTGGCTGGGTTATCCGATGCAGATCAAGATCAATTTTCTGTGTCGCGACTCCATTCTGGCGGCGCCGCTGGTGCTGGATATCGTACTGCTCATGGACCTGGCGCAGCGGGCGGGGATGCGGGGCGTTCAGGAGTGGCTGTCGTTTTACTTCAAAGCTCCGATGCACGCCCCGGAGCTTTACCCGGAGCACGACATCTTCATCCAGCTCATGAAACTCAAGAATACCCTGCGGTGGATGCGGGGCGAAGACCTCATCACGCACTTGGGGCTGGAATATTACGACTAAGCGCTGTATTGTGTAAAAAGCGTCGTGTATCGGCGCGGCGCCGCCAGGGCGGGATGCTTTGGCAGGTTGCCGCGTCTTATTGTCTAGGAGAGTATGAAAGTATTGGTCATCGGTGGCACTCTCTTCATCGGCCGCCTTTTGGTGGAAGAACTGGTGAAGGCCGGCCACGAAGTCGCCGTTCTGCACCGTAAGCCGAAGCACGACTACGGGCGGAAGGTGGAGAACATCATGGCGGACCGCAACGATGCGGATTCGCTGCGCGAGGCCCTGTCCGGCCGCCGTTTCGAAGTGGTCTTCGACAACGCCTACGATTGGGAGCGCGGGACCACGGCCGCGCAAGTGGAAGCCACGGTGAAACTGGTGGGGGACCGCATCACCCGCTACATTTTCCTTTCCAGCGTGGCCGCATACGGCGACGGTCTGAACCACAAGGAAAGCGACCCGCTGGCCCCGGATTATCACGTGGATCCTTACGTGCGCCACAAGGCCACCACGGAGCGGCTGCTCTTCCGCATGCACTCGCACACAGGCCTGCCGGTGGTGACGTTCCGGCCGCCGTTCGTGTATGGGCCCAACAACCCGTTCTACCGGGAGGCATTCTTTTGGGACCGCTTGCGCGCCGGGCGGCCGGTGGTAATCCCCGGCGACGGCCACCGTTTGATGCAATTCGCGTATGTGCACGACCTGGTGCATGCCATGATGCGCTCCATGGAAGAGCCGCGCGCGGCCGGCGAGGCGTTCAATATCGGCGACACCAAACCGCTGACACAAGTGGAAGTGGTGGAGAAAATGGCGAAGGTGGCGGGCGTGGAAGTTACGCTGGCGCGCGTCCCGCGCGATGTCATCGTCTCGCTGGGCGGCAGCGTAATGGAAGAGCCGTACTACTTCGGCGAATACTTCGATTTGCCGCCCATCACCATGAACATCGGCAAGGTGACGCGCATGTTGAAGATGAAGCTGACGCCGTTCGAGGTTGGGCTGAAGGAAACCCATCGCTGGTATATGCGCAACCACAAGCCGCGGACGAGCGGGTTTGAGTTCGACGATAAGCTGCTGGCGCTGGCGAAGACCAATACACCGGCCAGCGTGTAGGGCAAAGTGGGGCAGGCGCTTCCGCCTGCCAACCCGGCGCATACCACCGCCTTCAAGCATCATCGAGAGCCCGCTCACCGATCTCGGTTAGGAACTCATCCACAACCTTCCAGGGCAGCCGAATACCTCGCTGGAATAAGACGGCAAAATGACTTCGTGTCGCTGTGGCCGATGCGAGTCCAAGCTCAAAAAACCGCCGGAGGATCCAGACAGTGCCGTGAAAGTCGCGATCGAACCGTTCCGCCAAGTCTCGGCCCCAAGGATCGTCAACGATGACAACAGCCCCCTGCTCGGCCGCCTGTACCACTGCTTCAGCCTCGCCGCGATCCGCGACGCCCTGCGCCAAACGCTCAATCAAGAGGAGGTCAACGGCGCCTTTCTCGTAGCTATCGCATCGCTCGATGAAGGTGTATGCCGCGAGGATTGCCTGGAGCCGATCCTTGGTGGCGCGCCTTTTATACAATTCCGTCCGGACAGCCTTGGGAATAAGCACCCGCGAAAAAAGCAGACTAAGCTGAGGCAGTAGGTCGAGATGATCCAGGGAGATCACGATCGACGCGTCTATCGTGCAGATCGGAGCGCGCATTGGAGCATATGTTAATCCTGGGGAGCAAAGATCAGCAAACCAAGCGCGAGAGTTCCTAGAGCGATTAGGGCCTTCTTGGCCTGCTGTCCAGCGTCAATGGCACTTAGATATTGCACGATCCCCGACTCTGTCTGCTCGGGATTTGTGGGATTGACGACAATGAGATTTGGACCGAAAAATGGTTCCAGTTGTTGGGCCGGCAGCGGATCCGCCATTATCACCGTGGGCTTCGGCATGGTCCTGGCGATGTTGAGTTCTTGCCGGCATGCTTCGGAGACCCCGGCGCCGAGCACTCCAAGGACAACGTCGGCTTCTCCCAACTTTTGCGCGGCCTCCGGATCGATCGACATCGTGGCGGAAGCTCGCGTGTGGGCTGGTGGAACATAGACCGTCAGCCCATTGACCGCGCCCAGCGCTTGCAGGCGCAAGGCGGTGACCTGGTCGGCGGCGCTCCCGTATGAGATGAAGACCTTCATTCCACTTCTCCCTCGATTGTAGCGTTGTCGGTCTATAGCCAAGGTTGAGACCAAGTCTTCGTCGCCGCCGAAAGCCGTGCTGGAAATGGCAAAGTAAGTGGCATTTGCCTCGCCAAGTTACCCTACTGGATGGGCGGATGCTCGGCGAACAGGCGCAGCCATTGGTCCCTCACGATGGATATGGCGTCGCCCGTGACCTGAATCGGGATCTCCGCTTTTAACGGAGGCCACACTTCGCGGCACGTGTGCAAGTCGACGAAGCGCGCGAACCGCTCGGCGCCGCTGTGGGTGATCACCAGCAGGTAGCCTACATCGCGCGAAGCGTAGACAGCCGTCACTTGCAAAACATTCGCGGTACATACGCCGGCGATTCGCAGCGGGCCTTGCCACGAGCTGGGATGAAACACGTCGTCCGGTTCCATGATCTGCACGGTTCCGCCGAGCGCGTTCGCCTCGAAGATCTGCGGGTCGGACGCGGGACGAAACGCCAGCGCGCGAAAATCGGGCTTGTGGGGCGAGCACGCGGCGAGAAACAACAGGGCCAGGGCCGCTGGAATCATCCTCACCGCGGCCGCCGCCGGGGCGCTCAGTTGTGCGCCGCCTTAGTCAACTCGGCCGCCGCGCCTTGAATGGCCTCGCCGGCGTTTTCGAGCACCTTGCCTACCAGCGCAATCTGCTCGTCGGCCTGCTTCCATTGCTTCTGTTCGATGCTCTCGCGCACGCCGGGCAGAGTCTTCACGCCGTAGCCGGTGTAGAAGCCCGGCGCGTAGATCTCATGCTTGTACCAGGGCCGATTCGGCAGCCCCTCATTCGAAGTGAGCGTCCGCTCGACTGCGATCAAGCGCGAATTGGCATCGCGCAGAATAGCGCGGGCGTTCTCGCGGGCCAGCGCCGATGCGCCATTTTCCGACGCTTTCGCCAGCGCCTGATCGTAAAGCTGCGCGGTGTGGTCCAGCGCTGCCAGCGCGTTATCGAGCGGGGCGAAATTCAGGAACGGCGGCACGGCCTCTTTCGACGGTGGCACGGTGGGGAAACGCGGATCCAAGGTGGCCGCGAAGACGCCCTGATCGATGGCGTGATTCCGCTCCTCAATGCGGCTGCGCGTGTCTACCGACAGCTTCTCCACTTCGGCCACGTAGCGCCGGATGGTCGCCGTGAAATTGTCGAAATCGAACGGCAGCAGCTCGGCGTCCGCCATGCGCATCACGGAGCTTCCCGCGATTTGCGCCAGAGCTTTTCCATAGGCGAAATTGGTATCCGCAAAATGCGTATACCAGTAGAAATCGTCGTAATCGGAGTGATAGATGCCGCTGCGGTCTTCGCCCCCGAAGCCCATATTCAACGATGCGATCCCCAGGTGATCGAGAAACGCGGAGTAATCCGACCCGGAGCCCAGCGCGGCGATGCGAAATTCCTGTCCGGCGCCAGCCCCCGGAGAACGCTCCTGCGCGCCATCCTCGGCCGGAGCGCCCGGCGCCCGCCGCAAACGCAGCCGCTGCGCCACACTCATCTTGGTCTCGGGATCGTCCACATCGCGGGCTACCGTGTTGACGAACTTTTCTAGCGTATGCGAACCTTCCACATTCAGAAACCCGCGCCCGTTGCCATCGGAGTTGAGATAGACCGCGGCCTTGCGCTGCAGCTCTTCCGCGTGGGTTTCGGCCCATTCGGTGGAGCCGAGCAAGCCGGGCTCTTCGCCGTCCCACGCGCAGAAAACGATGGTCCGCTTGGGCTTCCAACCCTGCTTGAGCAACGCGCCCATGGCGCGCGCTTCTTCGAGCATCGCGACCTGGCCTGAGATCGGATCGTCCGCGCCGTTCACCCAGCCATCGTGGTGGTTCCCGCGGATGATCCACTCGTCCGGGTACGCGCTGCCGGGAATGCGCGCGATCACGTCATAGAGCGGCTTCCGATCCCAGTTGAACGCCAGCTTCAGATGAACCTTCGCCGGACCGGGACCCACATGATACGTGATGGGCAGCGCGCCGCGCCAGGCCATCGGCGCCATGGGACCATGCAGCGCGGCGAGCAACGGCTGCGCGTCGCCGTAGGAGATGGGCAGCACGGGAATCTTCGTCAGCGTTGTGACTTCGTTGAGCGGCAGGCGCTTGGCGTCCTTAGTAGCGCCGACGCCGGGCGTCAGCGGGTCGCCTGGATAGACCGGCATATCCATCACGCTGCCACGCTGCACGCCGTCTTTAGGACGCATGGGTCCTTCGGGAAAAACGTCGCCCTGGAAGTAGCCGTCCTCATGCGGGTCCGAGTAAATCAGGCAGCCCACGGCGCCGTGCTCGGCCGCGACCTTGGGCTTGATGCCGCGCCACGAATTGCCGTAGCGCGCGATGACGATGGCGCCCTTGACGGAGACGCCGAGGCGGTCGAGCGCTTCGTAATCTTCGGGGATGCCGAAGTTGACGTAGACTAGCGGGGCGGTGACATCGCCATCGATGGAGTAGGCGTTGTAGCTGGGAAGCTGCTCATCGTGCTGGCCCGATGTGGGGTCGCCGGCGACCGTGGGCTCCTGGAGGCGAGCGGTGAAGCGGGTTGGTTCGACCAGCTCGACGACGCGCTCTTTGGGGGTGGGAAAGAGCACGTCGAAGGATTCGATGCTGGCGTCGAGGCCCCACTCCTTGAACTTGGAGAGAATCCACTCGGCGTTGGCTTTGTCGTACGGGGAGCCGACGTGATGCGGGTGGGCGGAGAGGCGCTGCATGAAATCGCGCATGTTGCCGGCGTCGGGAATGGCGCGGAATTTGGCCTCCCAATCCTGCTCGGACTTGGAAGAATCGGTGGAGTAGCCGCGCAGCGTGGGAAGGTCGGCGGGGCTGGCGAGGGATGCGGCGAGCGCAAGGCAAAGGGCGTAGCGTTTCATGGGATTGTGACTATTCTATCGCTCCGGCGTGGGCTGAATACTTGGGGGGATTCCCCTCACCGCCACCTCACCGCCAAAGAGCCTGGCGAAAGTAAACTCTGCACTGGTTGGTTTACTCCGCGCGGGCCGACGTTGTATCTTCGTGAGAGAGCCTGGAGGGCTACCAATCGATGAATCGTGTTCGTTTTGCTCTGTTCGCCATGTTGGCCGCGTTGCCGATAGCCGCGGCTGAAATGCCGCAGGCCGGTCAGGCCGTGCCAGAGTTTTCGCTGCCATCCCAGGACGGCAGCAACATCGCCATTAAGGAATTTCGCGGCAAGTGGGTTGTGCTGTACTTCTATCCGAAAGACGGCACCACAGGCTGCACCATTGAAGCTCACAATTTTCAGCAGGACCTTTCGAAGTATGAGGCCGCCAAGGCCGTGATTGTCGGCGTCAGCGTGGATTCCACCGATAGCCAC
Organism: Bryobacteraceae bacterium; assembly: GCA_049522755.1. GTDB lineage: Bacteria > Acidobacteriota > Terriglobia > Bryobacterales > Bryobacteraceae > PALSA-243. Next base: position 666 of record JBEKNN010000079.1, on the reverse strand, counting down.
AAGGATTTCTGCGCCAAGCAGGGACTCACGTTCAAACTGCTCGCCGATACGGATAAGAAAGTGGTGGACGAGTTCGGCTCGTTGGGCGCCAACGGAGTGGCTTCGCGCAATACCTTCCTGATCGATCCCTCGGGTAAGATCGTCAAGGTTTGGACGCGCGTCAACCCGAACGTCCATAGCAAGGAAGTGCTGGAAACGCTCGAAAGTATGGAGAAATAGAGCGGGAAAAGTCGAGCGGGGCTAACCGTTCGCGCGTTCGCCGGTCCAACGCTCATGGCGATCGGAACGTTTTTCGACCAACTGCTGCAAGACCTTCGCTACGCCCTGCGCGGAATGGCGGCGAATCCGTTATTCTGCGCCATGGCGGCGCTTTCGCTGGCGTTGGGGATCGGCGCCAACACCGCTATCTACAGCTTCATGGACGCGATTTTGATGCGCGCCCTGCCGGTGTCCGATCCGCAGTCGCTGGTGGTGGCCAACTGGCGCACGAAGGAGTTTGCGAAGGTCGCCCACAGCTTCAGCGGCAACAACTTCAAAGACCCCAAGCTCGGACTGGTGAACGCCCCGTTTCCCTACCCCGCCTTCGAGCTGCTGCGGGATAGCCGGATCTGGTCCAGCCTGTTCGCCTTCTATCGGGCCGGGCGCCTCAACCTGACGGTCCACGGG
>JBEKNN010000078.1:0-32337 GCA_049522755.1 Bryobacteraceae bacterium | reverse complement strand
GTGCCCGCCTGGGCCGCAGCGATGGGAATCGTAATGTCGGTGGGCGTTGGCCTGTTCTTCGGCATCTGGCCGGCGAATAAAGCGGCGCGCCTCGATCCGGTGGTGGCGCTGAGATACGAGTAAATATATGCGGGCCTGTGATTCCTAGCCGTCGTCCATTTCATGCCGCTGTAGATGCACTGCCGTCGAGTTTACGCTTCGCACTCTCCCGAGGTTGGGCGACACGGCTACCGCTTACCGACTTCTCTATTTCAATCTGCGCGGGCATCTGATCGGCCAATGACTGCACGTGCGTAATGATGCCGATCAACCGGTGTCCATTCTGAAGAAGCTCGATTGCATCCGCGACCTTGCTCAACATTTCCGAATCGAGGGTGGAGAACCCCTCGTCCAGGAACAGCGATTCCAGATTTACAGATCCGCGCTCGCCGCTCAACTGGGTAATGCTCTCCGCCAAGGCGAGAGCGAGAGCGAGAGAGGCCACGAACGACTCCCCGCCACTGAGTGTTTTCGTCGATCTTGTCTCGCCGGCATTCGAGCGATCGCTCACCATGAATTCGTCGCCTTCATATGTAAATTCGTACCGCCCGCCCGACAATTCCTTCAGATGCTTCGATCCCTCTTGCGCGAGAGTCTCACCCGCCGAAGAAAGCAGGTACTCTTGGAAATTCCCGGCATTGAGCCATGTGCCGAGTTCGCGATATAGCGCGCTTTCAGTCTTCAGACGCTCTACTTCCGCTCGCAACCCTTTGTTCCGCTCGATTCGTTTCGCCAGGTCGTCAATCCCCAACTGGCACTTCTGAACCGCTGCTTGCCGCGCTTCTAACTCCTTCCGATTGGATTGTTCCATCCGCTGGATCTGCGCCGCTTCGTCCGGAGTCTCGGAAAGCGCGATGTCCCCAAGCGCCGTTACCATTTGCATTTCTCGCTTCGCGATATCTTCACAGAGCGACTGAATCGTCTCTTCGCGTTTCGTCCTTTCGGCATCCAGCCCGGCCGAAGATTGGCCGCATTGGACAACAGCCTTTTCGGCTTGCCTGAGTGCGAATTCGAGGGTCTTCCGCCTAGGTTCCAGTTCCGCGCGCCGCTTCTTCGCCGCTTCGAGCGCCGAAATCTGCGCAGTGATTTCTTCGAGAGCCGGGGCGCTATGAAGAACCTCACCGAGTACGCCGAGTTCCAGTTCGCATGATTCAATCTGGCCGGCGATGCTGGAGATGCCAGCCTCGATCAATTGTTTTTTGTGCTCGGCGTTCTGAAGAGCGCCGACGGCGGCGCCCTGCTGCTTCACGACGGATTCGTATCGCTCCTGTGTTAGCTGCGCGTCGAGTTCACGCGCCCTAATTTGGTCGATGAGTGCCCGAAGCGCGGGTATTGCGTCTGCGGCCGGATCGCTGAGAATCTTATCGGCGCGCGACTTCGCCTGTTCGACTCTGCTCTCGCGCATCTCGATTTGCTTGAGCGCAAGCTCGCGTTTCCCTGGAATGCCTTGCGCTTCTAAGTGAAGCTTATGAAGACCGTCTTGCGCTTTCTGCAATTCTGCTTTTACCTGCGCGACAAGTCCGCGCGACTTCGCGAAGTTTCCGGCATCGGACGCTTCAGGAACCCTGTTTACCGTCTGCTCGCAAACGGGGCAGGCGTCGCCCGGCTTCAAACCATGGCGCAGCGCGGCGCCGCGGTCGCGTGCGTGCAAGAGCTCATAGACTATTTCGGACTCACGCAATCCCGCTCTCGCCTGCTCGATATTCTTACAAGCGGTCTCCGCTTCGGTCGTTAATGCTTCGGCGCGGGCTTCCCACTGTCGCGACTGTTCGCGAATTGCGGAAACGCCGTCAGCTTCCTTGCGAGCGTTTTCCAGATCGTCGATGATCTGCTGAATCCCATCGGCCGATCCGCGATTTGTCCGCAGATCCTTGAATACGGACTCCGCGCAACGCCGCAATCCGTCCGCTTCCCGCACCCGGGCGCCCGCGGCATCCAGGAGCTCCAGGGCTTTCTGCGCATCCCTTTCCGCATCTGGACGATCGACTTCACGGCGCTCGCGTTCCTTCCGCTTTCCGGTCAGTTGGTCCTTCAATGTTCGCCATTGCTGCGCCTGAGGCAATAGAGCATTCAGCCGAAGGTGCGCATCGCCATCGTAGGGCGTCGATTCGATCAGTCGATCGAGGTCCTCAACCGTGCCCGCCTGAATTTCCATCATAGCCTTGGCATTGCTCGCGGCCTCCCGATCCTCAACCGACCTGGTGGTGGCAGCTTGTAATTGGCCCTGGCTAACCGTAAGCGACGTTCGCCTGTCCCGCAACGTAAGCGCGTCGGGGAGTAGCTGCCGTAACTTGTCACTCAGCGTGGTGGATGCCCGCTCTTGTCCCGAAAGGCCTCCAAGCTGTTGTTCGCGCTCCGCCTTGGCTTCGAGAGTAGCGGCGGCATCGACGTTCGCCTCCCTTTCGTCCGTTCGTATCTCAGCCTCCTTCGCTCTTTCGTTAGCCAACTTCGTCATTCGACGGTAAACGTCCACGTCGAGCAATTCGGAAAGTACTTCGCGGCGTTCCTTAGGCTCGCCACGCAGGAATGCATCGAACTTGCCTTGTGGAAGGATCACGGTCTTCGTGAAGCCGCCAAAATCCAGACCTATGATGCGCTGAATTTCCTTGTTCACTCTGGCGAGATTGGTCTCGGTGTTTTTCCACTTGCCTCTTTCGCGCTTTTCCAACCGGGCGGTTGCAGCCGCCCCGAGAATGGCCCGCCGCACACGGTACTCTTCGGCCCCCACGCGAAAATGCAGTTGGACGTCCATACTTTTCGCGCCTTGGCTAACAAGATCTCTGCCCGCCTTGCTCAGACGCGATGTTTTGCCGTAAAGCGCATACGTCATGGCGTCCAGAATTGAGGTCTTGCCAGCTCCGGTCGGTCCCGTAATCGCGAACAGATCGAATTTAGAGAAGTCGATTTCGCACCTTTTGCGGAACGCCGTGAAGCCTTCGAATTCTAAACTAATCGGCCTCATACCTTGCCTCGTTGTACAGCTCCTCGAATTTCGCCAGCATCTCCGCCGATGCGACCCCATTCTTCTGTTCTGTCACATAACGGGCGAACAGTTCGACCGGCTTGACGGCCCCTGGGTCCAGGCGGCGCGGCAGTGGCAGCGCGCCAGGCACCTCCTGCCGAATATCTAATGCGTTTGGCAATACTTCGCACACCTGCTGCGATAATCCTGAAATCTTGGTTGCCGATTTCACGACAACGCGCAGAAAATCGGCTCCGTATTCGCGCCTCAGCGACGGCAACTTGTCCATCGTCGTAGTGATGTCGCGCAATCTACGGACCGCGGTCAGGTTGATGCTCTCGATGTTCGCCGGAGAGCCCGCTTTCGCATTGACAATCAACACGCGCTTCTGTTGCCCTCGCTCGCCGAAATCGAGTTGCAGCGGCGAACCGGAGTAAAGGCACCTCGATGCCGAACCCACCTCCTGCGGCTTGTGAATGTGTCCCAGCGCGATATACTGCGCCTCTTTCGGCAACTGTCCGGGCTTTACGGCAAACGGTCGCGCCACGTGACTCGCCCGTTCAGTGCCGCTGGTCTCGGCGCCGAAGGCAAATAGGTGCGCGGCCAGGATATTCACAGTCGCTGTGGTGAATCCCGCCGCCAAGTGTTGGCACATCGCCGCGACATTGTCCGAGTAAGCCTCGTGCCAGGTATCCGCCGGCTTCATCATGTGGCAAATCTCGGCGATCTTGAACTCCTGCACCCATGGCAGAACGGCGATCAGTGCCCTCTCGCCACCCTTCTGCAATGAGATTACGCCGCCATCCAGCGGCGGCATTGGCTCGGCTCGGACAAAGATCATCAGCGGATTGCCAAGCTTCCGCAATGCGGCTAGCCTCGGCGGATGATCGTGATTGCCGCCTATTACTACAACCGCAATACCCACACCCGCGAACTCTGCGAGCGCATCGCAGACTACACGCTGCGCATCGCCAGATGGCGCCATTGATTCGAATACGTCGCCGGCGAGCAGTACGCAATCGACGAGTTCTCGCCGCGCAATGTCGACGATCTCGGCGATCACCTGCTCCTGCTCATCGAGTCGCGAGCGTCCGAATAACATCTTGCCGACATGCCAGTCGGCGGTGTGAAGGAATCTCATGGGGTTCGGAACTTTGCGAAAGGCTTCCAATAGGACTACAAGAGATCAGTGGCGTCGAGGTCCCGTTTTCTCTCTTATATTTATTTATTCCAAACGTTCGTTTCGGCATCACGCCGATCGCGAAACGCTGCCCGCGATCATGGAGTCTTCCCATCGCTGCCCGCCGAGGTGCCCGCCTGGGCCGCAGCGATGGGAATCGTAATGTCGGTGGGCGTTGGCCTGTTCTTCGGCATCTGGCCGGCGAATAAAGCGGCGCGCCTCGATCCGGTGGTGGCGCTGCGATACGAGTGAGCGAAGCGCGATCGACCGGCGCTCCCAGCCCTTACTGCAGTTGCACCGTCACCGTAACCGTCGCCGATACCGACACCGGCCCCGTCTGAACCGGCGTTGTCGTCGCGCCGGGGCTGGCCACAGCCACCAAGGTCGGCGTATACGCCGACGATTGTTGCGCGGACATCACCGCTCCGGTCTTCCCGCCCAGCCCGGAAGCGATCGCGCCGGCGTTGGCCAGAGCCTGCTGCGAAGCCGCGGCCAGCGCTTGCTGCAAAGACGGCGCGGGGTTCTGCAAGCCGAGAGTCAGACTGCCGACGCTGGTCGCGCCTGCCTGATTCGCAGTGTCGATGATGCGGCCGATCAGCGTCAAATCGGTCATGGTCACCTGGAAGGTGTTCGTCGCGGAATATCCGACGATGGTGGAAGGCTGGGTCGCAGTGCCGTTGCTGTACTGCGGATAGACCGAGTAGGAGACGGTCTGGATGGAGCCGCTCGCGCCCAGTACGCTGTTAATCGCCTGGGTCACGGCTACGGTGACATTGGCGTTCTGTTGCCCGGCGGCCGTCGCCGTGGTCCCCGTCGTGGTCACGCTCACGGTAAGCTGCGCCTGGTTTGGTTGTACGTAGATGGTGGCCGTCCCGATGGCTTGCACCGATGCCGTCGTGGTCTGCGCCACAAGCGCCGCGGCGCCAAGCCACGCGGCTAAGGCTAGTCTAATAGTGCGGGTCATGCTTCCTCCTGGCATACATAGTAGCTCCGGCGGCCTGCGCGCCGGTGGTTCAGCGCCACGCGGCCACCGCGGATTCCGGCGCTCCTTTGGGCCTCCCGGTCTCTTATGTTTATCGGAGGAAAACCATGCGCTACTTGCCCGATGACAGCAGGCGCGCGTAAATCGATTGCGCTTCCGGGTCCCGCTCCACGGCGTGATTCAAGTAGAAGGCCATCCATTTTCGCGCGCGGGCGTTCTCGCCGAGCTGCACGTATAAAGTGCCCAAGCCGCGGGCGCAACGCGGATGATACGGGTCGTGGGCCACATAGCTTTCGCACTGACCTTCGATGCTGTTGAGCGCATACGCGTTCGGCAGCGTCGGCACATCCGGCGGCGGATGCCGCATGAAGATGGTCGCCGTGTCGTCCCAATAGACCAGATGCCACTCGACGGGCGTCGCGACCCCCAGCACCGGCACCAGCAGGAACGGTGCGCCTGAAGTGTACTCGAAACCGTCCAACACGATGGTCTCGATGCCATACTTGTCGAGGATTTGCCGCGGATCGGAACCCGCCATTTTATACGCCATGTTCCGGAAATCCAGGAAGACGTTGTCGCTCAGCGCACGCCCGTCGATAAAAACCTGCTCCTGCGGCCACAAGCGCCAAATCAGGAAGCCGCCCTGGACGTACGAATTCAACATGCGCGACCGAATGTGATGGTCTTCCAGAAACTTGGCCGCCCCCCATGGGTATTTCCACTCGGCCGCGCGAAATTGCAAGCCAGTGCCGCTGGCCACGCCCAAGCCGATTCCCAGAATCAGCAGCGCGGCGGCGGCGAATTCGGCGATAGCCGGCAGCGCGCGCTTCCACAGGGAATAACCCGGGAAATAGGCGGCGATGAGGATCGGCCCCACAATCCCGAAGAGCATCACATTGCGTACCGCCCAAAGGGCGCCGAATGCGAACGCCAGGAACAGCAGCCAATCGACTAAGCGTACGCGCCGCCAGGCCAGAAGCATCACGATGGCGGCGGCAAACAGCATCACCTGGAACGGCTCGAGCGGCCACAGGGCCGTGTGCTGCCACTCCCAGAGCAGCCTTTGCAACATGCTCTCGCGGTAGAGCAGCGGCATGATGACGGGCCGGAAGAAATTCGGGTTCAAGCCCGACGCGGCGACGGCGATGGCACTGATGAGGTACAGCCGCTTGTCGCCGGCTTGCGGTTTGCCCCGATAGCGATCCAGGGCGGCCTCGGCGCAATAGGCGCCCAACAGGCCCCATCCCAGGAAAAAGCCGCCGTGGCAGTTCGCCCAAAAGACGAACATGGCAGGCAGCGCCCAAAGCCAGCGCCGGTATTCCAGAAGCGCGATGGTGGCTGCGAATAGCAGAAACGAAATCAGGAATGGCCGGTCGGAGACATAGCGATCCCCAATGAGTCCGGTGGCGATGGCCGCCCCAACGGCCAGGTAAAAGCGATTGGACCGGCGCCAGGCGACGGCGCCCACTAACGCGCACACGCCCATCAGCAGCAGCGAGCGGAAGACCACCATCCCCGGAAAGCCTCCGGCGGCGTAGACCAGATAGAGCAAAATCTGCGCCAGCCATTCGTGCGTAAGGTTGAAGTGGCGGACAGTCTCCTCGGCGGGATATGCCGAACCGGCGGTCGCGGTAGTGAACGCGAACGGATCGGGCACGGGCAGCTTGTGGGTTTGCAGGATATATTGGCCCGTCTTGAGGTGCCACCAGGTGTCGCTATCCGCCACCTCGGGGGAGAACCAGATGAAGAGCAGGGCGGCCGCCAGAGCGACCACGGCAGGCCGCAGCCATGGCGGCGCGACGATGGGCGCAACGGCTGCCCGGGCCGCTGGCGCGGGTGGGGTCATTCGAGCCGCGGCCTTGGCCGGCCGGTTCGCAGAGCGCGGAGGCATAAGGAAGATTGATTTTACCAATAGGTGGGACAGGCCTCCCGGCCTGTCGCGGCCGATTGACAAATCGGCCTCCAATGGCGACCGAAGGCCGAGCGCTCAGAAGCGGCTCGGGACAACGCAGGCCATGGGCCCGCGCCACCTATTTCTTCTTGCGGATCAAAATCGAGCCGTTCACGGTGTTGAAGGTCATGTCCGTGCCGCCGCCGTTGACGGTGGCGAGCACGGTGCGGTCGAACTCCACGCGGAATTTTCCGTCGGAGGTGTTGTTCTTTTGCGTGGTGGCACGGCCGCTGGTCACGTTCATATCGAAATCGCTGTAGATGCTGCCCTGGCTGCTCCGCATCTTCAGGTTGGCTTTCAAATCCGCCGGCAGCGTCACGTCGATGGTGCCATTCACGCTGCTGAAGGCCGAGGGCTTGCCCGCGTCCACGCGGTCCATCGTCACGTTGATGCCGCCATTCTGCGAATCCGCCACCACCGTCCCCGAAACATTAACCAGCTTGATGCCGCCATTGTGGCAATCGGCGTCAATCTCGCCGTGAACGCCTTCGGCATACAGCGACCCGTTATGCGATGACAACTTCAACGAAGTATCCGGCGGAACCGTGATGGTAATGTGCGTTCCGCCAGGCGTATGGTCCTGGATGGTGATGGTATTATCGTCGTCCTCCACCACCAGACCCCGCTCCGGAACGTCGATGCGGTGCATTCCGTCTGGAGCGCCGTTACGGCCGCGGTTCCGGGACCGGTCTGAATTGCCGGTTTCGACGATCACGTCTTTGCCGTCGTAGGTCTTCACCGTGATGGAGCCGTTGTTGCTCGATGCCACCACCACGCGCGGCCGCGAGCTGTTGCGCGCCGGCACTACCACGCGGCCGGCATCGTCCTGCGCGCAAGCGAGCGCGCAAGCGGCCAGCATCGTGCCCGTCAGGGCGAAAGTTCGTTTCATCGTCTCATCCTCTTAGTTTCCAGTCCCAATATCCGTATCAGGGCAAACTACCCGTGGCGCACGCACTCATGCGTGCCGCGTTCACACTCGTGTGAACGCATCGCTTCACGGCCACAGCCGCTCTCAAATCGCTCTCGAGTGCAGGCGAATGCTTCCATTGAATCCGCTGAACGACAGGCTGGGACCGCCTTTGCCCACCCGCGCCGATCCGCCGCCTTCGGAACGGTAGACAAACTTCCCGTTGAGATTCTGTCCCGCGCCCACCTTCACCGGAAGCGCCGCCACCTCGAAATCCGAATACACGCCGCCGTGGAATGTCTTGAAGTGCAGGTCGGCATTGAAATCCGGCTGGAAGTAAACGTCCACCGAGCCGTTGAATGTCTTAAATGTGCTGTCACGCTCCGGGTTCTTGCGAAACTTCACATTCATGCTGCCGTTGAAGGTTTCCACCCAGCCCGAGCCGGCGATATCTTCCATTTCGATCCCGCCGTTGAAGCCGTGAATATCGAAATCGCCGTTAGTTCCCTTCACTTCGATCTTGTCGTTGAACCCTTTCAGGTCTAACTCGGTCCCGCTCGGGACTTCGATATCGTAGTCGAAGTTCACGTGGTAACCGTAGTAGTCGTCGCCGCGGTAGTTATTCCCATGCGAGCTGCGCCACGGCCCGTCTTCATACAGCCGCACGTAGTTTCCCTGCTGCGAGATATCCAGGCCGACCTTGCGCTTGCCCTCTTCCAACGCGGACGCCGACCGTCCTCGAGTCTCTCTGTGCACGGTGACGCGGATTTCCGAGCCGCTATAGCCATTGACATGGATGATGCCGTGCATGTTATCCACTAACAGCTTCTTCGGATCGGAAGCGGCCGAGACGTTGAACGATCTCTGTATAGTCTCAGTGTCCTTATAGGGCCAGTCGCGCCAGTCATCGTAGTGACTCGCCCGAGCTAGCACCGGCGAAAGCGCCAGCGCCGGCGTTAGCGCGAGTGATAAGATTACGATCCTTTTCACTTGTTACCCTCCAGTTTGTGCACGGCCAAAGTGGCGCGCCCCCTCACTACTTCATCCACCTGCCCATCCTGCGCGAGTTTGCGCAGCGCGGGCGCCGAATCGCGGTCGTTTATCTCCTTCAGTAAGTCGATCAGAGCGCACTGCACGATGGGCGAATCCTGCACCGCCACCGCGTCCACCAGCGCGCGCCGCACCGCCGGGTCGCCGGTATACTTCTCGATGGCATCCACCGCCGAGAGCCGCACGTTGACGTTCGGATCGTGGTTGACGGCGCGCAGCAGCGACTGTTCCACATCGGCGTCCGGGCGCGCAATCTGCGAGCTGAAGCTGACGCCGCGCAGCCGGTCGCTGGGCGATTGCGCCTGCAACAACGAAAGCGCCACCAGTTGCCGCAGCCCCTCAACCTGTCCCTTGAGCTGAGCCATTTCCGGCGACATTTCCTTGGGAGCGCCGGCTTCATACCGCCCGGCCGCCACGCCCGCGATCAACAGCGCGCACGCGATCGCCATTTGCCAGGCCGGCTGCGACGGCCACCAGGCGAGCCACCGGCTACGGCTGGTTTCGGCCGGCGGCTCGACCCGCTTCGGCGGCGCCTGCTCCATGCCGGCCTGATACGCTTCCATCATTTCCATGAACCGCGTCCGCATGGCGCGGTTCGGCTCCGGGACCGACATACTCTCCAAACCTCTCCAGACAATTCCCAATTCCGCCAGCTCGTTGCGGCACCCGGAGCAGGTCTCCAGGTGGCCGATGACGCGCTCCCGCTCGGCCTTATCCAGCTTGCCCGCCAGGCATTCCGGTAACTGTTCGCGAACCCGTTCGCACATCATGACGACGCCCGCTCCCCCCGCAGCGCGAAGAACCGGTCGCCCAACTCGCGCAAGGCGCGGTGAACCCGCACCTTGACCGTGCCCACTTCGCAATTCAGCACGGTGGCGATCTCTTCGTATTTCAACTCCAAAAAGCGGCTCATAACTATCACTTCCCGCTTCTCCCGAGGCATGGCGCTCAGCGCCCGCTTGAGCAGCGCAGCCTCCTGATTGCTTTGCGCCTGCCGGTCGGGCGACGCCTCCGGACTGCGGAAATCGCCCGCCCCCTCGGGCAGCGCGACTTCGCCCTTGTTTCGCCCCACGTGGTCGATCAGCGCGTTGCGCCCGATCTGATACATCCAGGGACGGACGGCCGTGCCGGTCTGATACGTATGGCGGTATTTCAAGATGCGGAAAAAGACTTCCTGCACCAGATCTTCGCTAACCGCGGAATTCGAGGTGACGTGAAGAAAATAGTGGAATAATCCGCGGTGATGCCGGTCGAACAGCAGCTCGAGCTTGCCTACCTCGCCGCTTCGAACCGCCTGCATGATTTGTTCGTCCTCCACGTGCCTGCTTTCGTAATGGAATACTGACGGAACGGGAAAAGGTTACCAAAATAAAGAGATCCGTGGCGTGGGGTTGTGGGGGGCAGCCAATCGTGGAGGCAGCCGGCTTTTCAGACGGTTCTCTCCCGGCAGAGACCCGAAAGCGTGTAAGCACACCATCCGTCGCTGGGTTGTGTCCTAAAAGGTGCGCTGCTCTATGGCGCAACCCGTCCTGGCAGGCCATGGGCCCGCCCTACTGCGCGCTACACTGAACGTTCTTGTGAAGCGTATTCTCTTTATATTCGGCACCCGGCCGGAAGCGATTAAGCTCTGTCCGGTGGTCCAGTGCATGCAGGAGTCCGGCTCCCCGCTCGAGGCGCTGGTGTGCGTTACGGCGCAGCATCGCGCCATGTTGGACCAGGTGATGGAATGCTTCGACGTCCGTACGGACTTTGACTTGGATCTAATGACGCCCGGCCAGACTCTGTCGCAAATAACCGCGCGGGCTCTCACCGCGCTCGATCCCATTCTGGCCGCCGGGAATTTCGATATGGCGGTGGTGCAGGGCGATACCACCAGCACCCTGGCGGGCGCTATGGCGGCATTTTACCGTCACATCCCCGTGGCCCACGTGGAAGCGGGTCTGCGCACTGGCAATATGCTGGAGCCCTTTCCCGAGGAGATGAATCGCGTGGTAACCGGGCGGCTGGCGGCGCTGCACTTCGCGCCCACGCAGGGTTCCCGGCTCAACCTGCTGGCCGAACGCACCGCGGACGAGCGCATTTTCGTCACTGGAAACACAGGCATCGACGCGGTTTTACATGTCGCCAAGGCCCTGGAGCAGGGGCGGATTCCACCCCATTCGTGGGACTGGCTGGATTACAGCCGCAAGCTGATTGTGGTGACGGCGCACCGCCGTGAAAGCTTCGGCGAGGGCATGGACCGCATCTGCGAAGCGCTGTCCGAATTGGCCGGCCGCGACGACATCCAGATTGTTTACCCGGTACACCGCAACCCGAACGTGCTCGACCCGGTGACCCGCGCGTTGAGCGGACGAAGCAATATCGCGCTTATCGATCCACTCGATTACGCATCGTTTGTGGACCTGATGCGCCGCGCGTATCTGCTGATCACCGATTCAGGCGGCATACAGGAGGAAGCTCCGTCGCTGGGCAAGCCGGTGCTGGTGATGCGCGACTGCACCGAGCGGCCGGAAGCGGTAGAAGCCGGGACAGTGAAGCTGGTGGGGACAGACCCCGCGAGAATCGTCGGCGAAGCCGAGCGGCTGTTGGACAGCCCTGAAGAATACGAGCGCATGTCGCGCACCCACAATCCTTACGGCGACGGCCACGCAAGCCGGCGAATCACCGAGACCATTGCGAAGTACCTGGCTTAGGAGATCGGCGACAGAGACGCACTCTCCACCCAACGGACCGCGCAGCCAGATTGCGTAGCTTCCGCCAGTTTTCGAGTGGCTATCTGCGGGGATTATAGGATTCCCGCAACACCCGTTGCCGTCGAGACACGAGCTCGCTACGCTCACGAAACGCGCTCCAGGCGCCCGCCGTTATACCGTAACCGTTCCGATATACTTATCCAATCTGGAGGGTAAGTATGAAGTTGCTCCTCACGCTCGCACTGGCTGCAACCGGTTTCGCCGAGATCCATCGGTTTGAGCCCAAAGAATTCTACAACACCTTCTCCGGCGCTTATGCGCCAGTGCTTCGGATCAAGCCCGGCGACCACGTGATTACGTCCACCATCGACGCGCGCGGCGTCGACTCCGCGGGCGTGCAGCGCGGCCGGGGTCCCAATCCGGAGACTGGCCCTTTCTATATCGAAGGCGCCGAGCCGGGCGACACTCTCGTGGTTCATTTGTTGAGTCTTGAAACCAACCGCGCCACGGGCTATTCCTCGTCGCTTCTGGCCCCCTACACCGCCGACCCCGGGTTTTTGCGCCTGGAAGCGCTGCGTGAGCCGAAGACGGCGACCTGGCAGATCGATAAGCAAAAAGGCGTCGCCTATCTCGATCCGAACGACTTTAAAGGACCTCGCATCGAATTGCCCCTGCGCCCTATGCTGGGCTGCGTCGCCACCGCCCCGGCCAACAAGGCCGCCATCCCCACGAGTTTCCCGGATAACTTCGGGGGCAACATGGACTACAACGGCATGGGCGCCGGCGCCACACTGATGCTGCCCGTCTTCGAGCCTGGCGCACTGTTCTTTTTGGGCGACGGCCACGCGCGGCAAGGCGACGGTGAAGTGGTTGGCAGCGCCATTGAGACATCGCTCGACGTCGAATTCTCCGTCGATCTCATCAAACGGAAAAAGATCAATTGGCCCCGCCTGGAAAACCAGGACTTCATCATGGTGTTGGGCAGTTCGCGGGCCTTAAATGAAGCCTTGCAGCACGCGACCACCGAACTGATGCGGTGGCTCATGGAGGGGTACGGGTTCGACGAACGCGGCGCCAGTCTCCTGCTTGGCCAGGGGATGGAGTACGAGATCTCGAATGTAGTGGATCCGGAGTTCACAATCGTGGCGAAAATGCGCAAGCGTTACCTCGGACAACCGCGTTAGGCGGTTCGAGATTCCCAGCGCGGCGGTCCCAGCGTATCTCTGTAGGTCCATGAGAATTGCGCGCCGGCTGTACCGTGAGGCCCAGGACGCGGCCTTTACAGCAATGTAATCTTTCTCTCCATGGAATGTGAGAAAACACGCTAAAATTGGGAAGGTAGGTGGCATGTTCGAAGCTTTCTCCAGTCGCACCCCGGAAGGGTTTGTTCGCCAGCCCAGGCAACCGCTCGATCCCTGGTTGCGGAACCCCGAAGCATGAGCACCTCGCCTCCTCTTGTTACGCTGGCGGTTATCATCGCAGTGACTGCCTGCTTCGCGCCATCTGCCGAGGCGTACCGAACTGCTCGTCGCCATCCCGTGCCGAGTCATGTGAGCCTGGACGTGCAGCCCACACCGGAGATTGAAGCGCAGGTGACGGACGAAGTCGCGAAGGCGAGGCGAATTCTCGACGACCTGAATACAGACAACCTCTTCGCCAGCCCGTATCTGGTCTCCGCGATCTATTACCACGACGGTTTCCTGAGCGGTTTCCCGGTGGACCGGAGCAGCGCCGACCCCGAGCGGCGCATCATCGGGCAGATCGGTAATATGTTGTCTCCGGAAGTTAAGGCGCGTTTTATGCGATTGCTGCATGAGGTCTGGGCACAGTCCGACCCAACGGGCCCGGAGCGGTCGGCGGAGCCGGTAGCTTACTCGGCATCGGGCGGAGGACGCCTAAGCCATCGGTATGCGATCGACCTGTTCGCGCCCGAGGGCGCCGCGGTCTACGCAGTTTCCCGAGGTATGGTGGTTCTGGCCGACCGGGACTGGGACCCGGCTAGCCTTTTCTCGACCACTTCCCGCAAAGGTGGCAACGCGGTAATCGTGTTCGACCCCGATCACGATCGCTTCTATCGCTACTGCCACATGAGCACGGTGGAGGTATCTGCCGGAGAACTTGTGGCGGCAGGCCAGGTCGTTGGGAGTGTTGGACACAGCGGGCTTAACGCGTCACAGCCCGGGCACGGACGTCATCTACATTTCGAAACCAACGAATATCTGGAGGGGCGCATGCGGGCGATCGACTATCGCGGGCTGCGTGCCATGCTCCGACAGTGGCGTTCATCGCCCGACGCCCAGGGCCGCCCTAAAGCCCCGATTGTGCGGGCTCTTTCGAAGCAGTAGGACGTTCGTACACTGTTCCCTTAACGCCTCGGCCGTAGACAAGGGGACCGAATACTATGAAGCCAAATATCGCGAGCGGCAGATCCGATCTGTGACCCAGCGCGCTCAAAAGCTTGGGATGCAAGTAGTTATCCCCAAGGCCGCCTGAGTCGGGGAGACTGAGGGTTTCGAGAAAGTGTGAACGCGGCACGCAGGATTGCGCGCGCCGCTGCAAGCCCTATTCCGAGCGCAGCATACTAACCGGATCGATTCGCACCGCGTGGATCACCGCCGGCAGCGCCGCCACCAGCGCCACGGCGAACACTATCAGCGACGGCAGCGCCAGCATCAACGGATCGGTAGCCTTCACCTGGTAGAACAGCGCCTCGATGTATCGCACCGATACAAGCCCGAGCGCGAGGCCAGCCAGTCCCCCGGCGCACACCATGGACAATACATCCACCGCCACCAGCCGTGCGATGCCGCCGGCTTGTGCGCCAATCGCCCTGCGGATGCCGATTTCCTTCCGCCGCTGCAACACGGAATAATCCAGCACGCCATACAGGCCCACGCCCGCAAGCAATAGCGAGACCACCGCGAAGAACAGCGCCAGCATTGCCAGCAGCCGCTCCCGCACGGTTTGCGCCTGCACCAGTTCCAACTGTGGGCGGACGTTGCTGACGCGGAATTCCGGCCGAGCCTGTGGCACAATCCGGCGCAGGGTAGACGCCAGCGCCATCGGGTTCGCACTGACTGTGCGCACCATAAACGTCGCCGTTTGTAACGGCCGCAATGCGCCTTTGGCATCCACCGAATGGAACGGGACAAAAGCCACCGGCAGCGTGGCTTCCCGCACGTTGCGATAGGGCGCGTCCCGTACCACGCCCACCACCTGATGAACGCTGCCGCCTTTCGCGATCGACTGTCCTATGGGATTCTCGCCATGGAAGTATTGCTTCACGAAAGTCTCGTTGACAATGGCCACGCCGGGAGACGTGTCGCCCTGGCGGAAATCTCTTCCAGCTACGAAGGGGATCTTCATGGCGTCCATCCAACCGGGCGAGACGTCCAGAAAGAAAGCCAAAATCGGGCCTGGAGGCGCACCGTTGACCGAGACGAATCCGTTCCAGGAGTTTCCGGCGAGCAGCGGCCACCCAGCCAGAGCGACCGATTCCACGCCCGGCGTCGCACGCAAGCGGTCCGCCACCTGCTCCCAGAAGACCGGCGCCACAGGGTTCCGCGTCACCGTTTCGACCGTGAGAAGCCGATCGGCCAGGAATCCCGTGGGCCGATGAGATAAGCGGTCGAACGTGGCTGCAAACAGCGCCGCCACGAATAGCACCAGAAAGCAGAAAGCCACTTGGACCGCGATCAGCGCATGCATCAGGCGCCTCCGTGAGTGCGGGTCCGATCCGCCTTTGAGCGCGCTCGCCGGCTTGACCGCCGAGGCTCTTAGCGCCGGCGCCAGACCAAAGAGCAATGTCACCCCCACGGTCAGCGCCAGTCCAAACCCGAGCACTCGCCAATCCGCCGGCAGGGCCAGCCGTGCAGGGTTGTCCGCCGGATTAATCATGCTTACCACGAACGGCGCCGACCACCACGCGAACCATCCGCCCATGGCAGCCGAAAGAATCCCCAGCCACGCGCTTTCCACCAGCACCAGTTGCACCAACCGCCACCTTCCCGCGCCGATGGAAACGCGCAGCGCCATCTCCCGCGCCCGCGCCGCCGCCTGAGCCGTCATCAGGTTCGCGACGTTGGCGCACGCAATCAACAGCACCAGCGCCACCAACACGCCCATGGCCGCCAGCGCAACGCGATAGTCCTTCTGCATGTCAGAGACGCCGCCGGCCGCTGGTTCCAGAACCAATTTGTGGTCGAGGAATTTCTCGATATTCTCCCGGGACATGCCGAGGAATCCTTTGGACCGATCCTCTTCGAACGCTCGCGAAGTTGCGTCCAGTTTCGCGCGAAGCAGCTCCAGCGCAACTCCCGGCTTCACCCGCGCCATCGTCCGCATCCACGTCCAGTCGTCGTGAACCACACCCGGATGCATCATGGTGGGCAGGAAAACGTCGGTCACCGTGCCCGGTTCCGTGCCGGTGAAGGGCGCTGCCACAACTCCCGCGATTTCGAATTGGCGATCGCCCAACCGAAATGTGCGCCCGATAACGTTCGGGTCCTCCGCGAAGCGGCGCGTCCAGTAGTCGTGAGACAGCACGGCATACGGGTGCGCGCCCGCCTTCAGATCGTCGTTTTCGGTAAACAGCCGCCCTAGCGCGGGCCCGAGCCCGAATGAGGTGAACATCCAGCCCGAGACGTACTGCACGCAGGCTTTTTCAATTTCCCGATCGGACTTGTAAGTCAGATCCATGCGTTCCGCATAGGAGATCGCCATCAGCTCGGCCTGCCCCTTCACCGCGGCGCGCATCAGGCGGAAGTCCGGATACGCCCACATGTCGCCCGTTCTCACCTGCCCATCGAAATCGATTCCCTGCCGAGCGAGCGTGTAAAGCTGTTCGGGTTTAGCCACCGGTAAAGGCCGCAACAATATGGCGTCGATGAGCCGGAATGCCGAGGTGCATGCCCCAATCGCCAGGGCCAGCGAGAGGATCGCCGCAGCGGACGTAACCTTTCGCTTCATGAGCTGACGCCAGCCGTAGACGGCGTCGGCGCGCAGCGATTCGAGCCACGGGATGAGCCGGATGTCGCGGCTTTCCTCGCGCTGCCGCACCGCGGAGCCGAACGCTCGCCGCGCTGCAGCGGGATCGCGCCCGTGGTCGATGCCTTCATCGATATGCGGAAGCTCTTCGTCGATCTCGCGGCTCAAACCATCGCCGCGGAGTATATCCGCAATACGTGACCTAAGCGACATATTCAAAACTCCCTAAACCTGCTCTGCCCTGACATTCCCCATTAGCCCTACTACCAGCCGTGCCTCTTAGCCCACTCATGTTCGTGGCGCTACGTGAACGGTATTGTAAGCTGTCGCGCCGCTGGGCCAATATAATGTGGCATACGTTTCGCAGCCGCTCTCGCCTTAGCCATGCTTTCGTTGGCCGAACTGCATTGTCAGCCCAGGCCCTCGATACCCGGATGCCGGATACTATCCCGGCCGTCACCGGCAAAGTGATGGAGGGCGCCACGCTGCGCTACATCGATGTGCGGATTGGGATGGCGCGCCCGCGGCGGCCGGGCAACAGTACACCGTCGATTACACGGGCTGGCTGCGCGATGGAACGAAGTTCGATTCCTCCATATGAGGCGGCTGCAATCCCCTGGCCGATGCGTGCGCGCCAAGGACGGTCTTGTCGCCCTGCTTGGCAAATCGCGCTTCAGTTCTATAGCATCGATCCGACTAGCCCTCTGGGGCTAACGGGTCGCGCACGTTCGCCGCTTCCTGAGGCGTACAGGCCACGATTCAACGCCAAACCGCATCATTTTGACTACAGTAAAAAGTTCCAAATTGTTCAAAACAAAGTTTTTGCACTTCTTTGCTCTGCATCGTGCTGTAATGAAGCAAAAGATGCCGGAGACTACTTTTGCGGTTTGAAACTACCATCCATCGCCCCGTGGCGGCTGCGGGCGTCGGGCTTCATAGCGGCGTTCCCGTCCGCATCTGTATCAAGCCCGCGAAGGCCGGGACGGGCATCGTTTTCGTCCGCACCGATCTCGACAATTTTTCCATTCCCGCGAGCTGGCGCCACGTGGCGCGCGTCAGTTACGCCACCAGCCTGATGCGTCAGGGCGTACTGATCTCCACTACCGAGCACTTGCTGAGTGTGTTTTATTCCATGGGCGTCGATAACGCGCTGGTGGAGATCGATAACCTCGAAGTGCCGATCCTCGATGGCAGCGGCCGGCCGTTTGTGCGGCTCATTCTGCAGGCGGGCATCCGTGAGTTGCGCGCCAAGCGGAAGTATTTGAGCATCCTCCGGCCGATTTCGGTGGAAGACCGCGGCAAGCGCATCAGCATTATTCCGGCGGATAGTTTCCGCCTTACTTGCGATACGGATTATCCGTCGCCGGTGGGCCGGCAGTCGTTGGAACTCGAAGTGACGCCGGAGCGGTACGCTTCCGAGATCGCCTTCGCGCGCACGTTCGGATGGGAAAACGACCTGGACCAGATGCGCAATATGGGCCTGATTCGCGGCGCGTCGCTAGCGAATGCCGTGTGCTTCACGCGCAACGGAGTCATGAACCCGGATGGCCTGCGCGCACCCGACGAATGCTGCCGGCACAAGGCGCTCGATCTCATCGGCGATCTGGCGCTGCTCGGCAGGCCCCTGCTCGGCCATGTGATCGCAGAGCGCGCGGGCCACGCTATGCACGCCGCGCTGGTGGCGCGCATCATGTCGGACGCGTCGCTCTATGAGATTGTGCCGTTCGATCGACTGGCGTCGCGCGTGGCGCAGGCGCTGGTATCGTAGGAGACCAACAAGCCTCAAGTGACACCGGAATCCCGAGCGCTCGGAGCGGCTCGGGGACACCGCAGGCCATGGGCCCGCGCCACTCTACAACGGTTTCAGGTCGCCGAGCATGGTCGGAATGAGCTCCGAAACGGTGGGATGAATGTGTACCGCGCGCTGCATTACCGTGTAGGGCGCCTTGGCGTACATGGTATCGAGAATGCAGTGAATCGCCTCGTCGCCGCCCGTCCCCAGGATCGACGCGCCCAGGATTTCGCGGCTGTCCGCATCCACCAGAATCTTCATGAAGCCCTGAGTTTCGCCCTTTTCCACGGCGCGTCCCACGCGCGTCATGGCGCGGGTTCCGATGAGGGCGCGCTTGCCCGATTTGCGCACTTCGGCCTCGGTCATGCCGGCCCTTCCGAGCGGCGGATCGATGTAGAGAGCGTAGGCATGGATGCGGTCGCTAATGCGGCGCGGGTCGTGGTCCAGAAGATTGGCGGCGGCGATTTCGAAATCGTTGTACGAAGTGTGCGTGAAGCCTCCGTGGCCGTTGCAGTCGCCGAGCGCCCAGATGCCCGGCACGTTGGTAGCGAGCGCATCGTCCACCGTGATGTAGCCGCGGGGGTCGACTGCCACGCCGGCGTTTTCCAGGCCGAGGTCGTCGGTGTTCGACCGCCGGCCCACCGCCAGCAATAGGTGCGATCCTGCGATCTCAGGCAGGACCTCGGTGCAACTCACCCCCATGGCAATCCCACTGGCCTGCTTCGACACGCTGATGCACTCCGCACCGAGGTAAATGCGGATGCCTTCCGCCTCGAGGATCTCACGTATCGCCGCGGAGACGTCTTCGTCTTCGCGCTGGACGAGGCGCGGCCCCATCTCGACGATAGTGACTTCACTGCCGAAGCGGCGGAACATCTGGCCGAATTCGAGACCGATGTAACTGCCGCCCACAATCAGCAGATGCCGCGGGAGAAAGTCGACGCCCATCATCGATGAGTTCGTGAGATAGCTGACGTCCGCAAGGCCCGGCAAATCGGGAATCACCGCGCGGCCTCCTACATTGATGAAGATGCGGTCCGCGGTGAGCCGCGCCGCGCCTACGCTGACTTCGCGGGCGGATTCGAAGCGCGCGCCGCCCTGATACACGGTGACGTTGGGCGTGCTTCTGAGCATCGATTCCACGCCGATGCGCGACTTTTCGGAGATGGCGTCTTTGCGAGCCTTGACGAGCTTCATGTCCACCGTGACGGGGCCGGTTTCCACTCCGAAATCGGCGGCGCGGCGGGCGATGTGGGCAGCGTGGGCGCTCGCCACCATGGCCTTGGTGGGGATGCAGCCGGTGTTGACGCAAGTGCCGCCGAACAGCTTGCGCTCGATGATGGCGACTTTCATGCCCGCGCCGGCCAAGCGCACGGCTAGGGACGGTCCGGCCTGGCCCGTGCCGATGATGATCGCGTCAAAGGAATTCGCCATGCGAGTATTGTCCCATCCGAAGGTTGGCCAGAGGCAAACGTCTCCATCCCGCGCCTCGATTTTCGCATCGGTGCAAAAGCTTGGCCTCGGGTTGGAACGGCGCAAGGCGCCGGTTGAGCATATCGTGGTAGAACATTTGGAAAAGGCGCCAACGGAAAACTAGAGGCCGAAGGCGACAGGCCAGGAGGCCTGTCCTACCAACATGAGAGCGATTGTTCTTGTCTTATTTGCCGCCACGCTGAGCTGCGCTCAGAATTATGCCCTCGGCCCCGATTCCCTGCCCCAGTCCGGCGTGCCCAAGGGATCGGTCACGAAATACACGCTGCCGCCCGGCAAGTTCTATCCCGGTACGCCGCACGATTACTCCATCTATGTGCCCGCTCAGTACGACGCCGCCAAGCCTACGCCGTTCATGATTTTCTTCGATGGCAACGGGTCGATCAACGGCGGCGAGCATGCCCCTACGGTCTTCGACAACCTCATCGCCAGGCACGAGCTGCCGCCGCTGATCGGCATCTTCATCGACCCAGGCGTGCTGCCCGCCGCCTCCGATCAGGCGCAGAACCGCTTTGAGCGCGTCTTCGAGTACGATTCGCTGAGCGACCGCTATGCCAGCTTCCTGATCGAGGAGCTGATCCCCGCGGTGGCCGGGAAGTACAACCTCTCGCGCGACCCGAACGACCGGGGTCTGGTGGGCACAAGCACCGGAGCCGTCTGCGCGTTTGCGGCCGCGTGGAACCGTCCCGATCAGTTCCGCCGCGTCGTCAGCTTCATCGGCACCTATGTCGCCATGAAGGGCGCCGACGGGTTGCCCGCGCTCATTCGCAAGACCGAGCCGAAGCCGATTCGGATCTTCCTCCAGGATGGCAAGAACGACCACATCGTTGCGGCCGAGCCCTTCGGCACTTTCTATGGCGGTAGCTGGCCCATTAACAATCAGGTGATGTTCGAAGCTTTCGAATCGGCCGGTTATGACGTGAAGTTGACTATTGGCGAAGGCGGTCACGACAAGAGACAAGGCTCGGCTATTATGCCCGATGTGCTTCGCTGGTTGTGGCGCGATTACCCGAGCCCCATCGTGGTGCATGAGCCTGCGTCCATGAGTCAGCCTGGATGGGACCCGCGCGGCAAAGTCTATTCCACGGTTTGGGCGGACAAGCTGTGGGAACAGGTGGGCGACACGTACCGGTCTGTCACAAGCCCCACCACTGACAGAGACGGCAACGTATATTTCGCCGACCCGGCTGCGAACCGTATTTATAAGTCGGACGCGGATCGCAAAGTTACCGTATTCAAAGACAATTCCAGCGGCGCCGCGGCCCTGGCAGCCGGGCCGGACGGACGGTTGTATGTATCGCAACTCGCGCGCAAGCGCATCGTGGAATACTCCGCTGCGGGTGGCGCAGGCGGCGATGAAAAAGTGGTGGCCGCGAACGTGGAAGCGAGCGGCATCGCGATCACCGCGAAGGGCGGAATTTACTTCGCCGATGCAGATCACAGGACGGTTGGCTTCATCGACGCCGGCGGCAAGAGCCGTACGGTTTACAGCGGCGGCGAAATCGCGCTGCCATCGTCCGTGGCGCTTTCGCCCGACCAGGCAATGCTCATCGTGGCGGATGCCCAGGCGAGATTCGGATGGAGTTTTCAGATTGCGCCCGACGGCTCGCTGATAAACGGTGAACCGTTCTATCGCCTGGAGATGCCGGAGACGGGTTGGATGAGCGGCGTCGAGGGAGTCGCGGAAGACTCAGTGGGCCAGATCTATTTCGCGACGCCGCTGGGGATTCAGGTTTGCGAGGCCAATGGCCGCGTCGCCCAGATTCTGAACCCGCCGGAGCACGGAAGCATTTCCAGCGTCGCCTTCGCCGGCAAGGATCTGAACTGGCTCTACGTCACCGAAGGCGGGAAGCTTTTCCGCCGGCCTGTCAAAGTGAAAGGCAACGCGCCGTGGGCTCAGGTGAAGCCGCCTAAGCCGCCGTTGTAGGATGCGAGTTGTAGGTTGCGCAGTTATAGGATACGCCGTTAAGTTATAGGATAAGACGCATGGCCGAATTCGAAGGCATCACTCCATACCTGCATTACGATGACGTGGCCGCGATGATCGAGTGGCTCACTCGCGTATTCGGCTTCACTGAGCGCGGACGCTGGGTGAACTCGCAAGGCGCCCTCCGCAATGCCGAGTTATACGCGGGCAACACCGAAGTCTGGCTGGAGGGCGATCCGGAATACTGGGCGCAGAAGGGACGCCGCCCCGAGGAGTGGATTGGCGTCTGGGTGGACGATGTGGATGCGATGTACGATCAAGTGAAAGCCGCTGGGGTGGATACCGCGCCACCCGAAGACAAGTTTTACGGCATCCGTGTGTTCCAGGTGACGGACCCCGAAGGATACACCTGGGGCTTCATGCAGCGTTGCGCCTACGTGGCGCGGTTCGAGGAGTGACGCCGCGCGGAGACTCCCGGCTGGTTGTAAGATAGTCCGCATGACTCGATTGGCCGCTGCCGGCCTCCCCACCCGCAAGTACCTGAACCTTGAGGCGCTCAAGACCATGGCCGCCGCCGCTGAGCACGAGGCGCAGAAGCGCAGCGTGCAGGTCACCATCTGCATTGTGGATGAAAGCGGTAACCTTCTGTTCCTGCAGAAGGCCGACGGCGTGGGGCTGAACACCATTCAGTTCGCACAGCGGAAGGCCCGCTACGCGGCGCTTTACGGCCGCCCCTCGAAAGCCGCCGCCGACCAGCTCAAGAACGGCGATCTTGGCGTGCTGGCCTACCCGGACGCATTTCCCAACCAGGGCGGCGTGCCAATCAAGGTGGACGGGCAAACCATCGGCGCTATCGCGTGCAGCGGCGCGCCTTCGGAAGTGGATGAAGCTATCTCGCTGGCCGCGGTGGATGCGCTGCTGGCGAAGTAGGAGGCGGCTTAACTCAACACTGTTCACTTAGCGCCTCCGATTCGAAGCGCGTTCACACGAGTGTGAACGCTGCACGCAGGAGTGCGTGCGCCACGATTTGATTCTCAATTTGATTAACGTCAGATCTTAACTACTGCCGCCCCATCCATCGCGTCGCGCTTGATGGCCGCCAGAGCGTCATTAACGGACTCCAGCGGAAAAATTGTGACCTTGGGTTGTAAGTGGATCTGTTCGGCGATTTGCAGGAAGTCGTGCGCGTCGGCGCGGGTCATATTCGCCACGCTGCGGATCTGGCGCTCACCCCATAGAAGCCGGTCGTAGTCGAACTCGGGCATGCGATCGAGATGAATCGCATTGATCGCCACCACGCCGCCCTTGCGGAGGCTCTTCAGGGCGGCGATCACCACGTCGCCGCTGGGCGCGAAGGTCACCGCGCGGTCCAATTCCACCGGAGGCATTTCCTGCTCTGTACCCACCCAGGCTGCGCCCAGCGACGCCGCGAGAGTGCGGTGCGAACTGCCCCGGGTAGAGACGTAGACTTCACACTTCCAGGCATGCAGGACGGCGATCGCCAGATGCGCCGAAGCGCCGAAGCCAAACAGACCCACGCGATCGCCGGGCTCCACGCCGGCCACTCGCAGGCTGCGGAACCCGATAATGCCGGCGCAAAGCAGGGGCGCGATGTGGACGTCGTCCAGACCGGCCGGAAGCGGAACCACGAAGTCGGCGCGGGCCGCGCAAAATTCCGCGTAGCCGCCATCCACGGAGTATCCGGTGTAGGTGGGCGCATCGCACAGATTTTCCATCCCGCGCCGGCAATAGGGGCACGCGCCATCCGTGCCGCCGAGCCAAGATACGCCGACGCGGGTTCCCATCGGCAGGTCGGCCGTCGCGCCGCCCGCAATCTCGCCAACAATCTGATGGCCGGGAATCAGGCGAGGACGTAAGACCGGCAATTCGCGCTCGATAATGTGGAGGTCGGTGCGGCAAACTCCACAAGCTCGAACCCGCAGCAAGACTTGTCCCGGACTGAGTTCCGGTATGGAAACCTGCTCGATGCGCAGCGGGCCGGGCGGGGAACCTTGAGTGGAATCGAGAATTGCCGCCCTCATTGCTTCATATTTAACATGACACGCGCGTGATCGGGAGTACGTTATCGCGCAAATCAGTTGCGGTGAAGAGTCACGCCTGAGAAGGGCGATGCGAGAATTGGGTATGGATCCAAGCAAGGAAGAACGTTCACCGGATTTACTGGAAGACCTGCCCTCCGAATGGGCTAAAGAGGATCGCGAGATCGAAGACCGGAAGCCGGACCTCGGTGAGATTGAAGAAGACACCTCGGAACTTTGATCGCGGGAACGGTTGAAATCCGGCAACGGCGCGCGTGACGCCGGCTTCGAGAAGCGCGCTCCCGCGCTGGGCCGCCGGACATCCCCGAAAGTATGTAAAATATTTCGCTCCTGGGTATTTGCCGAGAAGCGTGTCCATCGATGGCTTTTGTATTATTCTGAAGTATCTCGCGTTGGTATTCCCAAAGCGGAAATGCACAGGAACCGCCGCTCGATGAGACCGGTCATGAGGTTGTTTTCACGCCCACGCCTCGCAGATTCGTGGATTCTGCGGATGGGCCTGCGCATTCTGCCTTGCGAGGCGCCCGCCAGTCTCCCGCTCCATCGGATGTTCCCATGAACAAGCCACAGACCAGTTCCTTTCGCCATCTCACCCTTGCGCTACTGGCCGTCCTGGCGATTTCGCCATACGCATCCGGTCAAGTGACGGCCGCCATTTCCGGCAGAATCGAGGACGCATCCGGCGCCGGAGTGCGCGGCGTGGCGATCACCGTCAAGAGTCTCGAAAGCGGCGCCACGCGCGCCGTCTCGACGGACGACGCGGGCGATTATAGAGCCATGTCACTGCCCATCGGCTCATACCAGTTGAGGGTGGAAAAGACGGGCTTCAAGACCGAGATTCGCAACGGCGTCAATCTGGTGGTGGGGCAGGATGCGGTAGTGAACCTGCGCCTTGAGATAGGCGATCTTACGCAGGAAGTGGTGGTTACCGAAGACGGTCCGGTTGTCAATACCACCACCTCGTCGGTTTCCGGGCTGGTAGGGGAGCGCGAGCTGAAGGATTTGCCGCTCAATGGCCGCAGCTTCGATAATCTGATGACGCTCAACCCTGGAGTCATCAACTACGGTTTGAAAAGCGCCAACACGAGCACCAGCAATGGAAATACGTTTTCGGTGGACGGGCATCGTCCTATGGACAACCTCGTGCTGCTCAACGGCATTGAGTATACCGGGTCGAGCCAGCTCGCCATCACGCCCGGCGGCGTCAGCGGGTACCTGCTGGGCATCGACGCCGTGCGCGAGTTCAACGTCCAGACCGACACCTATGGCGCCGAATATGGGAAGAGATCCGGCGCGCAAGTCGGCGTGGTGACACAGTCAGGGACCAATACTCTGCATGGCACGCTGTTCGAGTTTCTCCGCAACAGCGCCGTCGATTCGCGCAGCTTTTTTGCGCAGACGTCCTTCGATCCCCCCTTCCGCCAAAACCAGTTCGGAGGCGCGATGGGCGGCCCTCTCAAGAAGAACCGCCTGTTCCTCTTCGGCAATTACGAAGGCTTCCGGCAGGCGGAAACACTGAGCAACGAAAGCGTTGTTCCCGACGCGAAGGTACGCCTGGGAACCTTTCCAAACTCCGCCGGCGTTTACGCGCCGGTTGCCAATCTGAACCCGGCGATGCTGCCTTACTTCTCTTTCTGGACGCAGCCCAACGGTCCCGAGCTGCTGGTGAACGGCCTGCCTAGCGGCACGGCGTTTTCCTACACCAACCCCGCGCAAAGCATCCGCGAGGATTTTGGCACCTTGCGGCTGGACTACGCAATCCGCGATCGAGATACGCTCTCGACGTCCTACACGATCGACGACGGCAATAGTCTGATCCCGCTGGCCGATCCACTGTTCGCTTCGTACAGCACATTGCGCATGCAGGTAGCCAGCTTGCAAGAGACGCATATCTTCTCGCCCGATATGCTCAACATGTTCCGCGCCGGCTTTTCGCGCGCAGGATTCAATCTCGATTCGTCTCTGCAGGCGCCATTCGCAGCCAACCTCGATTTTGTGGAAGGAGCCGGGCCCGGCGGGATTGTGGTCAACGGCGGGGTCACCACCACCGGCCTTGCCGGCATCACATCGGCGGGCCCCAACAACGCCGCCGGCGTGTGGAACCGGCGGAATCTTTATACCTTTGCGGACGATGTTCAGATATCGAAGGGAATGCACCAGATCAGCGCCGGCGTGTGGTTTCAGCCGCTGCAGGACAATGAAGACTCGGCTTCGCGCCAGCTTGGGCAAGCTACGTTCACCAGCTTGACTACATTCCTGCAAGGAACCGTGAGCAGCTTCCAGGTGGTTCCGACGGCGAA
Source organism: Bryobacteraceae bacterium (assembly GCA_049522755.1). Lineage (GTDB taxonomy): Bacteria > Acidobacteriota > Terriglobia > Bryobacterales > Bryobacteraceae > PALSA-243. The sequence goes on along the minus strand of JBEKNN010000078.1, from coordinate 6,017 downwards.
CGAGCTGGGCTGGAGAAGCCTCTTTGGGGCGTGGTATTTCGAAGACGCCATCAAGGTGCGGCGCAATCTCACCATACGGGCCGGCATCCGGCATGAATTCACTACCGGCTGGAACGAGGCATTCGGAAGGGCCGCGAATTACATTCCCGATGCGACCGGCGTGCTGGAGACCGCTCCGCGCGTGGCCAACTCGGTCTTCACACAGAACAACGCCACCAAGCTCTTCAGCGCCAGGGTCGGGCTGGCGTGGGACCCGTTCGGGAACGGAAAGATGGCGATCCGCGCGGGATTCGGCACTTACTATTCGCTGATCGACGATCTCAGCTTCCTGCTGAACTCGCTGCCTCCTTACAACGGATCGATTACCGCTTCGGGCTCGCTGTTTGCGATCACGCCCGTGGTTCCCGGCGCGGCAGTCGCGCCATCGTGCGGCCCCGGTGTTCCCACGCCCTGCACTACGTACGCTCCCCAAGGGGTGCAGGACAACGCGAAGACTCCCACGGTTCAGGAGTGGAATTTATCGGTGGAGCGGCAACTCAACTCGACCACCGCTTTGCGCGCGTCCTACGTGGGGTCGTTCGGATACCACGGGCTGCTGAGCGTGGATCCTAACGATATTCCGGCGCAGGTTTGCTCGGCCGCGGGCGGTTGCACGGCGGGCGGAGTCGCGACCAGCGGCACTCCGGCCACTGCGGCGAACCAGAGCCATGTGGCGCAGGGCGCGCAATACATCCCGGTGGGTACGCGGCCCAATCCATACCTGGGCGCGGGTTTCTTCTGGTACACCGAGGGCAATAGCAGCTATAACGCCCTGCAGACCGACTTGTCACATCGCCTGAGCCGGGGCCTGCAAATTCGCGCAAACTACACGTGGTCGAAAAACCTGGATATGAATTCGGGGCTGACCGGCGCGCAGTCGGAGAACCAGTCGCAGATGGTTTTGGACCGGAACGATCTGCCAAGAGACTGGGGTCCTTCCGCGTTGAACGCGGCCTCTCAGGCCAGCATCTCGGCTCGCTATGAGCTGCCGTTCGGAAAAGGCAAGCACTGGTTGAATGGCGGCGGCATGGAAAACAAGCTATTCGGCGGCTGGCAGTTAAATGAAATCGCGACGTTGCTGAGCGGCTTTCCGTTTACGCCCGTGATCGGCTCAAACCGGTCGGGCGATGGAGACACCAGGAATCCCGACCGGCCTTCTTTGAACCCGTCGTTCACGGGACCTGTGGTGTTGGGGCAAGCCGACCAATGGTTCAACCCGAATGCCTTCATTCTGCCCGCGGCCGGCACTTACGGAAATTTAGGAAGAGGCGTCTACAGCGGGCCTGGCCTGGCCGATTTGGACTTTTCCCTGTTCAAGAACACGGCGGTATCGGAAAGGGCGAGCCTCCAGTTTCGCGCGGAGTTCTTCAACCTTCTGAACCACCCCAACCTGGGCACGCCCAACGCGACGGTGTTTTCGAGCGGAGCCATCAATGCCTCGGCCGGATTGATCACGACGCTGGCGACTACTCCACGGCAGATTCAATTCGGAATGAAGCTGATCTTCTGAGGATGGGCGGGGACGGCGTTCCTGTTTCCGCCGCGAATTACCCATTCGAGGCACATTGCACGCGCAAGTACGCGCAAGGGCCGTATGGACGTTCGTCGGCAGACGATGGTAAGCTTGTCGAGAACCTTGGCACGCGCGGCGCGGTCCTTCAAGAAGCGAAATTCCGCACGCCGTGGCAGGATGACATCCAGATGAAGCCCGATCCGATGAGCGCGCCCGCGGCGGGACGCGGCCTGCGCGCCGTTGCGCAGCCAGTAGGCGCGCCACTCACCCGCGCTGCGATCTTCCTGGTCGCGACAGTAAAGCCTGGTTTCGACAATCGCGCGACCTTGCGGTCGTTCTGCGGAGACCTCGCCGCGTTGTTGCGGGCCGTGGAATTTCGCGACCTTGAAGGGGGTCTCTCCTGCGTCATGGGCTTTGGGTCCGATGCGTGGGATCGACTCTTTGGACCGCCGCGGCCGGCGAAGCTTCGTCCGTTCCGGGAGATCCGCGCAGGAGGGCGGCATGCGGTTTCCACGCCAGGCGACCTGCTGTTCCACATCCGCGCGAAGCGTATGGATCTGTGCTTCGAACTTGCGATGCAGATCATGGCGCGTATCGGAGACGCTGTTTCGCCGGTGGACGAAGTGCACGGCTTCCGTTACTTTGACGATCGCGATCTCATGGGTTTCGTCGACGGGACGGAGAATCCGCGGGGCGAGGCAGCGATCGATGCCGTAATCGTGGGCGACGAGGACGCCGCGTTCGCCGGCGGCAGCTACGTCATCGTGCAGAAATATCTTCACGATCTTGATGGATGGAATGCGCTGTCCACGGAGGCGCAGGAACGAATCATCGGCCGCACAAAGCTGTCGGATATCGAATTGGACGATTCCATCAAGCCGACCTCAGCGCACAGCGCACTCACAACCATCGTCGAGAATGGGAAGGAGATCAAGATCCTGCGCGACAACATGCCCTTCGGCCGGCCCGCGCACGGTGAATTCGGCACCTATTTCATCGGCTACAGCCGTTCGCCCCATACGATCGAACAGATGCTCGAAAACATGTTCGTGGGACGGCCGCCCGGCAACTACGACCGGCTGCTCGATTTCAGCCGCGCCGTCACTGGAAACCTATTTTTTGCTCCATCTGTAGCATTTCTGGAAGCCGTGGGCGAGGACCAGCCCGCCTTGGTTGCTGCGCCTCCTGTAGAGGCAGCGACGGTCGAGGGCTCGTCCACTCCACGGAAGAGCGATGGTTCACTGGGCATTGGTTCCCTGAAAGGAGAAATTCCGCATGAATAATCTGCACCGCGAGCTAGCGCCCATTTCGGATGCGGCGTGGGCTCAGATTGAAGAGGAAACAGCTCGTACGTTCAAACGTTACCTCGCGGGAAGGCGAGTGGTCGACGTGCAAGGTCCGGCAGGTACTCTTCTCTCCGCAGTCGGCACTGGCCATCTTCGTCCGATTGCGGGTCAGAGGGACGGCATTCTCGCCAGACAGCGCGAGGTGAAGGCTCTGGTGGAGTTGCGTTTTCCTTTTGAACTCGATCGCCAGGCGATCGACGACGTGGAACGCGGCGCCAACGACTCGGACTGGCAACCGGCGAAAGACGCGGCGCGGCAGATCGCCTTTGCTGAGGACAGCGCGGTTTTTGAGGGCTATACGGCAGCCGATATCGTGGGAATTCGTCAGGGGACAAGCAATCCGAAGATGCCCCTTCCGGCCGACGTTCGCCAGTACCCGGATGCCATAGCCCAAGCCTTGAGCCAATTGAGGCTTGTCGGCGTCAATGGCCCTTATACCGTTCTGCTTGGAGCCGAGGCCTATACCGCCCTTGCTGAAACCAGCGATCATGGTTATCCGGTGCTGGAGCACGTCAAGCGCCTCGTCGAGGATAAAATCATTTGGGCGCCTGCTATAGAGGGAGCTTTTGTACTGACCACGCGTGGCGGCGATTTCGACCTGCACATCGGCCAGGACGTCTCCATCGGCTACCTGAGCCACACCGATAATGCTGTCCGACTGTATCTGCAGGAGACCTTCACGTTCCTGCTGCTCACCTCAGAGGCTGCCGTCGCGCTAACTCCGTCCGCGAAAGCAGAGACGACCTGAAAACGCTGTCAGGCGAATAAGACTGACCGAGTCTGCTCGATGGCGGACCCTGTAACTCGCAACCCCGAGAGGGCGATAGAATGCATCACGCTTCAAAAAGAGAGGGCTCCCGGGCCGGTACTGTGTTCTGCGGCCTGCTTCGCCTTTCGTCGCCCTGGCCTTTCGGTCGGCGCGATAATGACAGTTGCGCTTCAGCGTCTGGTGACCGGCATTGAGCGAAGCCGCGGCGGCAAACGCTTCGCGCATTCGGCATCGCAACCTGGACCTGGCTGATCTCGCGCGCCGCGGACACGCTTTCAGAAACGATACTTGAGCGCGAACTGGATCTCGCGCATGGCGTTCACTGTCGACGAGATGATGCCGAAAGTCGAGATGGGCGCCGGACCCGAGCCGCCTCCCCAGCTTAGACTGCCGGGAGCGGCCAATTCCACATGGTTGAATGCGTTGAACATCTCCATGCGGAACTCGAGAGTGTGCGCTTCGTGTATCGGGAAAAGCTTGATGACCGATATATCCTGGTTACCCAGCCACGGTCCCCTCAGGGTGTTCCGCCCGCAGTTTCCAAACGTGGCAGCGACAGGGTTGGTGAATGCCGCCGAGTTATACCAGCCCTGCGGGTTGTTACCGGGCAGAACCGGGTTCACGCCGGCAACGCAGTTGAGCCGGTTGGCGGTGGTGACGAAATTGGTGCCCCCGGAATCCCACGCGGATGTATCCACCACAGAGCCGCTTTGCAGCGTGGTGATGGTGCTCAACTGCCAGTTGCCAACCACTTCGTTCACGGCACCTCCATGATTGAGAAATTTCTGACCTTTGCCGAACGGCAGAGTGTAGATGATGGACATAACGAAGCGCTGCGGAATGTTGAAATCCGATGGGCCGTATTCGCACGTAAGGGGGCAGAGCGAGTTCTCGGGCGAGAAGTCGTTATTCGTGCCGCGGATGTTGCTGGTGTCATCGAGGGACTTGGAGTACGTGTAGCCAAGCAGCGTCGTCAGGTTCGACCCGTAACGCTGTGTCAACTTGGCGCTAACGCCCTCGTAATTCCCATTGGCGTCGCCGGTCAGATACTGGATACCCGCGGATCCCCACTCCGGATAGGGCAAGCGGAGGACCGTCGCCTGGGTTCCCAGAATCCCCTGATTCTCATTCAGCAGGTAGTCCAGGTGATGACTCGCCGAGCCGGTGTAATCGAGCTCCAGAAATGTTGAATTGCCGAGCGTGCGCTGCACGTTCGCGATCCACTGGTGGGTGTAGCTGCTCGGCAGGTGCGGGTTCGCGCCCCAGGTGAGGCCGATGGGGACGGTCGCCGGAAGCTGTGCGGCGTTGATGAAATTCGTGTAGGTCCACGTTGGCTGACCATAAGTGGTAGGCGTCGTTTGGCCGGTTCGGCCCCCCAGTCCGCGTTCCAGGTCGAAGATCGAGTTCTTGCTCTCATTCGAGTAAAATATGCCGTAACCTGTGCGAATCGACCACATCTTCGAGGGGCTATACGCGATCCCAACGCGTGGGGCGAAGTTCTTATAATCGGTGTTGATCAACCGCGAGCCCAGCCGCCCGTCCTGGACAGTTTGCAGAGGAAGAAGGACGGGGGGAAGCGCTCCAATGTTAGGGGTGGCCCAATAGGGTTCGTATTGGAAGTTGAGGCCCTGGTAAAAATTCCCCCCGGTCCCGGTCCGGACGTAAACCGGCTGCAGGGCCGGATTCGCCACATCCGCGACGTTGGGAATCGGCTGTTGGAGATCCACGTTCGGTTCTTTGCCCGAAGTGTCCAGCAAGGGCTGAGAGACCTCCCACCTAAAACCCAGGGTAAGAGTCAGGTGCGGCTTCACTCTCCAGGTGTCGTCGATGTAAGTCGCCCATTCGTTGGCGGTAAACTTAGCCGAAGCCAGTGACACGGCAATTATGCTGTCATACGAATCGCCTAACATGAAGTCCGCGCCCGCGTACCCGCCGGCCTGCGTCGCGGTCGTGGCGCCGGTAGGAGTGATAGTGTTCGTGAACTGAGTGTCGAAATAGAACTGGCCGCGGGGGAATTCATTTCCGGTCTGCGGAAACTCGCTATACCGGTATTCGCCGCCGAAGCGCAGCGAGTGCTTTCCGATGATCCATGAGAAGTTGTCCACAAATTGGAAGTACTTGTCGTTGATCTGGAACGGGCTGGAGGTGGGGTTGCCGAAGGTGGTCAGGTTGTTGGCGGAAAAGTCGATGTTAGGTATGCCGAAGGAATTTGGATCCGTGACCGTCACCGGTATGTTCAATTCCTGATCCACATTCTCTTTGCCCGCTAACTGCTGGGTGATATTGTTGAACAGGTTGCTGTAGCCGAACCGGGCCTCGTTCACCTTAGTCGGGGAAAAAGTTCGGACGT
>JBEKNN010000077.1:0-32416 GCA_049522755.1 Bryobacteraceae bacterium | reverse complement strand
CAGAGAGTATGCCCGGCGCTGGGGCGCCCTTGAGTTCATGGGAGCCTTCGCGCATAACGACCCCGCGGCCGTTATTCCCGCGCCTGGCTGGAAACTCAGTTCACGCAAAGCGCACCATGAGGCCGCCGTCCAGTTTCTGATCTCCGAAATCGAGCGCCAGCCGGGCGAAGTCACCATCCTCGCCATCGGTCCCATGACCAACATCGCGTTGGCGCTACGCCTGAAGCCCGATATCGAGACCAAGATCAAGCGCATCGTATTCATGGGCGGCAACCTGAAGGTGCCCGGCAATGCGTCGGCAATGGCCGAATTCAACTTCTGGTTCGATCCCGAAGCTGCGCGCATCGTGCTGCGTTCGCGCATCCCGCAAAAAGTTATGTTCGGATTGGATATCTGCAACACCGCGCCTATACACAAAGCCGAGTTCAACCAGATCGCGGCCGCGCACACGCCGATCACTGAGCTGTATCGCGAGGATCAGGGCAACCGCTACCCCGGATTCCTGCACAAGCCCGATGCCACCGGGTATATGTGGGATTCGCTGGCCGCGGCCTATCTGCTCGACCCCGGATTCGTCACCAAGTCGGAATCCCGCTATCTTGATGTGCTAACCGTCTGGAACAAATTCTACGGGGCGACCGTGCCTCTCGACCCCCATATAGCCGGCGGCGCAACTCCGGTCACTGTCATGCTAGAGCTCGACTTCAAGCGGGTTTTCGGACTATATAGAGACAAACTAACTAAACCCGATTAACTATCCCGATTGACCATTCCGATTGACCATTCCGATTGACCACTAAGACCGTTTATCTCAGTCTCGGCTCTAACATCGGCGACCGCGCCCGCAATCTGCAAGCAGCGCTCGAACAACTCGCAGCGCCCGATCTGCGGGTTATGCGCACGTCGCCCGCGTACGAAACCGAGCCCGTGGAATACACCGCCCAGCGCTGGTTCTTGAATCTGGTAGTCGAAGCCGGGACGGAGCTGCTCCCCATGCAGCTTCTCTTGCGCATCGGCCGCGTGGAGCGCGCGCTGGGCCGGGTTCGCACAATTCCCAAAGGCCCGCGCACCATCGATATCGACATACTCTTCTACGGGCGGACCATCGTGCGCAGCGCCAGGCTGGAGATCCCTCACCCGCGCATGGCCGAGCGCCGTTTTGTGCTGGCGCCGATGGCCGATCTCGCGCCCGATCTGCGGCATCCCGTTACTGGCAAGACCATACGCGAGATGCTGGAGGCGGCGCCGGCTCAAGTGGTCCGCGCTGCCCCAATTGGCGGGTGATGGCCTGGTAGCAGCGGTGGGGCGCTCTGTATCCGCGAAACCGCGCAGTGGACACATAGCCGCCACCGTGAGTGAGAGCCGAGCACAGGAAATTGCGAAGACGAACTCTGTATGTACGGTCACGTACAGACCGAAATTTTTGGATATTTTATGACTGTTAAGCGCTCAAATCGTATAGCCTAGTCACCGTGAGGGCTTGAGGGGGCCCTACGACAATGCGAACATACGGAACACACCGGCAGATCCGGTTCCTGGCAGGCCTGGCTACGTTGATCCTGGCGCCACGGGCGGTCCCAGCGGCGACTCCGCCGGGAAATGCTTACCTGCAACACAACCTGGTAGCCGATCAGCCTGGAATTGCCGATTTCACCGATCCGAACCTGGTGAATCCATGGGGAATTTACACCTCATCTGGCAGCCCGTTCTGGGTGAACGACGCCGGTACCGGCTTGGCCACGGTTTATAGCAGCAATGGCGCCGTCAGCGCGACCAAGCCGACCATTCCGCCGTCCGCCAAAGGCACTGCGCCAGCCGAGGTGACTGGCGGCGTCTTCAATGGCACGGGCGGCTTTCTGGTGCAGGGAAAAGCGCCCAGCTTCATTTTCGTCACCGCCGATGGAACGGTGTCCGCGTGGGCCTCGGCTGTGAGCGCCACGGCGGCGCAGCTTATGGTGGATAACTCAAGCAAGGGAGCCGCGTACTACGGATTGGCCATTAGCGGCTCCACCACTTCGGCTACGCCGATGATTTATGCCGCCAACTTCAACAGCGGCGGCATCGACGTGTTCGACACCAATTACAACCCGGTCACACTGCCTGGCACGCCGTTCGTGGATCCGGCCGTTCCCGCAGGCTACGCGCCGTTCAACATCTGGAATCTCGGGGGCCAGTTGTATGTGATGTGGGCCATGCAGAACGCATCCAAGAATTTCTCGGTCTCCGGCGCGGGCCTGGGCGCGGTTTCCATCTTCAACTTGAACGGCGGTCTGGTGCAGCACGTGGCCACCGGCGGCCCGCTGAACGCTCCATGGGGCGTCGCGATTGCGCCGGCCACCTTCGGCGCCTTCGCCAACGATCTGCTGGTCGGCAATTTCGGCGATGGAACCATCAACGCATTCAATCCCACCACCGGCGCCGCGTTGGGCCCGCTGGAAGACCAGAACGGGAATACCATTTCGATATCCGGACTCTGGGGCCTGATTCTGGGCAATGGCGGCAGCGGCGGAGATGCCAACGCGATCTACTTTACCGCGGGCACGGATAGCGGGAAGCACGGCCTGTTGGGCAGTCTGCAGGCGGCTCCTTCCGCCACCAGCGTGGCCAACGCGGCGGGGGGAGTGACGGGGATCGCGTCCAACGCGTTCATCAGTATCTACGGCGCCGACCTGGCCCCGATCACCCGCACCTGGACCGCCAGCGATTTCTCGGGGACCAGTTTGCCGACGTCTCTCGACGGCGTCTCCGTCATGGTGAATAGCAAGCCGGCGTTCGTATCCTACATCAGCCCAAAACAGATCGATGTGCTGACGCCTGTGGATACCACAACCGGCCCGGTCCCGGTCGTGGTTACCGATAACGGCCTCGTAAGCGCCTCGTTTACCGCAACTATGAACGCGTACTCGCCGGCGTTCTTCCTGTTAAAAGATAACTTGTCGGTAGCGGCGCTACATAGCAGCGGCGCCATCGTGGGTGCAACCACGCTGTATGCGGGCGCGAGCACTCCGGCCGCGCCGGGAGAAACCATCACTATTTTCGGTACCGGCTTTGGACCCACCAATCCAGCCATTACCAATGGAACCATCGTGGCGGCCCCGTTAGCTGTTGTGACCGCGCCCACGGTCACCATTGGAGGCGTGCCCGCGACAGTAGTCTATGCCGGCTTGGTCAGCGCTGGAGTCTACCAGCTGGATGTGGTCGTCCCTGCCGGTACGGCCGCCGGCAACGCGCCGATAGTTGCAACGGTAGGAAACTTCACGTCGTCGTCGACCGCGATCGTTACCGTGAATTAGCAAGTAGCTTCTCTCGGTTGGCGGGCGAAGGCATCTATCCCACAGTAAGCGTGGGACAGGCGCTTTCGCCTGTCAATCGAGCTGTCATTGCATAGGACGCTTCGACGGGACGTCAGCAGCCAAGCCATCATCCCCGGTCAATCTGTTCCCTTAGCTCGTCAGGGTAAATAGATTTCAGTTCAGGATAGGCTTCGGCGAGCCGAATCAGGTCCAGTTCATCCTTCTTGGGCTTACTCCAAACGCCGCCGTGGATTGTTGTATGCCCACAGTTTGAAGCAGCCTTGCCCGACGCCATCGACTTGTTCAACCGCTCGATGAAGGCCGGCCATAACATGCATGCCGGTTTGGAAACCATCGCGCAGGAAACCTTCGACCCGGTCCGCATGGAATTCAAGAAGGTAATCGAGGAGCTGGCGCTTGGCGCGCCGCTCGAAGACACGCTGCATGGCTTGGGGCGCCGCATCCCGCTGATCGATTTGAAGTTCTTCATCACCGGCCTGATTTTGCAGCGGCAAACCGGCGCCGACCTGGTGGCGGTGCTTGAGAACCTGTCGCTGCTGGTGCGCGAGCGCCTGAGTCTCGCCGCCAAAATGAAAGCCGCCGCCACCGCGCAGCAACGCTTCTCCGCGGCTTTTTTATGCGTGCTGCCACTGGTGGTGGGCTTGGGATTCTGGATTCTGAAACCGGATTATATCCGCTTACTCTACACCGATGAGTTTGGCCAAAAGGCGCTGACGGCCGCCGTGGTCCTGGAGCTGATCGGCATTCTGATCATTCGCAAGATTGCGAACCCGAGGTTCTGATGTCGATGCCGCACTTTTTCATAACCCTGATCTTTGCAACCTTGACCGCTGCCACGCTGGCGGCGCTGGCCTGGTCTGGCGCGGGGCTGCTCCGCGGGCGCGAAGATCCGTTGGCCGCGCGGCTGGAGGAATTGCAGGCGCATGCGATGTCGACCTCCGCGCGCCGGAGCGTCCGCCGCCGCGGCGGATTCATCAATAGCTTCCTTTACCTGCTCAGCCTGGTTCCGGGCGGCGAGGGCTATCTGCGCGAGACCGAAGAGCAACTGGTCCAGGGCGGACTGCGCCAAAGATGGGCGGTGGGCGCTTACGCGCTTTTCCAGCTTGTCTTCCTGCTGACCTTGTGCGGCGCGATGGCGTATTTCCAGCGCGGCAATGACGGCGTCACTGTGCTGGTGGGCATGGGCGCCGCAGTGTTGTTGGGCTGGCTGTTGCCGCGGCAAGTACTGTATTTCGCGATGCGGCGTTACCGTCGAAAGCTGGCTGACGCTTTGCCGGACACGGTAGATCTGCTGGGCGTTGTGTTGGGAACGGGGCTCGCCCTCGATCAAGCCATGTTACGCGTGAGCGAGGAAATGGAATTCATCTATCCGGAGCTCGCCGCCGAGTTCGCGACCGTAGTGATGCAGGTGAAAGCCGGCCAGGAGCGCGCGAAAGCCTTCAGGCAGCTGGTGCGGAGAACCGGCATCGAGGATATCAAAGCCCTGGCGGCGATGATCGTGCAAAGCGAGCGTTTCGGCACCAGCCTGTCGCAAGCTTTAAAAGTCTATGCCGATTCCCTGCGCAGCCGCCGCCGGTTGCGCGCGGAAACCGCCGTGGCCAAAGCGGGAATCAAGATGCTGATCCCCATCGTGTTATTCATCCTACCGGCGCTGTTCGTAGTTACTCTGGTGCCGGGCGTGATTACCGTATTGCATAACTTGAGCGGGGGCTTCGGGCCGCCCAGGTAGAACCACTTACTCACTTATTCATCTAGTTCTAGTTCTACTGTGGGGCAGGTTGTCAACCTGCGGCGGATTGTCAATCCGCCTGTGACGACTCGCTGAAGCCTTTCGAGCGTTACATGCAAGCTATAGCATGCGCGCCCCGTCGCACCCTCGTGATATTCTGTGGACGGCGCGTCAGGGCGCCGCCGTGTCCGCGGGAAGGACTGCGTCCCCCTGAAGTGACTCTTACATCGTGTTGGTTTCGATGAACTCTTTTCTGCCCGAGCGAGCGGACACCGGGCGCAACGGCTGACGCTGAATGCGCGGCCATGAAAGGAGCTCATTAGTGAGAAAGTCTCAACCTGCTCGCGCGCTGCGCGAACATCCGGATCTCGATCAACTCAAGCGTCAGGCGAAGCAACTGCTGGACGCGTTCATAGCTGGGGAACAAAATGCCGTCGCGGAGGTAAACGCTCACTATCGCGATGCGGACGCGGCTAACTTCGCGCTGCATGATGCCCAACTTGTGCTGGCGCGGAGCTACGGCTTCGACAGTTGGCCCAAGCTCAAGGCTTATGTGAACGGCGCCAATGTCAAGCGCCTGGCGGATGCCGTACGCGGCGGCGATGCGGCGCAAGTGCGCGGCATGCTCAAGGCACGTCCGGAACTGGTGAATATGGATACGGCGGCGAACGATGAACATCGAGCGCTGCATTATGCCGTGCTCCATCGCGCGCCGGAGATGGTGCGTTTGCTGATGGAGCACGGGGCCGACGCACACAAGGGAATCTATCCCCACCGCGACGCCACCAGCGCGCTGACGATCGCCACCGACCGCGGCTATGACGAAATCGCCGCCATCATTCAAGAAGAGGAGCAGCGCCGCGCGGCAAATGCCCCAGGCACGCCCACGCCGGACAAACTGTGTGAGTTGATCAGGCGCGCGGACAACGCCGCGGCAATCGCTATGTTGGAGGCCGAGCCTGCAGCGATCCACTCGTGCAACCGCGACGGTTGGACGCCGCTGCATCTGGCGGCAGAGTCACTCAATGAGCCTCTCGTCGCGTGGCTGCTAGAGCGCGGCGCGGGCGTGAACCGGCGCGGTCCGGGCGACCGGACGGCGTTGGACCTGGCGGCCGAATTGAAACATCACGGCGTCGAACAGTTCGCGGCCGTGGCGCGGATGCTGCGGCGCCACGGCGCACCGTTGACGGCTCGCTCGGCCGTGGCGCTGGGCGAAGCGGAGTGGGTGCGAGCACTGCCGAGACCAATCGAAAATGGCGGGCTGCTCACAATCGCGGTGAAACACGATCGGCCGGAGATGCTGGCGCTGCTACTCGAACTGGGGCTAGACCCGGACGAGCGTGTGCGCGTGGAGGGCTTGGATGAAGCGGCATTCTCGTGGGGCATGCCGCTGTGGCACTGCCCGGGGCGGGGCAAGCACGCGATGGCGGAGATGCTGCTCAACCATGGCGCGGATCCGAATGCGCAGGTCTACGCCAGTGGATCGCCGGTGTTCCAGGCGTACGGACAGCGCGACTGGAACATGGTGGCGCTGCTGGAACGTTACGGCGGCGCTGCCGAAGCGACCACGGCGGGCCTCTACCGCCGGACCGAGCTGGCGAAGCAGATGCTGTACGACGGGCCTCCTGGCCTGTCGCCGTCCGCGGATAATTTGCTCACCGGAGAAAGCATCGCGGAGCAACTGCTCTGGGGCGCGGCGTGCGGCGGCGATCCCGAGATTGTGCGGATGGCGCTGGAACACGTGGACTGGGCGCGCGACGATCCACGGTGGTACCGGATTCTGGAACAACCGCTGCGGATCTGGAATCACGGGTCCGGGCACTGGGCGAGTCCGGAGTGGGACCGCGGTACGTACCTCACATGCTTCCGTCTGGTGCTGGAGCGGTGCGACGCCAACGTGCGCGGGCGTTTTGGCCTGACGATTCTGCACGACGTGGCGGGGTCGCGCGGGCACGTGGCGCCGGAAGAGCGGGTGGCGTTCGCGACTATGCTGCTGGACGCCGGCGCGAGGATGGACGCGCGCGACGAGTTGCTCAACAGCACGCCGCTGGGCTGGGCGTGCCGGTGGGGACGAGTGGAGCTGGTAGAGCTGCTGCTGGCGCGCGGCGCGGATCCGGTGGAGGCGGGCGCGGAGCCGTGGGCTTCGCCAAGGGCGTGGGCGCAGAAAATGGGGCATACCCCGGTGCTTGCGGCGTTGGGGAGGTCGCTATGAAAGCGCGCACTCGCGATGGCGCCATGCGCGAGCATCCGATATCGAGCAGCTCAAGCGCCAGACCGCGGCGCTTACCTTGAATGTCTTCGACTGGTACTCGATCGGTGCGGCCCTAATCTGCGGCCGAAGCGATTCGGCCAAACGGCGTTGCACAAGGTGGCGGCGATGGGCCGGCACGTCACGGCGGATGAGGTTGTGGAATTCGCAACGGCGCTGCTGGACGCTGGCGCAAAGATAGATGTGCGTGACGATTTGCTGAAGAGTACGCCGCTGGGTTGGGCGTGCCGGTGGGGGCGCGTTGCAATGGTGAAACTGCTGCTGGAGCGCGGGGGATGCGGCGGGAAGCGGACGCGGAGCCGTGGGCCACGCCGCAGGCCTGGGCCGGGAAGATGGGGCGCGGGGACGTGCTGGCGGCGCCGAGCAGGGAGGGGCTCTGAGAGAGGGCGGGACGTCTCGCTTTTCCCAACACGCGCACGGGCTCAATCTTCCGCTGGCGGGTGATCCCCGGATTCAGGAGGCGGTGGGCCACGGCGACGTCCGCAAAGTGTTTACTATAGTAAGGAGTGATAGGTTCCGATCCGACCGACCAGCATTGCCTCGTCCCCGCCGCGGAGCGGCTGAACGCTTTCGCCCTGGTCATATACATCGCCGATCCGCTGGGAGGGTTCCTGGACGACCTTCGCCGGGAGCTGGTTCCGGGCTACAACCCGCATGCCCACGTCAGCGTGCTGCCCCCTCGTCCGCTGCTGGTCGATTGGCGGGACGCCTCGAAGCAGGCGCGCTCTCTCACCGAAGGCTGGACCCCCTTCGATGTGGAGTTGACCGAGATCGGTATTTTCCCCGTCACCAACGTGATCTATCTCGAGGTTGGTAAGGGCGCGTCCGACCTCAAGAGCATGCATCGCGCCATGAACCAAGGGCCGCTCGGTTTCGATGAGCCGTTTCCCTACCATCCGCACATCACCCTGGCTCAGGAGATTCCGCCCGGCCATGTAACCGAGGTCCACGAGCTCGCCCGCAGGCGCTGGCGTGAGTTTCGCGGTAACCGCACTTTTCACGCCGAGCGCACCGTTTTCGTGCAAAGCACCCTCCATGACTGCTGGATCGACCTGGCGGATTACCCCTTGGGCGCCGTCCCCGCGAAAATATGAGAGCTATTTCCACAATTCCGACTAATATAGTGAGCTTCTAGCGCCTATAGAAAGTCTGTGGTTATAACTGCACCTGTGACAACTGTTGCCATTTGTGATATCGAACCGGTCGCCATGGAGGGCCTTCGCGCCCTCCTCGAGTCGGCGGATTTGCGCGTCGTCGCGGCGGAGACTTCTCTGCCCAGCGCCATAGACGCGGTACGCGAGTTGCAACCTTCCATGCTGATTGTCGACCGGGCCTTCGGTATCCAGGCCGTGACCGAGTGGATCGGCGCCTTGCGCATCTCGCAGCCTTCCATGGCGATCTTGGCGTGGAGTTCGGCCGTCTCGGAAATCGACGCCATGCGGCTGCTCCAGGCGGGAGCGCACGGGGTGATGCGGAAGACCGCGCCGCTTGCCGATCTGCTGAACTGCATCCGGTCGGTAGCCGCCGGCGGAACCTGGATGGACGACGAAATCCCTCGCGAAACGGCCCAGCCGGTAAAGGCGGGGCACTCGCCGCTCACCTTCCGCGAAATGCAGGTAATGGAGTTGGTGGAACGCGGCATGAAGAACAAGGAAATTGGCGATCGGCTCGGAATCCGTGCCGGTACCGTCAAAATCCACTTGAAACACATCTTTGAAAAGACCGGCATCCGCGGCCGCTACGGCCTGGCGCTTTCGGGGCTTAGAGAGAAAGGCCTGCTGGCCTTGGTGGAGTAAGCGCCGCGTCAACAGACCATCGCCCTTCGTCGTCTGTTGAAATTGGCTGTCGGTCCGCGAAATTTCCACCCCATCGAGCAGCGCTTGCCGCCCGGCAAGCACGCCTTCCACCCGACTTTTATGGCGCCATCCACTTTTCGGCGCCTGGTATGAAACCCTACACCCCCGTTTTCGTCTAAAATTAAGTTCCGCGTCTGTGTGGCGGCGAAGTTGAGCGAGGCGCCGCCGCTCCCTGTCTAGACTCGCCTGGAGTGTGAGACAGCATGGCGCAGAGTGGGCAAAAGCTACCCCAAACCCGGATCAGCGGGCAAGTCATCATTAACGAGCTGATCCGCAACATGGAACTCGGACGGCTGGAGATGGGCTACAGCATCCTGCTGCCGTGCCTTTTCAGCGTTTACCTGCACCCCGACGATTTCGCGCGGCTCGCGGGCGTTCAGGATATCGTCAAGGAGGATGCCAAACGGGCCCTCGGCGCGCTCATGGCCGAGTGGAACGCCAATAAATCCTTGTTCCGCCGCGGAGCGGCGCGTAAGCAGTTCCGCATCGCGCAGAACGACTGGTGGATCGAGTTTTTCCCGGATACCGAAGGCGCCGTACCGCCAGGCGACGTCGAGATCCACTCCGAGTTGAACGACGTGGCGCAGCCCGGCTACCGCGGCGCCAAGACCACTCTGATTGAGCGCGAACCCTCCGTGCGCCCCGAAACCGTGGCCCGCGACCGCAAGAGCACGCGCCGCATGGCGGAAAAGATTTTTGCGGAAATCCGTTACAAAGATGACTCCGGACCGCAGACTTTTCTCGTCACACAGAATGAGGTCAGCATCGGCCGCGGCGGCGAAGATCTCTGGGTGGACCTGCCTCTTTACGCCAGCGACGAGGTTTCGCGCGAGCACGCGAAGCTGCGCCGCGACCCCGCCAGCGGCGCGTTCACGCTGGTGGACAGCAGCCGCAACGGAACGTGGTTAAACGGCCGCCGCCTGGCGCGGGGCTCGGAAGAAAAGCTGCCGGAGCGCGCTGAAATCGGCATCGCCGAAGTATTGAAGCTCTCGTTTGAGGCGCGAAAATGACAGAAACCAGGTACAGCGCTCAGGTCTCGGAGATCGATGGGCCTAGCGCTGGTTCCAAGGTTGAAGAGAGCCGGCTGAAAGCCGGCTGCAGCCAGGATTGGCCGCCCCACAAGAGGAGAACCAATTGACGGAGCTCTATAAGCTGCACACGCCGTTCGTAGTAGCCTTCCTGGCGTTCGTCCTGGTCTTCGTGGTCTCCCATGCCCGCCGATAGCCCATTCCGCTCCGCCGCCGCCACCGATACCGGGTTGCTGCGCGAACACAACGAAGATCGCTACTTCATCGACGCCGCGCGCGGCGTGTTCCTGGTGGTGGATGGCGTTGGGGGCCACGCCGCCGGCGAACTGGCCGCGCAGACCGCGGTCGAAGCCATCCGCGAGACCGTCGCCGCCAACGGTGAGGGCGCCGAAAAGCGCGTGCGCGCCGCCATCGCCGCCGCCAATAACCGCATCTTCCAGTTGGCCGCGAGCGACGGCGCGCGCAAAGGCATGGCGTGCGTCCTGACGCTGGCCGTGGTGGAAAACGGCCAGATCACCGTCGGCCACGTGGGCGATTCGCGCTTGTATCTCATCTGGAACGGGGCCATTCGGAAGCTTACGTCCGACCATTCGCCCGTCGGCCAGGACGAAGACGCGGGCGAACTGAGCGAAGAGCAGGCCATGCGGCATCCGCGCCGCAATGAGGTTTATCGCGATGTGGGCACGCGGCCCCGCCAGGCCGAAGACGCGGAGTTCATCGAGATTCGCACGTGCCGCTTCCATCGCGATGCGGCGATCCTGCTCTGCAGCGACGGCTTGACCGACCATTTGAGCTCCGGCCTGGTGCGCCAAATCGTGGAACGCTACGACGGCGATGCGGAGCGCGTGGCCAACGAATTAGTCGACGCCGCCAACAGGGCCGGCGGACGCGATAACATCACCGCGCTCTTCGTCGCCGGTCCGGAGTTCCGCGGGCGCTCCGCCATCACCCGTCCGCGCGCTTCGACTACCCGCTTCCGCCCATCGCGCGCGGCGCTCACCGGCCGCGCAGCTTTCTTGATGTACGGCCTTCTGCTCGGCATGTTGATGTGGGCGGTATTGCGCGGGGTGAAGGGATGAGAGCCATGGCAGCCCCCGCCAAGATTGACGGCCGAATGTGGGACAGACGCTTTCGTCTGTCAACACCGCGGTTCAGCTTCCCTGGCGGTAACGTCTTCGGCGGAAGCCATCGCGCTCGCGAGCGAAGAGAGCCGGCTGAAAGCCAGCTGCAGCCAGGATTGGCTGCCCCACAAAGCCGGCCATACAAAAATTGGATACAAGAGGGGAGATCATGACTGCCCCAACCAAAATCGGCCGCTATGAAATCGTGCGCCGCATCGGCAAGAGTATGACGGACGTCTACCTGGCTATCGACACCGTCGAAAACCGCAAGGCCGCGCTCAAGCTGGTAAAGACCGGAGGCGATTCCACCAACCGCCTGATCCTCGAAGCCGAGCGCCGCGGGGCCGCCATTCAACGCGAGATGTTCGCAGTCGACCCGCGCATGGTCGAGATCTACGATTTCGGCGACCTGGAGGGCTACTTCTTCGTCGCCATGCAATACGTGGAAGGCCGCAACCTCGCGGAGGTCTTGCGGGCCGAGCAAGCCCTTGACGCCAATCGCGCCGCCGTGATCGCGCTCGAAATCTGCGAGCAACTGGCGAAGTTTCATTCGTGGCAGGCGGCCGTAGTCCACGGCGATATCAAGCCGTCGAACATTCACATCGGCCCCAACGACACCGTTCGCCTGCTCGATTTCGGCATCGCCAAAACCTTGCGCTCCGGGCGCGACGCCACGGCGCACAACTTCGGCAGCCCCGGCTATTGCTCGCCGGAGCGCCTTTTGCGGTCGGAAGTGGATCAGCAGTCGGACCTCTGGGCCGTGGGCGCCACGCTCTATGAGATGCTGGCGGGCGTGCCGCCTTACCAGGCGCAGGACACGCGCAAGCTCGAAGCGCTGATCCGCGCGAAGCGTCCGCCGCGCGCGCTGCCGTCTGCCGTGCCCAAACCTTTGCGGCTGGTGGTTTCCAAATCTTTGGCGCGCGATGAGGCGGGGCGATATCGTTCGGCCGTGGAATTCATGGCCGATTTGCAGGCGTTTCTGAGCCACAAGCCGACCCTGGCGGAGATGGAGCGGCGGGCGGGCTGGAATCCTAACGCGACCATTGAAGCCGCGCGCGCCGCGCTGAAGAAAGCCACGCGCACCGTCAAACAAGTCGGACGGCACTGGCGGCTCATCGGCGCCTTCGGATGGTTCGCCGCCGGAATGGCGCTGTGGATTGCCGGCGCGCTCGGGTGGCAATCGTGGCAGAGCTTGCAAGCTCAGCCCTTTGCCGCTAAGACCGTTGCTACCAGGGTCGTCCCAGCCAAGTCCGGCGCCGCCAGGGCCGCGCCAGCCAAGTCCGCGCCAAAACCCGAAGTCCTCATCGATTGGCCCGCGCACTACATCGCCGAAGCCGACAGCATCCTGGCCGCATACCGTGCCAGTTCCGACCCCGTGCTGCACCATTTCGACTGGCACGAAGCCGAGATTCACTTGCAGGTCGCAGCCGATCAGGGCCGCGGCGACGACCAGACGCTTGGCAAGCTCGCGCTGGCGAAGGGCTACGCCGTACTCGAACATCTGAGCGTAGGCGAGTTTTCCGATGCCGGCGCGGCGCATTTGCGCCAGGAGGCGCGCGGCGATTTCGAAGATGCGGCGAAACGTATGCCCGGCAGCGCCGACGCCCATCTGGCGCTGGCGCGCGTCTTCGTTTACTCCATGCCCGATCTCGACCGCGCCCTGGCGGAGTTCCACCAAGCCGAAACGCTTGGCGCCAAACTCGGCCCGCGCGAAATTGAAGCGCAGGCCGACGCCTACCGCATTCGGGCGCAGCAAGTGGCATCGATCGCGCCGCGCGAAGCCTGGCAGGCCGCGCAGACAGCGCGCTCTCTCTACCTCAAAGTAGGCGATTTCGATCGTGCCAAAGAACACCTGCAAGAGCTGGCTGCGATTCACCAGCCCGCCGCCAGGAAGACGCCGACCCACAGGAGCCACCGATGGCGGTAACCCGAAGCTGGACCGCATCCGGCACGCGCCCCTCGGTGATCGCGATGAAGCAAGGCGCCGCGCGCAAGGGCAATTTGGCGTGGCTGATCTGCGCGTCGCTTTTCGTTGCCGCCGGCCTGGCTTCGGTGTACGCTGCCAAGTCGTTGGCCATGGCGGACGCGGATCGCCTGGTGAATCTCAACACTGTGCAGCGCGCCGATCAATTGCTGCCGCTGCTCGAATCGTTCCCCAGCGGCGAAGAGCGCCAGCAGGTGGCGCAACGGACTTTCGAATATCTGGAGCGCGTACGCCCCGTGCGCAATGCGGGCGCGCTTTCCGGCCTGAAGGCGCAACCGCCCCATCGCCGGCCGCTGCTGCCCGTGACGAAACTGAAGCCGCTGGTCGCAGTCCGCACGCCCGCCGAATTCCGCCGCGAATTCTTCGAGTGGTCGGCCATTTACTTCGCCGGATTCTACCTCGTCGCGCTGGTCTGGCGCGTCGCCAGGTTTCGCGGCGACCGCGCAATCCTGCCCGCGCTGCATCTGCTGAGCGGCATCGGCTTCATCCTGATGGCGAGCATGCGCGATCCGCTGCGCGACACCCTGGAGTTTCAAAAGTTCGCGCTGGGCGCCGCGCTGGGATGCGTCCTGCTGGCGCTGCCCGCCTTCCGCTTCTTCGACTACCGGCGCCTCTCCGACTGGTGCTATACGCCGCTCTTCGCCGCGCTGGCGCTCTTCGCGCTGCTGATGACGTTCGGCCGCGGACCCGCCGGGAACGACGCCAAAGTGAACCTGGGCCCATTCCAGCCGGTGGAGGTCATCAAGATTCTGCTGGTGCTGTTCCTCGCCGGATACTTCACGCGCAATTGGGAGCGGCTGCGCGATCTGCGCGAAAAACGCATTCTGCCTCGTCTGTTCCGCCGCATCGGATTGCCGCGCCTGGAACACGTGGTTCCGGTGCTGTGCGCCACCGGCCTAGCCTTCGCCATGTTCTTCGAGTTGAAAGACCTCGGACCGGCGCTGGTGACGTTCTTCGTTTTCCTCTCCATGTTCGCGGTGGCGCGCGGACGTCCCGGTCTGGCCATCGCCGGACTGGTGTTGATGGTGGCATCGGTCACTGTGGGCTATCGTCTGGGCCAGCCGCAGACAGTGGTGCAGCGCATCGATATGTGGCTTTCCCCGTGGGATAACGACGTTCACGGCGGCGATCAACTGGCGCACGGCCTGTGGGCCTTCTCCACCGGCGGTCCGGTGGGCGCGGGCCCCGGTTGGGGCGACCCGGCGATGATTCCCGCGGGCAATACGGATCTGGTTCTGCCGGCCATCGGCGAAGAATGGGGCTTCATCGGCGTGGCGTCGGTGTTCCTGCTCTTCGCCTTCCTGATTTCGCGCGCGCTGCGTGCGGCCGTGCGCGCCGCCACGCACTTCGGCTTCTTCCTGGCTCTAGGACTCGCCTGCCTCATCGCCTACGAAATGATGCTGATCAGTTCCGGCGTGCTCGGCGCGCTGCCGCTTTCGGGCGTGGTGTCGCCATTTTTGAGCTCCGGCAACACCGCCATGCTGGCGAATTTTCTGATCTTCGCCATACTGGCATCCATCTCCGCCGATGAGCGCGAAGAAGGCCCGCATGAGCTGCTGCGCGCGCCCACGCGCACTCTGAAAGCCGTGCTGGCGTGCGCCGGGTTGGCGCTGGTGGCCGTGGCCGCGCGCTATCAGGTGATCGACGACCGGGATTACCTGGCGCGCGACGCGCATTCCTTCGAAGAGGACGGCGTCAAGCGGCCGCAGCATAATCCGCGGCTGAACTCCATCGCCCGCGAGATTCCGCGCGGCGCCATCTACGACCGCAACGGCATTCCGCTCGCTACCAGCAGTTGGGCGGAACTGGAGCGGCATCGCGCCGATTACGCAGCGCTCGGCATTTCGCTCGATCAATGCTGCTCGCGCTTCGACGCGCGCCTGTATCCATTCGGAGCCGCCACCGAGCACGTAGTGGGCGACCTGCGCACCGGCGAGAATTTCCACGCCAGCAACGCTTCGCTGATCGAGCACGATTCCAACGCCAGGCTGCAAGGCTACGACTTTGCCGAGCTGGCCCCGCTGGCGCGTTACCGCCATCAGCCGGGCAACCCCGATATTGCGCGCGTGCTGGCGCGCGACCGCGACATCCATCTGACGCTCGATATCCGCCTGCAACTGCGCGCCAAGGAAATTCTAGAGAATCACCTGCGCAAGACGGGCAATCAAAAAGGCTCGGTAGTAGTGATGGACGCCACGTCGGGCGACGTACTGGCGCTGGTGAGCGTGCCCATGCCCGAGCCGCCCGGCCAGCGCACCGCGGCGCCTACGCCGGACGAATTGCTCGACCGCGCGCGCTACGGCCAGTATCCGCCGGGCTCGACGTTCAAGCTGGTGACAGCCATCGCGGCGCTCAATTTGAACCCGCAATTGCAGCATCGCACGTACCTGTGCCGCACGCTGCCGGATGGCCGCGCGGGCAACATGATCGCCGGCTGGAACCGCCCCATCAAAGACGACGTGGGAGACCGCGCGCACGGAACCCTCGACATGGAACGCGCCATCGCGGTTTCGTGCAATGCGTACTTCGCGCAGTTGGGCGTGCATGACGTAGGGTCGAAAGCGCTCGCCGAGACAGCGGCCAAACTGGGCATCTCCACCGGCGATCCGGCCAATCTGGGGCGCGCGCTGCCATTCGCCGCATACGGCCAGGGTGAAGTGCTGGTGTCGCCGTTCAAGATGGCGCGCGTGGCCGCGGCCATCGCAGCGGGCGGGCGCATGCCGGAAGGCCGATGGATCGAAGACGCCAGCAATCCGCGCACGGACGCGCCGGTGGAAGTGCTTCCGGCATCGCAAGCCGCATTCCTGGCAGGCGCGATGCGGCGCGTGGTGACCGAGGGCACGGGCCGCAACGCCATGGCCGGTACAGAGATCGAAATTGCAGGCAAGACTGGCACCGCGCAATTAGGCGAAGGCATCCCGCACGCTTGGTTCACGGGCTTCGCGCCATACGATGCGGACCCGGCCCACCGCCTGGCCTTCGCGGTGCTGATCGAGCACGGTGGCTACGGCGCCAGAGCGGCCGCGCCAGTAGCGCGCGAGGTGATGGAAGCCGCGCTAGTAGGGCGGACCCCCCGGTCCGCGGCCAGCCCCCCGGCCGGCCCGCTGAATGGCGCGATACTCAAGCCCGGCGAGGCAGCCGCAACAGGCCCAACGATTGGCGCCCTGCCCGCAAAGGCCGGCGAGGGCGCCGGCCGCGGACCGGGGGGTCCGCCCTACAACGGAGGAACTCACAAATGAACGTCGGCGATTTCCTGGAAAAATGGGGCCGAACTCTATTCGAAGCTCCCCTATCCACCGGCCCGAAACCAGACGAGCCGCCGGAGCTGGCCGAGATCCGCTTAGCCGTGCTCGACCGCATCCGCGAAAAAAGCTACCGGTCCGGAGGCAAGAAAGTCTTCCCGTTCGATCTGCTCCGCGTCGAAATGCGCGGCGTGGAAGAGGGCCGCCGCGACGTCTTCGCCGGCCGTTTCTTCCGCAAGTATATCGAGCAGGAAGTACGCAGCGCGCTGCGCGACGGCGGCTGCCGCTTCCCCGACAATCTCCGAGTCGATATCGAACCGATCGCCGGATTGCCCAAGCCCGGCGAAGACTGGCTGGTGGTCGAGACGGCGTCTCAAGAGCGCGCGGATGCGGCGGCCAAGCCGGTGGGCAAACTGATGGTGCGCGAAGGCGAGGCCAACGCCGCCGAGATTCGCCTCGACAAGGCGCGCACCAATATCGGCCGGGTGGTGGACGTCTACCGCGCCGAGGGCCTGTTCCGCCGCAACGACCTGGCCTTCGAAGCCGAAAGCGAGATCAACCGCTCCGTCTCGCGCGAGCACGCGCACATCCGCTACGACCGAGCCGCCGGCGAATACCGCCTGTTCAACGACCGCTGGTACGCGCGCGGCGACGATGGCGGCTGCGGCACATGGATCGTCCGCGACGGCATGAGCCAGGAAGTACACCGCACCGCGCGGGGGACGAAGCTGGAGCCGGGAGATGAGATTCGGTTTGGGCGGGCGGTGGTGATGTTTGAGGTGGAGTGACTGGCCATCCGAAATCAGACGACTCTTTTCATCCCTGGTGAATGGGAGGGCCGTCGGCTTCACACTTCGCCTGTGAGCGGCGACCGTGCCACGCGGTCTTCCGGTATTTACCGAATCTCACGGTCACAGCACGAGTGGGGGCAGACATTCGTGGCTGCCGGCGCCGACTTCTGTGGTTGCTTGTGTGGTCGCGGGCGACTGTCCGATTGTGGGATTAGGTTTGTTTGGAAATTTGGCCTTTTGGGGCCAGAAGCGCGTCCGATGCATGGGACCGCCCACTCCATCGATTCATCCGCCGGTCAACGAACTATCACAAAGTTCACTGAAAGGACAAGGAGTTATCCGCGCAGACCGCCGCTTGGCTCATCTTCTACGCGAGAGATGCCGGGGGACAGGCGATGGCCCGTCCCACCGGCGTGGCTCGCCTGAACGCCGGGTGATGTCGATTTTATTCAATTTTCAAAGATCCGAGGCGCGGCAAACGGCAAGGTAGAGACGAGCCGCGGGCGCAAGAAGTCCGGCGCAAGTTTATATGGGAGCCCTGCGGGAGTGTCGCCGCAAGCGGCATATTGGGGTGAAACGAGAGCCCCTAAATCCATTATACCGGATGGAAAAAAGGACATTTGGAGTTTGATGATTGCTTTCATGGAGATACAGCCTGTGACTGAGGTATTCGGAAGAGATATCGACGCGGAGAAACCGGCGAGTTGCCGGGTATAATTGCCGGAATAAAGTGACCGGAGAGCTGGGGTTAGGGCGGAAAGCCGGCCTATTCCGGCGGCAAAAGCGGCGTGCTGCGGCACTGAGCCGGCGCACTAAGTCATGCGTACCGCGTCGAGACGAAGCGCTCAGATGACTGGCGACACCTAACGCCGGTATCCTGGGAGCCTCGGGGCAGGACGGCAGGCCCTCGTCCGTCCCCGGTTTCTCCCTCGGCAGTTCTTGCTGGTGAAGGAGGACAGGCGGTGATAGTATCTTTTCATGCGTTTGGTACTGCGCCTCCGCGCCGCGCTGTTGCTGTTGGCATTGGCTGTTTGCGCTGCTGCCCAGCGCCGTCCCGCGAGCGTCGTGTTACGCGCGCCCTCCCTGGTGGAACACCTGGATGCCACCGAGCCACAAAGCGCAGTGGGCGGCGAAGCGGCTCGCGCCGCCCATATCCGGCAGCGCATGCTCTCCGCCGAAGGCGACCAATATCGCCAGTCGCTGCGGCAGGCGAAGGCGCCTTTGGTGGATAGCCTGCGGCGGCGCGGGGCAGTCGTCAATACGCAAACCGAGACGATCCTGAACGCCCTGACGATCGAGGCTGTCGACGACGATCTGGTTTGGCTGCGCACACAGCCGGAAGTAGAATCGGCGGTATACGCGCTGGAGATGCGCGCCGCCCTGGACGCCGCCACGACGCTCATCGGAGCCCCCCAGGTCTGGAACCAGATCGGCGGATCGTCTCAAACCGGCCGCGGAATCAAGGTGGCCATGGTGGATTCCGGTATTGACACCACCAATCCCATGTTCTCCGACAACGGGTTCACCGCGCCCGCCGGCTTTCCGATGTCGGACAGCACCGCCGACGCAGCCTACACAAACAACAAGGTGATCGTCGCCAAAAATTATGTGATCTGCTCGCAGGACAGCGAGTGCAATCCGGAGTTCGACAATTCCGCGGCTGACGGCTATGGTCATGGCAGCCACACCTCTTCCATAGTCGGCGGGAATTGTGTCACCACCCCGTTCGGCACGTCCATTTGCGGCGTGGCTCCGGGAGTATTTCTCGGCAATTACAAAGTATTTGACGCGACCAACCACTATTCCAACAGCAACTGGGTGCTGACCGCCATGGACGCCGCCGTCGCCGACGGCATGGACGTGATCAATTTCAGCGGAGGCAGCATCGCCACGACGTTGGGCGAACAGCCGGCCAGCCAGCTGCTGTATACACCGATTCACAACGCCGTCACCGCCGGCGTGGTGGTGGCCATCTGCGCCGGGAATTGCGGCCCGGGAGGTTCAAGCAGCGAATGCAACCGCTTCGGCGACGCCACCATCTGGACGCCCGCTATCGAGCCGGACGCTATCAGCGTGGGCGCCAGCACCAACGCTCACACGATGGGCTATCCGCTGACGGTCGTCGCGCCGGTTGCGCCAGCTAATTTGCAAACCATTGGTTTCCTTCCTGGCAGCGCTCCGGCCCAGACTTCCGTCACGGGTCCGGCAATAATCTCGGATGTGGTCAACCTGGACTCTTCGCGCCTTGCCTGTAATCCGCTTCCCGCCGGAAGCCTGTCCGGCGAGATTGTTCTGGTCCTGCGAGGGATCTGCGCCTTTACCGTGAAAATCGCCAATGCCGCGGCGGCTGGCGCAATCGGAGTGGTAGTCTACGACAACGTGAGCGAGCCGCTCGATTCGTTCGGCATCTCCACGCCGGGCGCCTCGATTCCTTCGGCCGCTATTACCGCCGTCAATGGCGCTAATCTCATCGCTTTTCTGGCCGCCAATCCCGGTGCGGTAAAGATTACGTTGAGTCCGACCGAGGGCTTCGTACCCCAACTCGCCGACCAGGTCTCCAGTTACAGCAGCCGCGGGCCGAATACCGACTATTCGATCAAGCCGGACGTGCTCGCTCCCGGCGATATCTATGCAGCCACGCAATCACTGAACTCCGCGGCTACAACGGACTATAGCGCCTCCCATTTCGATTATGGCAGCGGTACCAGCTTCGCCACGCCGCAGGTTGCCGCTGGCGCGGCGATCCTGAAGCAGCAGCGTCCCTCGCTGACGGCTTCCGACATCAAGAGCGCTCTGGTCAATACCGCAACTCCCGTCACCTCTACCCTGGACGGCGCACCGGCCGGAGTGATGCAGACCGGCGCCGGCCGTCTGAATCTGGCAGCCGCGTTGAACGCTACGCTGACGGCCAATCCGGTGTCGCTGAGTTTCGGACTCGTCAACACAACCGGCAACTTCAACCAGAGTTTGCCGGTGACGCTGAAGGGCGTCGGCTCGCAGGCGGAGACTTTCAAAGTTTCGGTCAATCCGCTGGTCTCCGATCCCAACGTACATGTGACCACGAACGCGAATTCGGTCGCCTCCGGGCCCGGACAGACCGTTACTCTGGAGTTGAACGTGACCACTTCCGCGGTGGTAACCGGCGTCTTTGAGGGCTTTGTCAACGTGGTCAGCCAAAGCGGCGCCACGTCGGTGCGGATTCCCTATTGGGTGATGTTTGGAACGCCCGCGCTGGCGCCTGGAGGTCTGGTGGACGCGGCGGCCTTTGCGCCGGCCGTGGCGCCCGGCGGCATCGTTACGTTGTTTGGAACCGACCTGGGTGGAGACCCGGCCAGCGCCACCATGTTGCCGTTGCCCTCGGATATCGGGCACACCACCGTGATGGTGAGTCAGACGGTTTCCGGCACAACCACCACCACGGCGGCGCCGCTGTTCTATACTTCTTCCGGACAACTCAGCTTTCAACTTCCTTTCACGCTGGCGGCCGGCGACGCAGCGCAGATTCTCTCCGCCGTGGCAGGAGTGGACAGCAACCCGTTAAGCTTCGTAGCGGCGGATGCCGCCCCGCAGATTTTCGCTGCGCCATCGGGTGGCGCCACGATCGGCGTGGTGGTGCATGGACTGACGGGCGCGCTGGTAACGGCCGCTTCTCCCGCCGCAGCTGGCGAGGTAGTGGTTATTTACTGCACCGGTTTGGGCGCGGTGACACCGGTTGTCAACAGTGGACAACCGTCGCCGGCCAACCCCGTGAGTATCACGGCGTCGACCACGACGGCGACCATCGGCGGACAGTCCGCATCCGTTCCGTTCTCCGGACTCACGCCCGGTTCGGTGGGTCTCTATCAGGTGAATGCGGTGATTCCAACGGGTTTGGGTTCCGGCGCGCAGCAGGTAACCATATCCGTGGCTGGCGCAACCAGTAAAGCCGTGACCACTTACATTCAATAAAGCCGTGGCCCTCACGACTCATGCCAACCTCTCAAATTTGGATGGCATCCCCCCCTTCTCACGAACGGGGCGACGCGACGTCCAAGGGGTCCGGCTCTGGGAGGTAGCCAACGGACAACCCAGTATAAGGTTTCGATAAGACATATTCATAATGCTTTGTTTTGTGATGCGGGCATCATTCACACGAGGGGACAGAGACCGAAAACGAAAAGAGGTATTGGCCGCCGATAAACGCCGATGAACGCGGATAAGAATTATGCTTTATTTATCGCCCGGGGGGCTGCCAACAAACGGTTCCGTAAGCAGCTCGTAGGGCCGATAGACCGGCTCCCAGACATGGGCGTTGATGCGCGCGCCCAGCGTATCTTCGTCGCACTCTTCGCCCAACCCCTCCTTACGGGCCTGCTTCGCCACGGCCGTTGCCACAGCGACGGAAACCGCGCGGATATTCGTCAGCGCCGGCAGCAAGCGGGCTTCGCGGTCGTGACGCACGGGGGACAACTCCGCCAGGGCTTTGGCGGCGGCCATGAACATGGCATCCGTTACGCGCCGCGCGTGTACGGCCAGCACTCCCAGGCCGACGCCGGGAAAAATATAAGAGTTATTGCATTGGTCCACGGGGACCAGCTTTCCGTTGCGCTCCACCGGCGGGAAGGGGCTGCCCGTGCCGATCAACGCGCGGCCGCCGGTCCAGCGCATGATATCGGCCGGGTCGCCTTCGCTGCGCGAGGTGGGGTTCGAGAGCGGAAAAATCATGGGACGATCGGCCGCTTGCGCCATGGCGCGGACCATCTCTTCGGTGAAAACGCCGTGCTGGCCGGTGACGCCGATCAGCGCGGTGGGCTTGGCGTTTTCGATGACGTCGAGCATGCCGATGACGTTCGGGTTGCGCAGTTTCCACCCGGCCACGGCCGCGCGCGGCAACGCGAGCCGGCGCTGCGAATCGCTTAGATCGGGCGTATCTTCGAGCAGCAGTCCGTTGCGCTCTACGGCGTAGAAGCGGCTGCGCGCGCCGTTCTCGCTTAACCCGGCTTCCACCATGGCGGCAATCAGCAGCGATGCGATGCCGCTGCCGGCCGACCCGGCTCCCAGCAGCGCGATGCGTTGTCCGGAAAGCGGCACGCCGGTTACGGAAATGGCCGCCAGCAGCGTTCCGGCGGCCACCGCGGCGGTGCCCTGAATATCGTCGTTGAAGGTGCAGAGGCGGTCGCGATAGCGTTCCAGAAGGGGACCTGCATTGCTGCCGGCGAAGTCTTCCCATTGCAGAAGAACGAAGGGCCAGCGCTCGCACACGGCTTCCACAAAGGTCTCGACGAAATCGTCGTACCCGGCGCCGCGCACGCGCTCGTGGTTCCAACCGATATAGATAGGGTCGGCGCGCCGCTCGGCGTTGTCCGTGCCAACATCGAGCAGCACCGGCAGCGTGGATTCGGGACGGATGCCGCCGCACGCGGTGTATAGCGCCAGCTTGCCGATAGGGATGCCCATGCCGCCGGCGCCCTGATCGCCCAGACCGAGGATGCGCTCGCCATCGCTGACCACGATGACGCGGACCTGGTCGTAGCGCGGATGCGCCAGGATTTCGCGGATGCGATGCCGGTTCGGATAGCTGAGGAACAGGCCGCGCGGCTTGCGCCAGATCTCGCTGAAACGCTGACAGCCCTCGCCCACGGTGGGCGTATAGACCAGCGGCATGATCTCTTCGATGTTACGGGTCAGGAGGGCATAGAACAAGGTTTCGTTGGAATCCTGAAGGTCGCGCAGGAAGGAGTATTGCTGAAAGGCGGCCGGCTGCGAGCGCAGGGCTTTGAGGCGGCGGGCCACCTGCTCATCGAGCGTGCCGATATGCGGCGGAAGCAGGCCATGCAGGGCGAACGCGGTACGCTCGGCGTCGGTGAACGCGGTTCCCTTATTGAGAAGAGGATTGCGGATCAGGTCCAGGCCGGAGAGGCGCGTGCGGACGACATCGGGCATAGGGGTAGGCTAACATTTCGTTCCTGTGGGGATGGGGTGATCGGCCGAGGCAAAGATTTCGACGCAGAGACGCTGAGACGCAGAGGCCGCGCAGAGAAGACTTAAAGAGAATGAAGGGTTTCTTCTCTGCGGTTATCTCTGCGACTCAGCGTCTCTGCGTCGAAAGGTTGCCTCCCCCCACGATTTCCGCCAATACATTCCATGCCTATTCTGTTTTATGGCCATTGGGTGTATTCTGATAGGGTCAGGGAGGGGGCTATCGTCAAGTTTTGCGTGCTGGCCAGCGGCAGTTCCGGGAATGCGGCGCTGCTGGCTACCGGGAAAACGCGGATTCTGGTCGATGCCGGGCTTAGTATGCGCGAGACCGGTAAGCGGCTGGCCTCCATCGGCGAGAGCCTCGGCAAGATCGACGCGATCGTGATTACGCACGAGCACTCCGATCATGTTGGCGGATTGCCCGTGATGGCGCGCAACAAAGATATCCGCGCCGCCATTTATCTGACGCGGTTGACGGCGCCGAGAATCGACTGGGGCGAACTCAGTCCGCGCATCGAAGCGTTTCAGGCCGGGGCGAGTTTTTGCATCGGCGATATCGAGGTGCAGAGCTTCAGCGTGCCGCACGACGCGGAAGATCCGGTGGGGTTTTGCTTCCAGGCGGAAGGCGTGCGCATCGGCATCGCGACCGATTTGGGATATATTCCGGAATCGATCAAGTTCCATCTGCGGCGCACGGATTTGCTGATGCTCGAAGCGAACCACGACCTGGACATGCTGAAAGTGGGTCCCTACCCCTGGTCCGTGAAGCAGCGCGTGATGAGCCGCGTGGGACATCTCTCGAACCTGGTGATGTCGGACTTTATCGCGCAGGATCTCGATTCCTGCACGGCAAACCTGGTGCTGGGGCATTTGAGCGAGCACAACAATCATCCGGAAATTGTGCGGCTCATCGCCATGCAGACGCTCGAAGCGCGCGGACATCCGGCGCGCCTCGCGATCGCGGAGCAGGGCGCGCCTTCGGAGGTTTATCAATTTTAGAAAGACGGACTAGAACCTTCGACGCAGAGACGCTGAGGCGCGGAGATAAGCGCAGAGAAGAAATTGTCTATAAGTTTTCTCTGCGTGGCCTCCGCGTCTCAGCGTCTCTGCGTCAAGTCTTCCTACCCCTATGATTCCCCGTTACACACGACCCGAAATGGGCCGCATCTGGAGCGACCAGAACAGGTTTCACCAATGGCTCGAGGTGGAGCTGGCGGCGTCGGAGGCGCTGGCCGAATTGGGCGTCGTGCCGTCGGACGCGGCGCCGGTGCTGCGGGCGCACGCGGGCTTCGACGTGGCGCGCATCCACGAGATCGAGCGGGAAGTGAAGCACGACGTGATCGCTTTCACCACGGCGGTTTCCGAAACCCTGGCGAAGGCGGGACACGCGGAGGCTTCGCGCTGGCTGCACTATGGACTGACCTCGAACGATGTGGTGGATACGGCGCAGGCGCTGATGCTGCAGCAGGCGTCGGCAATTCTGCTGCGGGGGCTGAGCGACCTGCGCGCGGTGTTGCGGCGGCGCGCGCGCGAGTTTCAACACACGGTGCAAATCGGGCGCACCCACGGCGTGCATGCCGAGCCCATCA
The DNA here is from genome assembly GCA_049522755.1 of Bryobacteraceae bacterium. Taxonomy (GTDB): domain Bacteria; phylum Acidobacteriota; class Terriglobia; order Bryobacterales; family Bryobacteraceae; genus PALSA-243. The sequence continues at coordinate 7,535 of JBEKNN010000077.1, read as the reverse complement.
CATTCGGGCTGAAGCTGGCCATCTGGCACGAAGAGGCGGGGCGGAACCTGGCGCGGTTGAGCGCGGCGGCGGAAGATCTGCGGGTGGGCAAAACGTCGGGCGCGGTGGGCACGTTCGGGCATATCGGGCCGGAAGCGGAAGAGTTGATCTGCGCGCGGTTGAATCTCAAGCCGGCGGCGGTGGCGTCGCAGGTGATTCAAAGAGACCGGCATGCGGCGTTCGTGGCGGCGCTGGCATTGGCGACGGCGCTGTGCGAAAAGATTGCGCTCGAAGTGCGCCATCTGCAGCGCACCGAGGTCCGCGAGGCCGAAGAGTATTTCTCCAAGGGGCAGAAGGGCAGCTCGGCCATGCCGCACAAGCGCAATCCGGTGACGTGCGAGCAGATTTGCGGGCTGGCGCGGGTGGTGCGGGCGAACGTCCAGGCGGCGTTTGAGGACGTGGCGCTGTGGCATGAGCGCGATATCTCGCACTCGTCGGTGGAGCGCGTCATCCTGCCGGATTCGACGATCCTGACGGATTATCTGCTGGATAAGACGACGGGACTGGTAGACAAGCTGATGGTGTATCCGGAGCGCATGCGGCGCAACCTGGAACTGACGCGCGGGCTGGTGTTTTCGGGACAGCTGCTGCTGGACCTGGCGGCGGCGGGAATGCTGCGCGAAGAGGCTTACCGGGTGGTGCAGAATCACGCCATGCGGGCGTGGGAGGAAGAGGGGGACTTTCGCGCGGCGGTGGAAGCCGACCCCGCAGTCCGCGCCGTGCTGACGCCGGCGCAGATCGCGCAGGCGTTTTCGCTCGAGCGGCAGTTACGGAACGTGGATAAGATCTTCGCGCGGGTGTTTGGCGCGGGGTAACGCCGGTGGTCTCGCCGCCGGGTTCTTTCTTCAATGTAGAGCGCCGTGTCCGATGTGTACAATTAAGTGAGAAGGTACACATGCGGACGAACATCGTGATCGACGATACGCTGATGCGGGACACCCTTCGCGCTACGGGTCTAAAGACCAAGCGCGAAGCCGTCGACCAAGCCCTGCGGACCCTGCTAAGCCTGAGCAGGCAGGCCGAGATCCGCCGGTTCCGCGGCAAGCTGGATTGGAAGGGCGATCTCAACGCGATGAGGCGTGACCGTTGATCCTTGTCGATTCGAGCGTGTGGATCGATTACTTCAACGGAACCATCACGAAGCAGACCGGGAGACTCGATGGTCTACTTGGCCGTGAACCGCTGGCAATCGGCGACTTAATTCTAACGGAAGTTCTTCAAGGCTTTGCAGAGGAACGAGAGTTCAACCAGGCCAGGAAGATGCTGACTTCGTTGACCGTCGTAGAGTTGGGCGGACTGGAAATCGCGATTCAAGCGGCGAAGAATTTCCGGGTGCTGCGCCGTCTCGGCGTGACCGTTCGCAAGACCCTCGATACCGTGATTGCTACCCGATGCATCGAGAGCGGGTATGATTTGCTTCACAGCGACAAGGACTTTGATCCGTTCGCCGAGCACCTTGGCCTCCGTGTAGTGGTCCGATAACTGGCCGCCGCCTGACAAGATCGAAGAACCCCGGCCTTCCGGCCGGTGGCAAGCTGAAGCATGCCCCACCATTAGGATCGGTAGCGTAAGATATAGCTATGGGGATCAGTACGGGGATCACGCCCTCCATTTCGCGTCCCGGATTATTCGGCGCGGATTAATTCTTTCCCGCCCAACCAAATCGCAGCCCTCAGAATTTCAACTAAATCTTCGTTGGGAGAGTTCCATATGAGCCAGACTTTGGACGTAGTCCGTTTGGATCTACCGCATCTGCTGGGGCCTCTGCCCGGTCCGCGCGCGCAGGCGCTGATGGAGCGCGATGCGCGCGTAGTGTCGCCATCCTACACGCGGGGTTATCCGCTGGCGGTCGAGCGCGGCGAAGGCTGCATCATCGAAGACGTGGACGGCAACCGTTTCCTCGATTTCAATGCCGGCATCGCGGTGGTGGCCACCGGACATTGCCATCCGCGCGTGGTGGAAGCCATACAGCGGCAGGCTGCGCGGCTGATCCATATGTCTTGCACCGATTTCTACTACGAGGGGATGGTGTCGCTGGCCGAGAAGCTGGCGGCCCTTGCGCCGGGCGGCGTCGAGCGGCGAGTTTCGTTTGGCAATTCGGGGGCGGAAGCCATGGAAGGCGCCATCAAGCTGGCGCGCTATGCCACCGGGCGCGACAAGATTATCGCGTTCTATGGCAGCTTCCACGGGCGCACCATGGGCGCGCTTTCGCTGACGGCGCGAAAGACGGTGCAGCGCGCGGGATTCGGTCCGCTGATTCCGGGCGTGGCGCATGCGCCGTATCCTAATTGCTATCGCTGCCCGTTCGGCAAACAGCCGGATACGTGCGCGGTGGAGTGCGTGAAATTCATCGAAGACACGCTGCTGCGGACTGTCTCGCCGCCCGGTGAGACGGCGGCCATCGCGCTCGAACCGGTGCAGGGCGAGGGCGGGTACATCGTGCCGCCGCAGAAGTTCTTCGACGAGCTGGCGCGGGTGGCCAAACAGCATGGTATTCTTCTGATTTTCGACGAGGTGCAGAGCGGCATGGGGCGCACCGGCAAGATGTTTGCGGCCGAGCACTTCGGCGCCGTGCCCGATATTATGGCGGTGGCCAAGGGAATTGCCAGCGGTATGCCGCTAGGGGCCACGGTGGCGCGGCGGGAGTTGATGACCTGGCCTCCGGGCGCGCACGCTTCGACGTTCGGCGGCAATCCGGTGGCGTGCGCGGCGGCTCTGGCGACCATAGCGCTGCTGGAAGAGGAGTTGGTGGAAAACGCCGCGCGCATGGGAGCCTATTTGATGGACCGCATCCGCGATTGGCCGGCGCGGTTTGCATGCGTGGGCGATGTGCGGGGGTTGGGATTGATGATCGGAGTCGAATTTGTGGTGGACAAGGCGGCGCGGGAGCCGGCGCCACGGTTGCGCGACGCCATCGTGGATCGCGCATTCCACCAAGGGCTGCTGGTGTTGGGCGCAGGCGATTCGACCATCCGCCTGTGTCCGCCGCTGGTGGTGAGTCGCGATCAGTGCGATTTTGCGGTGCAGATGCTGGAGGAATGCATCGCCAGGGCTGGCGGATGAGGATACTCGACGTCGGTTGCGGGATACGGAAGCAGCCCGGTTCTATCGGACTCGACCGCAATCCCGCCAGCAGGGCCGACGTCCTGGCCGATTTGGATCGCTTCCCTTACCCATTTGCGGATGGATCGTTCGACCGGGTGACGGCGATCCACGTGATCGAGCATTTGAGCGACGTAATCCGCGCCATGGAGGAATTTCACCGGTTGGTGAGGACCGGGGGGACGGTGCGGATCGAAACGCCGCATTATACGGACTTCAGCTCGTTTTGCGACCCGACCCACAAAAGCCACCTAAATAGCTTTAGTTTCCGCTACTTCGGCGAGAACCACGGGGGCTTCGGCTACTATACCAAAGCCCGCTTCCGGGAAGTTTCGGTGCGCGTCAAGTTGCTGGCGTTTTGGCGGTGGTTGGGATTTGAATTCCTGGTGAACCACTTTCCCCGCTACCGGCGCTTTTGGGAGTACTATCTATGCTATTTGGTCCGCGGGAAGGCGATGGAGTTTGAATTTGAAGCACTTAGCGAATAAAGGGCGAAGATTAGGAGCATTTCAAGCGAAGAGTACTGGGACGAAAATAGAACTGGTAGGCGGATAGGTATCATTGCTCATTATTTAGCTCGTTGCTAGTCTGACTCAGGAAGCAGAGAAGGACAAACAACAAGTGAAGAAATTTATCCTGGCAATAATGATGGTATCGGCCGCCGGTTCAGTGGCGTTCGCGAATTCGATTGTGGTCGTTGATTTCATAACACTGCCCGCGACGCAAGGGAACGGCACCACCAACTCGCAGAACAATACCTACGACGGGGAGGTGGGCGCTACCATTGGCGGTACTTACGTCGCAGAACTGGTTTGCGACTTTATCTCGGCTGGAACTGTTGTCCCTTCGGGCGCCCTCGACTTCTCCGTAGAGACGAACGCCTCATTGTCCGGTGTAGAGTTCAGCAGCGGCTATGCGACCATCTCGGGGCACACCCTCACCGAGGTCCAGGCATATGACGTGGCCGCTGTACTGATGACAGAGTTGAATACGGCCACAGCTGGCGGCAACGCGCAAACGATCGCGGATTTTCAGTACGCCATCTGGAATCTGATGCTGCCGGCCGGCGTGGATGTAGGCATAAAGGATAACCCCCTGGATGCCGCCGCGACTGCCAACCAGGTAAATGCCTACAACCTGGTTACAGCCGCGACTCCAACTGCTCAGACAACCTCGGATGAACAGAATCTGGTCATCTACACCCCCACCGCGCAATCCGCCGGCAACCAGGAATTTGTCGGGCTGAATACGCCGATGGTCAATCCAGAGCCGTCAACCTGGGTATTGATGGCGGGTCTCGGATTGCTGCTCTGCGTCCCTCCGGTGCTGTCCCGCGTGCGCCGCAACGCACATTAGGCCAACTAAGTAGCTTTTCTCTGAACGAGTTGCGATGGCCTCCTGCCACGCAACTCAGCCTCCCGTTTTCACACCTGCATTCCCAATACCCCTCCCCCAAAAAAAGAGAGAGTTCCGCCGAGGCCATCCCACTAATTCCAGGTGATGGGATTGCTCTACCGTGCCGCGGACGCTTTAAGGCGCCGCTCCCTGCAACACGACCATGGCCGTTTGGGCGAGGATTTGGCCCACCGTTACCTGACGCGGCACGGATGTACGGTGATCGCGCGCAACTACCGCACACGGTCGGGGTCGGGGGAAATCGACATTGTGGCATGGCACGGCACGGCCCTGGTGTTCGTGGAAGTGAAGACCCGGCAAACGGACGAATTTGGCGAGCCCAGCCGGGCCGTGGATCCCGAAAAGCAACAACGGCTGCAATTGGCAGCTCGGGATTTTGCGCGGCGCGCGGGAACGCCGCCGGAGTGCATGCGGTTCGATGTGGTGAGCGTGGTTCTCGAACGGGCGCCACGGATCGAGTGGATCCGCGACGCATTTGGGCGCGGTTAGACTGTTCCTGCACGCTATAATCGTGACTTGCCCGAATTGCGTAAAGACCCAGTCACGGGGCGATGGGTCATCATTGCGACCGGCCGCGCCAAGCGCCCCAGCGATTTCATCCGCCAGCCGGTCACGTTCTCGAAGCCCGCCGCCTGCCCGTTCGACTACGGCAACGAGGCGAAGACGCCGCCGGAAATACTCGCCTACCGCAACAGCGGCGGTCGCGACGAGCCCGGGTGGCGCGTGCGCGTGGTCCCCAACAAGTTTCCCGCGCTGGGAATCGAAGGCGAGCTGAACCGCCAGGGCGACGGCATGTACGACAAGATGAACGGCATTGGCGCGCACGAAGTGATTATCGAGACGCCGGACCACGCGGCCACGCTGGGCGAGATGCCGGAGCGGCAGATCGAGGAGGTGTTGTGGGCCTTCAAGGAGCGCGTGAACGATCTGAAGAAAGACCGGCGCTTCCGCCACATCGTGCTCTTCCGGAACCACGGGGCGGCGGCGGGCGCATCGCTGGAGCATCCGCATTCGCAGCTCATCGCGCTGCCCGTGGTGCCGAGCAGCGTGAAAGAGGAGGTGGATGGGGCGCAACGCTACTTCGAGCAGAAGGAACGCTGCATCTTCTGCGACATCATCCGCCAGGAGAGCGCGGCGGGGGCGAGGCTGGTGACGGAGACGGATCGCTTCATGGTGATTCAGCCGTATGCGCCGCGGTTTCCGTTCGAGACCTGGATGCTGCCCAAGGGGCACGGCTCGCATTTCGAAGACGCCGACGCGCCCACGCTGCAGAACCTGGCGTGGATTCTGCGCTCGACGGTGAAGAAGCTGGAAAAGGTTTTGGAGCGGCCGGCGTATAACCTGATTGTGCATACGGCGCCGGTGCAGGAAGCCCCGCTCGAATACTATCACTGGCGGGTGACGATTGTTCCCGCGCTGACCAAACCGGCGGGCTTCGAGTGGGGAACGGATTTTTTTATTAACCCCACGCCGCCGGAGGAATCGGCGAAGTTTCTGCGGGAAGCGGGACTGGAGTAGATAGCTCGATCTCGACGCTGAGACGCTGAGGCGCAGAGGCAACGCAGAGAAAACACCAAACAGAAGAATGAAGGTTTTCTTCTCTGCGCTTAACTCCGCGCCTCTGCGTCTCTGCGTCGAATCCGAATCGCCTCCCATAAATCCCCCTCACCCGCAGTACAATAGGAACACCCACCCTCCCCGCACCGCCCGGAGTGTATCCGGTCCGAGGAGCCGCTGAACCATGTCCTTCGTCCACCTGCATTGCCATACCGACTATTCCCTGCTCGATGGCGCCTGCGATATCGGCGAGTTGATGAAGCTCGTCTCCGAGCAAAAAATGCCGGCGGTGGCCATGACCGATCACGGCAACCTCTTCGGCGCCGTCGAGTTCTATAACGCCGCCAAAGCCAACGGCGTCCATCCCGTGATCGGCTGCGAGGTGTACGTTTCCCAACAGGGCCACAAAACCCGGTCCGATCAGGACCGCTACAACCACCTTGTTCTGCTCTGCGAGAATCAGGAAGGCTACCGCAATCTCACCAAGCTCGTCTCCACAGCTTACCTCGAAGGTTTTTATTACAAGCCGCGCATCGATCTCGACCTTCTCGCGCAGCATTCCAAAGGACTCATCGGTCTCTCCGCCTGCCTCCGCGGCCACATCGCCGAGACCATCCTATCCGATAAGTACGAAGACGCACGCCGCCTCGCGCACACTTACTCCGACATACTCGGCCGTAATAACTTCTTCCTCGAGGTTCAAGACCATCACTTAGACCAGGATAAGAAGCTCACTCCCGAGCTGAATCGTCTCTCGCAGGAAACCGGACTCCCGCTCGTCGCCACTAACGACTCTCACTATCTCCGCAAAGACGATGCGCGCGCGCACGAGATTCTCATGTGCATCCAGACGGGCAAGACCATGAGCGACCCGAACCGGATGCGCTGGAGCACGTCCGACTTCTATCTGAAGTCGCGCGACGAAATGATGGAGCTCTTCGGCGAGCTCGAAGATGCCGTCGACCGCACCTGGGATATCGCCCAGCGCTGCCACGTCAGCCTGCAAAAGGTCGCCGAGCCATTCCCGCGCTTCGACGTTCCTCCCACCCACACCATCGACACCTACTTCGAATACATCGCCCGAGAGGGTTTCGAAAAACGCCGCCCGCGCCTCGAGGCTATGCGCGCCAAGGGCTTGCTGAAACATGACATCCCGGAATACATCGAGCGTCTGGAACGCGAAATCAAGATGATCCAGACCATGAAGTTCTCCGGCTACTTCCTCATCGTTTGGGACTTCATCTACTACGCGAAATCCATCGGCATTCCCGTGGGACCCGGCCGTGGGTCGGCCGCCGGCAGCCTGGTCGGCTATGCCATGGCCATCACCGATATCGACCCGCTGCAGTATGGCCTGCTATTTGAGCGCTTCCTCAACCCGGAGCGCGTCAGCATGCCCGATATCGATATCGATTTCTGCA
>JBEKNN010000076.1:0-32577 GCA_049522755.1 Bryobacteraceae bacterium | reverse complement strand
CGGCGTGCTGCCGCGCGCCAAAACCGCGACGGACGCCGAGATCCTGCAACTGATCGAAGACCGCAAGCTCTGGGGGCTTGGAGTCGGCTGGATCGACATGCACCTGATCGCATCCTCGCTGCTCTCTCACTGCGTGCTGTGGACTTTCGACCGGCGGCTGAAGGAAGCGGCGGCTAGCGCGAAAGTGAAGGTATACTGATTCAAATGGTGGGTATGCTTTAGCCTGCCAAACCACAGGGTAACTGCCATGACGACGATTGACCGCCGTACTTTTCTCTCGGGTCTGGCCGGGTCCGTTCTCGCCGCTTCCGCTTCGCCGGCGCAAGCTGCCCAACAGGCGGCTGAGATAGCTCCGGCCCCGTCCGGCGCTTGCTGGCTGGATGTCGCCGCGCCGTTCATCGCGGCCGACCCCGCGCAGAATCTCTCCACTGAGTTGCTGTTGACCGCAACTTGCTTTCCCGGCGTGGATGGGTATCGCGATACGCGCTACGCTACTGAGTATCAGATCCTGCTGTTTGATCACACCGGCAACCAGATCAAGCTGGATAACGCGGGCAAGGTGGAAATCCCCGCCATGCGGCCGACGCTCCTCGACCTAAGCCGGATGGCGGGGCGCGATTCTTTCTTCGGCGGCGCCAAAATCCGCGTGGCGCCCTCGCCGGGGCAGGTGGCGCGCGCGGGCGATCTCTTTAGCGCCGGCTTCGTACGCTGGGATCTGCCCGGCAATTTCGACAACGTCCACGCGCATCCGGCGCCGCCGCAGCAGGTGATCGGGCGCTTCAACTATTCCATGCCGTTTCCGGCCTTGTCGGAGTATCACTGCGCATTCGCGCTCTTCAATCCCAACGAAGAGGAATCCTACGGCAGCCTGCGGGCGGTGGACCGTCTGGGCCGGACGGTGGTGCAGCGCAGCTTCGAGTTGCGCCCGCACCAGACGGTGCTCTTTACCGTGGCCGATCTGAGGACCGCCGATACGCCCGGCGAGGCCTTCGCCATTGCCCCGCTGAACGAGCCGAAGTTGAAGGATGGCGGCGTGATCGTTGTCCAGAACGCGAGCAACCGCGTCCCGTTCGCGTACACCTTTATGAAGGGCCGTTCCGGCGGTAGTTTCACCGTGGAGCACCCGCTGCACTTCCAGGCCGACGCTCCGGTGAAGCCGGCGCGAGCGACGCCCTACGGGCCGAAGCAGTCGTTTCCAGCGCAGGCGATGGTGTATACGCCGATGGTCTTCAAGGCGGTGCGCATCGGCGATCTGCAACTGGAATCGCGCATGTATTTGAGCGCCAGCCGCTGGGCCGAAGAGGCGTTGTGGATGATGCCGTTCGTCACCACCGGCGAGGGCGCCATCGGCTGGGTCTCCAATCACGACGAAAAGTACGCGCAGCGAATTCAGCCCGCCGAAGTTGCCGACCAGGGTGTGGTGCGGCTGAGCGAATTCCAGAGTTGCCGCATTGATGCCGCCGCGTTGCCGCTGCCCGATGGCTTCTCGGGCGGTTTTGGCGCCGCGACCATTCCCAAGACTTCGCACTCTTTGAACAAGGTCGAAGTCCGCGCCGTGAATTGGGGCCGCGTCGCCATGACGCATTTCCGGCCGGGCGGAGCGGTCGCGAAATCGTACCGGCAGGTGGATCAGCGCGGCAGCCTCGCCAGCGACTACATTGTCTCCGGAGCTCATGTGATCGGCGGCGCCCGCGACCGTAAGCGCGATTGTTTGCTGGCCATCATGAACATCGAGTTCGAAGACGACAATACCGGCGCGCCCGTGGTGCAGGTATTCGGCCCGCAAGGCCTCGCCGGCGAAAAGCGCCTGGCCGATTTTCCCCCGCTGGCCTGCCGTCACCTGCTGCTCTCCGATCTCTTCCCCGGCCTGCAGAGCGACCCGGCGCATCCGTTCACCCTGCGCATGCAGGTTGCGAATGCGTTGATGGTGGTTTCGGCTCTGCATATCGATTACGAACGCAAGGACATCGCATTAGAGCACGGCTCGGACCGCCATTCGACCTTCCAGGACTTCAAGTGCTAGTAGGACAGGCCTCCTGGCCTGTCTTCTTCGTAGCGCCATGGAAAGACAGGCCGGCGGTTGTGAACCACTTGCGGAACCCGCGTGGATTCGCAAAACCTGAGCTTTTCGGTTATCTTAAAACCATCTCAGGCCGGTAGGACGCGGGCGGGCGGGTTCTGACGATATACTGTTGGCCGGAGCCGTAGCCACGCAAATCCGCGTCGCTCGACTAATGCCACGCCACTGACATGACAACCAAGAAGAGACCGGAAGATTTACGCAGTTACCGCTGGTTCGGGCCGGATACGATGCGCGGTTTCGGCCATCGCTCGCGGATGTTGCAACTGGGCTACCGCCGCGAAGACTTCACCGGGAAGCCGATAATCGCGATCGTGAACACCTGGAGCGAGATCAATCCCTGTCACGCCCATTTGCGCGAGCGCGCTGAGGCCGTCAAGCGCGGCGTGTGGCAGGCCGGCGGCTTTCCCGTCGAGGTCCCGGCGTTCTCGATTACCGAGACCTACATGAAGCCCAGCCCCATGCTGTACCGGAATCTGTTGGCGATGGATACCGAGGAAGCGCTGCACAGCCTGCCGATCGACGGCGCGGTCCTGATGGGCGGCTGCGACAAGACGACGCCCGCGCTCCTGATGGGCGCCATCAGCATGAATCTGCCGGCGCTTTTCCTGCCCGCCGGGCCGATGCTGCGCGGCAACTGGAACGGCAAGCCGCTCGGCAGCGGCACCGATCTTTGGAAATACTGGACGGAGCGCTGCGCGGGAAACCTGAGTGATGGGGATTGGAACGCCATCGAATGCGGCATTGCCAGATCGTTTGGCTTCTGCATGACCATGGGCACCGCCTCCACCATGACCGCCCTTGCCGAGGCCATGGGCATGACGCTGCCCGGCGCATCCTCCATTCCCGCGGCGGACTCCAACCACGTTCGCATGGCCATGGATAGCGGCCGGCGGATCGTCGATATGGTGTGGGAAGATTCGAAGCCGGATGACATCCTGACGCTCGCCGCTTTCAGGAACGCGATCACCGTCGACATGGCTATCGGCGGTTCCACCAACGCCATCATTCACCTGGTGGCGCTGGCGCGGCGGCGCGGCATCGATCTGCCGCTGCGTCTCTTCGACGACATCGCGCGGCAGGTTCCCCTGCTCGCCAATATCCGCCCATCCGGCGAGTTCCTCATGGAAGACTTCTATTACGCGGGCGGCTTACGCGCGCTAATGGCTGAGATCAAGGATCTTCTGCATCTCGATTGCCGCACCGTGAACGGCAAGACGCTCGGCGAGAATCTGGATGGCGCGCGCGTGGTGAACCGCGACGTGATTCGCGGACGCGAAGCCCCGTTGTTCGATGGCGGCGGTACGGCAATTCTCTACGGAAGCCTCGCCCCGGACGGCGCCGTGATCAAAACCTCCGCCGCGGACCGGCGCTTCTGGCAGCACGCGGGACCGGCGGTAGTATTCAAGGATTATCGGGACATGGACGCACGCATGAACCACGAGGATCTGAACGTGGATGAGAATTCGGTTCTCGTGCTGCAGAATGCAGGGCCGCTCGGCGGTCCGGGCATGCCGGAATGGGGAATGCTTCCGATTCCCAACAAGCTATTGCGGCGCGGCGTGCGCGACATGGTACGAATCTCCGATGCGCGTATGAGCGGCACGTCATATGGCACGTGCGTACTGCACGTGTCGCCGGAGAGCTATGTGGGAGGCCCGCTCGCCCTGGTCCGGGACGGCGACGCCATTACGCTGGATATTCCCAATCGGCGTCTGGATCTCCTCGTGCCCGATGCCGAGCTCGCGAAACGCCGCTCGCAATGGACCCGGCCGGTCCCCAAAGAGGATCGCGGATATCTCTCTCTTTACCGTGAGCGCGTTACCCAGGCCCACCAAGGCTGCGATTTCGATTTCCTGGTACGCGATGCGCCGCCGGAGGAACCGGAGATCCACTAGCCCTCTGGCGACCTAAGGCGATGCGTGGCGCGAAGGGCGCGACGGTGAACAACCTCGAATTGCGTTTCACCGCAGCCAGGCACGGGCTTGACGCAACGCCCGGCTCTGCGGCGTACTCGGAAGCTTTGCTCCCGGCTCTGCTTCCGAGTAAAATGCAGAGTTGTGGATCTGATGACCATCCTGAGCCGGCACGAAGGCAAGACGCTGGAGTTCAAGCGCGATCTTTCCTCGCCGGACGGCGTTTTGAGGGCTCTTGTCGCGTTCGCCAATACTTCGGGCGGCATCCTTATGCTTGGAGTCGAGGACGGCGCGAAAAAGGTCAAGGGCATCCGCGATGTGCTGGCGGAAGAAGAGCGCCTCGCCAACCTGATTGCCGATAGCATTTCTCCAAAGTTGGTTCCCTCCATGGAAGTGATGCCGTGGAGAAAGACTCAGGTATTGGCGGTTGAGATCTATCCGAGTCCCAATCGGCCGCACTACCTCAATCGACTGGGTAACGTGGAGGGTGTTTTCGTCCGCGTGGGCTCAACGAACCGGCGTGCGGACTCATTCCTGATCGAGGAGATGCGGCGCTATAACCGGGTCTCCTCGTTCGACGAACAGCCTATGCCGGATTTGAACTCGGAAGCGATCGACTTCCGAGCTGCTTCCGAGTTCTTCAAGCCTATTCGGAGACTGACGCCCCACGGGCTGCAGAGTCTCAAGTTGACGACCGGCTACCAGGGCCGGATCGCGCCAACCATCGGCGGCGTCCTCCTGTTCGGCGGCTCAAGGCTAAAACATTTCCCGGATGCCTGGATCCAGGCCGGACGGTTCGCGGGCAGCGACCGCCGCCGGATACTGGATTCTACGGAGGTCCGGTCTTATCTTCCCGGAGCCGCTGAGGAAGTCATTACTTTCTTGCGGAAACACATGACGCGCGAAGCCGTCATCGGAGCCGTGAAGCGAACCGATCTTTGGACGTTTCCGGTAATAGCTGTCCGCGAAGCGATCATGAACGCGATTGTTCACGCCGACTACGCTCAACCTGGCGCTCCCATCCGCGCCGCCCTGTTTGACGATCGCCTGGAGATTGAAAACCCCGGCCTGCTCCCCTTCGGCCTGACTATCGAAGACATCCAAAAAGGAATTTCCAAACTCCGCAACCGCGTCATCGGCCGGGTCTTTCAGGAACTGGGGCTGATCGAGCAATGGGGCAGCGGCATCCAACGGATGACCGCCGCCTGCCATGACCGCGGATTGGACGCTCCGCGTTTTGAAGAGATCGGGACGCATTTTCGCGTGACGCTCTCCGCCGTACGCCGTCACGCCCCGGCAAAGGACGAAAGGGACCAGACTATCCTTCGCGCATTGGCCGCAAGTTCCGGGAGCGGGCTTTCAACATCCCAGATCGCCAAGCGAATCCGACTGTCTCCACGCGCGGCCCGAACGCGTCTTGTGTCGCTGATAGAGCGCGGTCTGGTAGCGGAAATCGGCAGCGGACCGCAGGATCCCCATCGCCGCTACCATCTGGTCTCAGATGCGGGCTGAGGCCGAAGCAGCGTCTTGCTGAAGGTTGCAAACCTGCGCGGGCCTGTCCCGCTAAACCTTCCAGCAGATCAACTTCAGTTCCGTCATCTCTTCGATGGCGTACCGGGGACCCTCGCGCCCGATGCCGCTCCCCTTCACGCCGCCGTAGGGCATGTGATCCGCGCGGTACATCGGAATATCGTTGATCATCACTCCGCCCACTTCCAGCTTGCGCGCCGCCTGGAATGCGCGCTGCAGATCCGGGGTGAAGATGCCCGCCTGCAATCCATAAGGCGTTGCATTGGCCTGTTCGATGGCGCTCTCCAGATGGTCGTATGGATACACGGCGACCACCGGTCCAAAGGCCTCCTGGCATGAGATCTGGCACGTAGCCGGCACGTCGGTCAGAATCGCCGGGCTGACAGTCGCATGCGTGCGCTTGCCGCCCGTCACCACTTTGGCGCCGCCCGCCACCGCCTCTTCGATCCACTTCTCAATGCGGACAGCCTCCGTCTCGTCGATCAACGAAGAGATATCGGTCGACTGCTCGTACGGGTGTCCGATCTTGAGCGCCTCTGTAGCGGCCTTCATCCGCTCCACGAACTCCCCCGCAATCGTCCGATGCACGAACGCCCTCTGCACCGAGATGCAGACCTGCCCGCTATGCGCAAAGGCCCCCTGCACCGTGCGCGATACGGCAGCGTCCAGGTCCGACCCAGGCTCGATAATCACCGCGGAGTTGTTTCCTAATTCCAGGGTCACCTTCTTGAAACCGGCGCGGGCCTTGATCGTGCGGCCCACTTCCGGGCTCCCGGTGAAGGTGAGCATAGCGATGCCGGGATGCTCCGCCAGCGCCATTCCAATCTGCGCGCCGCTGCCGGTGAGCACGTTGTACGCGGACTTCGGAACGCCCGCCTCTTCCATGCTTCGAGCCAGCCGCAATGCGCTGAGGGGCGTCTTGGTAGCGGGTTTGTGAATCACCGCATTGCCCCCGGCCAGCGCGGGAGCAACCTTGTGCAGCGCCAGATTCAGAGGCACGTTAAACGGCGTAATGCAGGCGATCGCGCCGATGGGCTCGCGCACCGTCATCGCCATCCGCCCCTTCCCGGTCGCCGAGAAGTCCATCGGGACCACTTCCCCGCGAAGTTGCCGCGCCTCGTGGGCCGCGGCTACAAGCGTCTGCAGGGCGCGCTCCACCTCCACCTTCGCCTCTTTGATCGGCTTGCCGGTTTCCGCGCAGACGATTTGCGTGTATTCGGCCAGATCCCGCCGAATCAGATCCGCCACGCGCAACAGCAGATCGGCGCGCTCGTAATTGGCCAGCTCGCGCATCGCATGGAATCCTTCGCGAGCCGCGGCCACCGCCCTTTCGACCAGATCCCGGCCGGCGCGCGGCACTTCTCCCACCGGCGTGCCGTCATACGGCAGCCGCACCACATCGTGCTCCGCCGTATCCACCCATTCCCCGCCTACATAGTTTTGCAATGATTGCTGCAATTGCATTGAAGTTGTCGTCATAATAAGACCTCCTGTGCCATCTGGACCGCGGGCAGCGTCACCCCGGAATAAGGGATCGCCGCCACGCGCGCTTCTGCTCCGGCCTGCCGGAGCAAATTTCGCAGAGCCGCTTCATGTTGAGCGGGAGAGACCGGAGTGAAGTGACAGCGCCGCACGAAATCCGGATCGAGACCCGACACCAGATGCACATTATACAGGCGTCCGAGCCGGGCCACCCAATATGCCTTGTGACCTCCCACCACGAATTCGCGCGACAGCGCCTCGCGCATTTCGAAATCGTCTCGATAGCGGCGCACGTAATCCTCAAAGGATCGGATGCCCGCGCCGCTCGGACACTCGGCGTAAAACAGAATGGAGCCTCCCGGGCGCAGCGCTTGGCAGGCGTTCTCCAGGCCTTTGTGGGCCTGGCGCAAATCGATGTCCAAGGGAAAACCGCCGGCCGAAGCGACAATCAGATCGTAAGGGGCGTCCACCTCCACGCGCAGCATGCGGTCCACCGTGCGGCATCCTTCCCGGTGCGCGAGATCGTAATGGCCGGCCACCACGCGGATCAGTTTGCCATCGGGGCTCAGCACCACGTTCACGATGAAATCGGGATCGGCCATGCGGCACCCTTCCAGCAGATCCTCGTGCGCGGGGTTGCCATCCAGTTTGCCCGAGCGGCAGTCCGGGTCGAATATCATGCGGTGATTAAACGTAGTCGTGCGAAACCCGGCGACGCCCGGAACCAGACTCTTCCGCCCGCCTGAGTAACCGGCGATGAGGTGGTAAATGATCTCGCCGGTGAGGATGATGCGATCGGCCTCCCAAACTTCACGATTGATCTCCACCCGGTTGCCGAAGCTGGTCGTGCCAATTTCCACCAGGCTCGCATCGTCTGTGGCAAGATGATCGAAACATCGAATTCGCGCGTAAGTCTCTTCACCGGCGATTAGCCTGCGCTCCTCGTCCGTTTGGCTCCGGTGGATGCCGAGCGCGAATACGATGAAAATGTCCCGGTCGGGAACGCCTGCCGCATTCAGGGCGTCGATGATTGGCGGCAGCATCAAGTCCGTCCGCGTGAGCCGCGTGATGTCGTTAACTACAATCGCCACGCGCTCACCGGGGCGCACAATCTCACGGAGGGGGTCGGTCCCGATTGGATTCTCCAGCGCTTCCCTCACAGCGCGCGTCTCATCGCCGATGGGATCGGCCTCGCGGGGCGCCAGCCTGTCGCCTGGGACGGAAACCCGCAGTTGGCCCTTGCCATAGGGGAGATCGCACTGGGCCGCGGGGCGCATACTTACAGTCTTTCATGGTTTTGCGACCCCAGCGACCCTCTGCGCAAATCCGCCTGCTAGGCCCAAGTCGAGTTCTAATGCCAGCTCCTACCGCGGCGTAGCCGGAACCAAACAGGTGGAACACAAAAAGGCAGGCCGGAGCCGACAAGCTCAGAGAACACGCCGGCAGTTTTTGGACAAGCCGGACCAGCTGGTCCCGATCGAAGCCACGTCTGCCCGTCCTGTTTGCCTGTTACGCAGGTCGCCGTGAACAGGTATCGGGACTCTCTGTACTCATGTCGGGTCCATTCGCTCACCACGAAAATACCGCCTGGCGGTGGGACGAAAGAGAAGCCAGGCAATGGCGGCACAGAACAGAGAGTGGATGGCGAGCTCGTGGAACGCGCCAAAGGCGCTCAGGACTACATGGAATGCCATCCAGGCGATCGCAAGCCAGCGCGCCCAGTTACGGCCGCCGAGCATAAATACTCCACAGACAATCGCCAGAACCTCGACGATTTCGACTGAGATGCCATCGTATCGAATCGCATTCCTCGCGTGAATCCCGGCAAAGTGGGAAACAAAGCCGATCGTACCCACTCCGAGATACACCCATGCGAGGATAGTCACGGACAGGGGGCGCATGTTCAACGTCATGGTCGCGCCTCCAGCACCGCTTCGCCGGCTCCAGTTCCTCCGCGTGGGGTGGTAGAGTCGCCCAAGGTTCCAGAAGCGCCCGACTCGTTCCCACGAAGTCCCCGATGTCTCGATACCAACTATTCCCAGACCCGCACACGGCCCACGCGAGCGCGGTATCCGGACCAGAGGATCCGTGGCCATCGATTCGCAACCCACGCGAGCAGCTTTGATGTAGCTCGCCGTCGTTCATCTGGTGTGCTTTCCCTTTTGCTCCGAAGCGCCGGATTATAGATTCTCTTGAACAATTCGTCGTGGACTACGTACCTTTTCTTGTCGAATGACGATCACGGAGGTGGCCATCACCACATCGGAACCCATTTCTCCCAAGAGTCTCACCCGTTGGGACGTTGTCGCGCGCCTGCGGGCGCACTTATTCCGCACCAGCAGGCCACGGAGCCAAACGCTGACACTGGTGTCGGCCACCGCCTTGCTCGGCTTGCTGACCTCCATCGCCTTACTCCACCTGCACCTTCAAAACATGGCGCTCCGGTATATTATTTCCGTTGCCATTGCCTACGCCGGATTCCTCGGGTTGGTTCGCTTCTGGATTCTCTATCAACAGAGAACCTGGCAGTGGGCGGGCGCCGGCGTCGCCAGACCAATTACAGCGCGCGCACCAACTCAGCCCAGACAGAAGAATCCCGGTGACGGATTCTCCTGGCTGGATTTATTAGACATTTTCGATATCCTCGGCGACCTTGACGAACTTATAGTCGTCGCGCTGTTCATCGCCGGCGCCATTTCCATTTTCTTTGTGATCTGGCACGTCATCAACTTCGTCGTGCTTGGGCCGGAATTTCTCGCTGAAGTATTGCTGGACGGCGTGTTCAGCGCTGCGCTTTACCGCCGTCTAGGCCAAATCGAACACCAACACTGGATGAAGACGGTGTTCGCTAAAACCATAGCGCCGTTTCTTTGGACGCTGCTGTTCTTCGCTTTTCTGGGCGCGGTCTCGGCCCATTATGCGCCAGAGGCAGTGTCCATAGGCGGAGTCGTACGCCACCTTCTTGCGAACTAACTAGATTTAGGCGGCGTCTGGGAAGCGCGTGGAAATGGGCTGCGGCTTCGGCAGTCCGCCTCGCGCCGGGAAGGCGCCACGGGCGGTCCGACGATGTGCCGGGACTCGAGCCAAAGGCCGGTAATGAGCCTACCGGGCTCCTCCAATGCCCGTTTAGGGCCGGTTTCCGAGTGGTCATCCGGGAGTTGGAGCGCGGCTGTCTACACTACGGCGTTGTCGCGGGTGATCCAGTATTCAAGGCCGTTTTAGGGCTCATTCGAGGAGCAGAAAAATCGGCGCGGCAAGCACGCCGCTCAGATCCGCTGGGCGCATACTAATTCATTAGTATGGGTCTGGACCTAAACCCCGGTCCGGGCCGGATTTTCGGTCAACACAGCCGCATGAGTCGGTTGGCCGATCGTCTACCACTCTGCTCGGGCGCACAGTTGTGGATAAGACGGGTTTGGATGGCACTTACGATATCGAGCTTACGTTCACTCCCGATGCGGACATGGCGCAGCCAGCGCCGCCTGGACAGCTAGCCGCCGACGTTCTGGGACCTTCGCTTTTCACCGCAATACAGGAACAGTCAGGTCTAAGACTGCAAGCGGGCAAAGGGCCGGTCGAAGTGATCGTTATCGAGGCTGCCGAGAAACCCACCGAGAACTAACGCACTCCACACCGGGCGATGATAAGGTATGGCCTTCTTCCACCACTCGGTATGACTTCTCTATTCGACAACGATCCGTTGCCGCGCTCCTGCGAGCAGCTGGAAGAGGGCGCGGTTCTGTTGCGCGGCTTCGCCACTAAGGAAGCGGCTGCGCTGGTCGAAGAAGTGGCGCGCATCGCGCAGGCCGCGCCATTCCGCCACCTGGTGACTCCCGGCGGCTACACTATGTCTGTCGCGATGACCAACTGCGGCCGCGTGGGTTGGGTTTCCGACCGCAGCGGCTACCGGTACGACCCTGTGGACCCCGACACTCGATCGCCCTGGCCGGCGATGCCCGAGTTATTCCTGAAGCTCGCTACACGCGCCGCCGCCGAGGCTGGGTTCGCCGACTATGACCCCGATGCGTGCCTGATCAACCGATACGTGGCAGGCGCCAAACTCGGCCTGCATCAGGACCGCGACGAGAAGGATGCCTGGGCTCCCATAGTCTCCGTCTCGCTCGGTCTGCCTGCCGTGTTCCTGTGGGGCGGCAAGCACCGCTCCGAGCCGGTGCGCCGCCTGCGCGTGGAAAGCGGCGACATCGCGGTGTGGGGCGGTCCCGCGCGCTTCGTCTATCACGGCGTCGCTCCGCTAAAGGACGGGCGGCATCCGCTGAGCGGCGCCACTCGCATCAATCTGACCTTCCGCAAAGTGTTCTGATTCCCAGCCGCGAGAGTAAACTGGAAATATGTCACTCAGAGAACGCATTCGAGGTGTCCTCGGATTTCCCGTCACTCCTTTCCGCCAGGATCTCTCCCTGGATCTCAATGCCCTGGCTCGCAACGTCGATGAGATGGCGCGCTATCCCTTCTGCGCGCTGGTGGCCGCCGGAGGCACTGGCGAGCTGTATTCGCTGACGCCCGCGGAGGTGGAAGATGTGGTGCGGGTGACCGTGCAAGCGGCGGCAGGCCGCATGCCGGTGGTGGCGGGCACGGGATTCAACGGCCCGCTCGGCGCCGATATGGCGAAGCGCGCCGAAAAGGCGGGGGCCGAGTGCATCCTGGCGCTGCCTCCCTATTACAACAACGCGCCGTTCGAGGGCGTGACCGCCTATTACCAGGAGATCGGCGCCGCGACTGCACTTCCGCTGATGGTCTATAGCCGCGATTGGGCCGTCTTCACGCCGGGCATGGTGGCGCGCCTGGCGGACAGCGTCCCCACTCTCACCTTTTGGAAAGACGGCCAGGGCGACGGGCGCAAGTACCAGCGCATCATGCAGTCGGTGGGCGATCGCCTGGCGTGGCTCGGAGGCCTGGGCGACGATTGCGTGCCCACCTATTTCGCCGTGGGCGTGCAGGCCTACACGTCGAGCATTTCCAACATCGCGCCGCGCCTTTCCGTGGAACTGGCGGAGGCCGGTATGGCTCGCGATTTCGCGCGGCTGGACGGCTTGATGAAGAAATACGTCCACCCGCTCTACGCCCTGCGTGAGCGCGTCAAAGGATACGAGGTCGCCGTCATGAAGGCCGCGATGGAGATTCTCGGCATGCCCGCCGGCCCGGTGCGCCCGCCGCTCTGCAACTGCTTCGAAAAGGATATCGCCGACCTGCGCCAGTTGATGGATGTCTACTCTGATGTGATCGACACAGCGCCACTGGCCGCCTTGGCGAGATAAGACACAGCGTCGACGCAGGGCTCCGTAAACGTCAGGACCTAACGAGATCTAACGAAAGGTACTCGACGAGCCGCGCTGCCTCGGGTTAATCTCAGGTGATGGGGATACGCGTCTGGCTCGCTCTGGCTCTTACCGCCGCCGGCGTATTGCTGAGCGCGCAGCAAGTTGATTTTCGCGGCGACGTGGTCAAAGAGCAGCAGAAGAGAATCATCGCTATCCCCGACCTGCGCGGAGCCGGCGATGCGCAACAGTTCATGGCGGCGTTCAATCAGACGCTGTGGGGGGACATTGCGGATTCCGGCATCGTCACCATGGCGGCGAAAACCCTGTACCCCGCCTTCATTCCACAGCAGCCGGCCGATTTCCAGCAGCCTGCAGCTCCCGCGGAATTGCCAAAACCCCGGCGTGGCGATGAAATGCTGGCAACGCCGACAGGCGGCGGGCGGTGGATGTCGGATTGGTCCGGCCCCCCGGTTTCGGCTAACTATCTGGCATTCGGTTATGCCGCCATACAGAATGACGTATTTGTCGCGTACGGTTATTTTTTCGACTTGCACCTGGACACGCCGGCTCATGCGCAGGTGATCGGCGCCCGCTATCTCGGGTCGGCGGATGAAGCCGGGGCGCGCAAAGCGGCCCACGCGTTTGCCGCGGATATCCTCGCGGAGTTGGGCGGCAAGTCTCTCTTCGGTACGCACATCTACTTTGTCTCCGACCGTACCGGCCACAAAGAGATTTGGGTGATGGACCCGGACGGATCGAATCAGAAGCAGATCACGAAATTCAACTTCGTCGCCACCGGGCCCGCCGTTTCGCCGGATGGATCGAAGATCGCTTGCACCGCCTACCCCGGCGAGGGAAAGCCGGCGCGCATCTACCTCTTTTCGGCGGATCCGCTACGCCAGCTGATGTTCTACAACCCCGAGGGAAACTACGCCGCTCACCCTTCGTTCACTCCCGATGGCAAACAGATCGTGTTCGATTCCTCCGCGGACGACGGCTATCGAATCTACATCGCCAACGTGGATGGCGGCGGCGCGCATGTGGTCAATCTATCGAAATGGATACAGGTGGAGCCGAAGGTGAATCCAAAGAACCCGGCTTTGATCGCATTCACTTCGGACCGGACCGGCACGCCGCAGATCTTCACCATGAACTCCGATGGCGGCGACCCCGAGCGTCTCACCAATGGCATCGGTGAGGCCGTGAACCCCGCGTGGAATCAGGATGGCGAGCACCTGGCATTCGCCTGGACGCAGGGTTATGCGCCCGGGAGCTTCAATATTTTTGTGATGGAGATTGCGTCGCACAAGTACATTCAACTGACCAAGGACGCGGGCAAAAATGAGAACCCTGCATGGGCGCCCGACGGGGTGCATATTGCATTCAGCTCAAACCGCAGCGGATCTTACCAGATCTGGACCACGCTGCTCAGTGGCGCGCAGATCCGGCAACTTACCACGCAGGGGAATAACAGCAGCCCGGTGTGGGGCCAGTAGTGGGGCGGCCAATCCTGGTTGCAGCCGCCTTTCAGGCGGCTTTAGGTAAAGCGCTGTTATTAGCGCATTACCCGGCTTTACACTTTCCTCGCTGAGCCGCACTGCTAAAATAGAGTCATCCCCTCCATGGAACTCCGCGAGAAAGTAGCGCAGCTTCCGCTTTCCCCGGGCGTATACCTCTATAAGGATGCGGGCGGCCGCATCATTTACGTCGGCAAGGCCAAATCCCTGCGCCTGCGCGTGCGCAGCTACTTTTCCGAAGACAAGCTGGGCGACATCAAGACCGGCACGCTCATCGCGGAGGCGCGCGATATCGAATACATTCTGGTGGATAACGAGAAGGAAGCGCTCGCCCTCGAAAACAATCTCATCAAGCAGCATCAGCCGCGTTTCAATATTCTGCTGCGCGACGATAAGACTTACCCCTACATCAAACTCACCAGCGAGAAATACCCGCGCGTCTACGTCACCCGCCGCCTGCGCAAGGACGGCGCCACCTACTTCGGGCCATACTTCCCCGCCAACCTGGCGCATCGCCTGGTGCACTTCATCCATCGCCACTTCATGGTCCCCTCATGC
The DNA here is from genome assembly GCA_049522755.1 of Bryobacteraceae bacterium. Taxonomy (GTDB): domain Bacteria; phylum Acidobacteriota; class Terriglobia; order Bryobacterales; family Bryobacteraceae; genus PALSA-243. Next base: position 18,215 of record JBEKNN010000076.1, on the reverse strand, counting down.
AAGGTGGACCTGACCCGCTTCCATCCCAAGCCCTGCCTGCAGTTTCACATTCACCGCTGCCTGGGCCCCTGCGTGGAAGGCCTCACTACCGACGATATCTACGCCGGGGCCGTCCGCGACGTGAGATTGTTCCTCGAAGGCCGCCATAACGATCTTGCCCGCGGATTGCGCGCCCGCATGGAATCCGCCTCCGAGGCCACGCGCTTCGAAGAAGCCGCTTCGCTACGCGACCTGCTCACTACCGTGGAGGAGATCGAGGAAAAGCAGAAGATGGCCGCCGCCAAAGGCGACGACGTCGACATCTTCGCTTTCTACGCTGAGCCGCCGCTGGTCGCGCTCAATCTCTTCCATCTGCGCAACGGCCAGATTGTGGATCGCCGCGAATTTTTCTGGGAAGACCAGGAAGATTTCGACGAGCCGCTGTTCTTTTCCTCATTGCTCAAACAGCTCTACCTCGACCAGCAATATGTCCCCGCCGAAATCCACTCGCCCGCGGAGTTTGAAGACCGCGAAGCGCTGGAGGAGCTGCTCAGTGAAAAGCGCGGCCGCCGCGTCGAGATCCGCACGCCGCAGCGCGGGCAGAAAAAAGCGCTGCTCGATCTGGTGCAGAACAATGCCAAACACAGCTTCGACGCGCGCTTCCGCGTGTTGAAGCCTTCCTCGCGCGCCATACAGGAGGCGCTACAGGAGGCCCTCAACCTGCCCAACGCGCCCGCGCGCATCGAGTGCTTCGACATCTCGCACATTCAAGGCACCGACAAAGTCGCCAGCATGGTGGTCTGGGAAGAAGGCCGCATGAAGAAGGCCGATTACCGCAAGTTCATCATCAAGACAGTGATCGGCAACGACGATTTTGCCAGCATGCGCGAGGTGGTGACGCGCCGTTACAGCCGCCTCCGGGAAGAGAAGCTGCCGATGCCCGGCCTGATCCTGATCGATGGAGGACTGGGCCAGCTTCACGCAGCGGCGGGAGCGCTCGAGGCCATCGGAGTGGTGGACCAGCCGCTGGCTTCCATCGCCAAGCGCGAGGAGATCATCTACGTCTACGGGCAGGAGGACGAGCCCGTGGTGCTCGACCGTTTCTCGCCCATCCTGCACCTGGTGCAATCGATTCGCGACGAGGCCCATCGCTTCGCGGTGACCTTCCACCGCTCGCGACGCAACGCGCGCACGCTCACGTCGGAACTTGACGCCATCCCAGGGGTGGGCGAGAAGACCGTGCTGCGCCTGTTGAAGGAATTCGGCAGCTCGGAGTTGGTCCGTTCCAAATCGGAAGATCAACTGGCTGCCGTGGTGGGCCGCGCGGCGGCGCGCAAGGTCAAAGCGCACTATGTCGAGACGCCGGCTGCGCCGACGCCTGTGCTGTGAGACTTGTGGGACAGGCCTCCCGGCCTGTCGTCGCCGGCTTTCAGCATGTCGACGCGAAGCGGAGCGCCGTGTGCGTGAAAGAAAAGCTGGCGACTTTATTGTCTTTGAGTCCGGCTGCCCGCCCGGCTTCGATCACTTCAATTTCCCGAATCGCAGCGACGCCTTTCGGATAGACCACCCACAACGCCCCGCGCGGTTTCAGGCGCGCTGCGAGCTTGGCGATCCGCTCCAGATCGGCGGTCCTTTGCGCAGCAAAGAACAGCAGATCGGCCTTAGCCGTTGCTCCCGCCACCTCGCCGATTTCACGAAGAAACTCCGCCTCCAGCCGGCCTTCCACGGCAATAGCGAGGCCCGGCTTCACGCCCAGCTTTTCGAGGCGCGTGGGCGGATGGAGAATCTTGTGCGCCCACTTCGCGGCCGCCGCGCCCAGTTCCAAGAGCGCCGGGCCTTCGGCGAACTCCAGTTTCAGCACGCCGCCGGCCGCGTGTACGCCCGTCAGTTGCTCAAAAGGAATCTTGAGCCGCTCTTCGCCGCGGAATAAGATGTATGCAGTCTCCAGGTAGGCTTTACCGGCAAGCGTCCGCTTGCGGTACCGCAGGGTGCAATCGAGTTCCTGTCCCATGCCTCACGCCCTTTCCAGCTTAGCTAAGCTTAGGGTCAGCCTTCAATGTCGACCGCTTCGCCGAACGTCTTCCCCAGATCGCGAAGATACGCCTCGATACTGCCCGTATATCCGAAAACGAACCGCGAGAGAAAGCGGAAGAACACGTTATACACTTCGCCCGCTTCGGCGATGCGCACCTCCGACCCACCCGCGGCATGGGGCGCGATTTCGACGGTCCACGCGCCGCCGAAGGGCAGCCCGGCATCGGCGATCCGCACCACGCGCCGGGTCGGCGGCGAATCTTCCACCAGCTCATACGCGATCTTTTGACCGCGCTTGTCTTGCTCCCACCATTGCTTGCGGCCGTTCTTTTCCGGCAGCGGCCCGGAAGCCTTGACGTCCGTGCGCCAGCCGGATGGTCCGGCCAGCACCGCGTAGATTGCATCCGGCGTCCGGCCGAAACGCGCCTTGCGCGCCGCATAGTGCTTGACCGGAAGCAGCGCGCCGATTAGCGCCATCAGCGCGATCAGCAGAAACAGCGCTCCCCCTGCGAATATCACCCACTTCATGCCGCATCTCCTTTCAGAATGCGATTCATTTTTCCGGAGGCGACCAGCTCCACCGCCGCTGCCGCCAGCAGCTCCAAACCGCGCAGTGCGCGCCGCCGCCCTTTTTCGTCCAGCAGAGCGAGCATCGCCGAGACCAGATCCGGCTCCAGCACTTTCTGCTGGCGCTTGATGCGGACGCCCGCCGGCGTCAGCCGCAGATCGACGCGCCGCCCATCCTGCTTGCTGCGAGCGCGCCGCGCATAACCCCCGCGCTCCAGCCGGTCCACCGTCAGCGACATAGTGGAAGCCGTTACGCCCATGTGCCGCGCCAGCTCCAGCAGCGACGTACCCTCCACGTCGTCCAGATGGTCGAGGATGCTGGCCTGGTGCGCGCTCAGGACGCGGTGCGTCTTTTCGTCGCGCACATGCCGCCGGTGACAGGCGAAGTAGATCTGCGGATAGCAGCGCAATACAGTCTCCACTTCGGCCCGGCTCATGTAAATCGAGTCTAATCGAATATAATTTGATTTGTCAAAGCAAAATAAATAGTCGAGAGAGGCAGGATGCCTGTCCTACTTCAGATACGCCCGCAAGGCATAGATCAGATCGTCGGCCGCTTGAGCCTGTTCATCTGTCGGAGCAGTCTTCGGATCGAGAACGTGAAAGCGGATGTGCCCTTCGATCACCTTGGCCATGAGAGCGTCCATAGCGCCGCGGCAGGCGGAAATGTTATGGAGCACGTCGGAGCACTCGGCCTCCTGGTCGAGCGCCCGCTCGATCGAGTCCACCTGGCCTCGACTGCGTCGTACGCGGTTCTGCAGTTTTTTTCTCCTCCAGCGTGTGCGCCCCACCGGGTATATCCGAATCGAGGGTGGCAACTCTTCCGCGCTCTCGATATGCGGCTGTCGATTGAGTACGCAGGCGCCGCGGCGCCGGCCGAGGCGGCTGGGAAGTTTCTTCGACCGGCGGCCAAGCGCTTCCAGCGGCTCGGGGACGGGCCATGGGTTGGCCATGAGTCCGCCCCACAAGCGAACACTGTCGTCCCAATAGCGGGCGCCCGGCGGACGCCTCGCTCGTGCTTGCCCAATCGCTTAGCGGAAGCCTTCATCGATCCGTCAGCTCAGTCCCGGCGCAATTCGAAGCGCGTCCCATGCGCGGGGAGCCAGGATCGGCGCCAGGATTCGCAGCCCCTCGAACTGCGACGCCACGATTCTGATGTGCGCGGCACGCCGGTTGCTACCAACGGCTGGAAGGAGATTCCTATGCCCAAGAAGGAACGTATCCGCGAAGCCGTTACCAGCCTCGCCAACCCGGACTATCTGACGGAAAGGGCCGCGGCCGGTTGGCGCCTGACCGCTCTCGAATGGGAGCGGGAAGTTCCCGCGGAAGTCGAGGAGTCGGGTCCCTGGTCGGAAGCCCTGCCGTACGGTTTGCAGATTTCCGAAGACGGCTCGCGGCTGGTGGAGAATCCATCGGAGACCAAGATCGTCATCCTGGCGCTCGACATGATCGTCGAGGATTGTCCGCTATCGCAGGTTTCCGCGGAAATGAACCGCCGTGGCTATCGTATGCGCGATGGCCAGCCGTGGACGCCTGCGGCGCTTTTTGCGCTTCTGCCGCGGATGATCCAGATGGGACCGCGCCTGTTTTCGAGCGCAGAGTGGATGACGCGCAAGCAGCGCCTGCCGCGCGCGATATAACTCTGCCGGACGGGCCATGTACCGGAGCATCGTTCACAGCTCCCCTGTCTCGGCCAGTCTCGATCCGCTACCGGCGCTCGGCCTTCGGGTAACAATCTGTGGTTGAGGTTGGTCTCGATGCTAACCTGAAAGCTATGACTCAGCCACAGGCCCCCAAGATCCAGTTAGTCAACACCGCCGAGTACCGGGAAAGCTATGCGAACAGCGTGCAGATTCGCGTCAACCTGTGGGACTTCTTCCTGCTCTTCGGCCGCGTGAACCAGACGGCGGCGGATGCCGTGACCATCCACAACTTTCAGGGGATCTACGTCAGCCCGCAGCAAGCCAAAGCGCTGCTCAATGTCTTGCAGCAGAATGTCACGCAGTATGAGGCGGCCTTTGGCGCGATCGTGCTGGAGCCTACGGCCGGCAATGCCCTCGTCCAGTAACAAGTATGGCGGCGCCACATCGCGACCGGTCCCGCCTGAAACCTTCGGCATGCTTTTCTGCTAATCGTAAGCGTCCTGTTTCTTTGCCACTACATCACTCGCCATCCGCGATGCTCAAAACCCGGCCACTATTTTTCGTCAGCCGAAGGCCCGTACATGCCGGGCACAGCCACGTCCAGCAATCGCAGATAAACGCTCAATTGACCCCGGTGGTGAATCATGTGGCTCATCAACCGTTCGCGCAGAATGGCCGCGCGCGGCTTCGAAAGATCCGCCCCAACCCGGATGTTCTGGCTGAGATAATCGTCATTGGCGGTTGCGAGCGCTTCGCGGCCCGCTGCGATGTTTCTATCCAACACTTCAAGTAACTCGGCTTTCGACGCGGCGTCGGGTGACTTCTTGCCATGCCCGTTAACGACCACCGCCGCCCAACCCGGGATGGCCGCCAAATGGCTCGCCAGCTTTCCGAGAGTGGACGATTTCTGGTGGGGTTTCCACGCGAACTTGTCTTCCGGCACGCGCTCCAGAATCTTACGGGTGCTCGCCGTTTCCCGATCGAATTCCGGAAGTAACATTTCGCCGATTGTCATTTGGCCGCAGGTGAAAGATAGCATACCTGCCGCGCCGCTCAGTTCCCGCGCAGAGCTATCGACGGATCGATCCGCGAAGCGCGGCGCGCGGGCAGATAGCCGGCAATCGCGGCCACCACCGCAAGCACGATCGGCATGCTCAGAAAGGTGAGCGGGTCAGTCGCTGTCACTCCGAAGAGCAGTCCGCCAAGCGCGCGCGCCAGTAATCCGGAAGCGACTGCTCCTATCGCCATGCCAACCGCGGCGAGACCCAGCGTCTGTGCGATAATCCCGGCTTGAAGCCTGGAAGCGGACGCGCCCAGCGCCATGCGGATTCCGATTTCCTGCGTGCGCTGCGTAACTCCGTACGAGACCACGCCGTAAATTCCGAGTGACGCCAGCAGCAGCGCGAACAACGCGAATCCGCCTAACAGCTCCACCACGAAGCGTCTGGGCGAGACGGATTTATCCACCAGTTGCTGGAGCGTCCGGAACTCCTGTCCGGGAAGATTCGGGGCAATCGGTTTGAGGGCCGCCCGCACGCTTGCCGCGAGATCCGCTGGCGGCAGCGAGGTCCGCACTACCAGGTCCACGGATGCGATATCGTTGCATTGCCGCATGGGCAGATACATCTCCATGCCCGAGCCCTCTTCCAGCGCGAGGTGCCGCACGTCGCTAACCACGCCCACCACCTGCCGCTCGCCGCAAGCGCGCATAATCTGACCGACCGCGTTCTGCCCCGGCCATAGCGTACGCGCCATGGTCTGGTTGATCACAATCACCGGTCCGCTTGTAGGTACATCTCTCTCTGAGATATCGCGCCCGGCGATCAATGCGATGCCCATGGCTCTCAGGTATCCGTCGCTGACGATACGCACAAACGCGTTGGGGAATTTTCCAGGCGGGTAGGTGTGTCCCTTGGCAGGCGCGCCCCAACTGCGATTGCGCCCGAGCGGGAGCGCATCGGTCAGCCCCGCCGCGCCGATCCCCGGTATGTCTCGGACCCGCCGCAGCACGTCGTCGAAGTATGCATTCAGCTGCGCCTGTGTGGTGTAACTCGTTTCGGGATCCACTCTCACCGTGGCGGCGTGTTCCGGCCGGAAGCCCAGGTTGACGTCGAGCACCTGTAGAAAACTCCGCACCAGCAATCCAGCGCTGACCAGCAGCACGCAGGCAAATGCGATCTCCGATACTACCAGAGCGCTGCGAATCCAGTTCCGGCTCTTGCCCGCCGTCGAGCCGCGCGAAGTGTCCTTCAGAACATCGTGCAGCGCCATGGCGGGCACCTGCAGGGCGGGGGCCAGCCCGAATATTACGCCCGTCAGCACTGCCGCCCCCAGACAGAATGCCAGCGCAGTGACGTCTGTGCGGACGTTGCCGAGCAGTGGGATACTCAGCCCCTGGATTCGCGTCAGGATATGCGTTCCGCCCGCCGCCAGAAGCACGCCCAACACCGCGCCGCAGCACGATAGCGTCACCCCCTCGGTCAGCATCTGGCGGATCAACCGCCACCGTCCGGCCCCCAGCGCGGTGCGGATGGCAATCTCTTTCTGCCGCGCCGCGGTCCGCGCCAGCAGCAGGTTCGAAAGATTCGCGCACACAATCAGCATCACCACTCCCACCGCGCAGGAAAGTACCAGCAGCGCCGGCCGGATGCGCCCACTCACGTGTTCCGCCAGCGGGATTACTATTCCTCCAAAATCGTTGCGCTCCGGGTGAGCCTTCGTAATCTGGCCGGCGAGGATCTTCAACTCGGCTTGCGCGCTTCCGACAGTGACGCCGGGCTTCAATCGCCCGATGATAGCCATGGTGTTGCCCCACCGGTTGGTTTCATTGCTGAGCGGAAATGGAAAATACAGGTCGAAGTGGCTGCCGGGGGCGAAGACCGAAGCCATATCGAACGAGGCCGGTATCACGCCGGCTACAGTGACCGGCTCATTGTTGATGGTGAGCGTGCGGCTGGCGATTCGTGGGTCGGAATCGAACCTCCTGGTCCACAGACCGTGGCTCAACAGCACCGCCTTGGGCCCGTGCCACTTGCATTCCTCCGCCGTAAACAGCCTGCCGAGCTGCGGTTGAATCCCGAGTAACTGGAAAAAATTCTCCGACACGGGTACGCCGCTGAGCCGCTCCGGCTCGCCCTGTCCGCTGAGCAGATTGTCACCGACGCCGTAAAAAGCGAAATAGCCGGCCATGTCTGAATAGGACTTGTTCAGTTGCCGGAGGTCCAGAAAATGGCCCACTTGGGTAGTCTGGCCGGAGAGAGCGCCGCTGGTGTCCCAGTTGGCGATCCAGACCAGCCGGTCCGGTTCGCGAAATGGCAGTGGACGAAGAAGCAGGGCGTCCACCACGCTGAATACCGTGGCGCTGGCGCCGATGCCGAGTCCGACGATCAGCACCGCGAAGGTGGTGAATCCGGAATCGCGGCGCAATGTTCGAAATGTGTAGCGCAGGTCCTGCAAGATGCTGCCGGGTGCGGGCAAACCGCGGGCATTGGACATGGAGTCTCCGAATCTGTATACTGCCGCGGAGCAAAATGGTTACTGCCGCCGGCTGGTTATTTGACAGAAATCCTGCATCGGGCAATCCGCCAGCAGCGATCGAGACCGACCGGCGAGATATATAGGACGCGTTCCTGTGTCACTCGGACGCGCAGTCAGCTTCTATCATCTCGCTCGTGTCTGGCAATCCGCCGGCGCACAGTGGTATAAAATCGCAATGGGCCGGAAAACCATCAGGCGCGGGTCGGGCAGGCGGCACATCGAGGGCAGGGATTTCCATCTCGTCGATGAGATCGGATACATCCAACGCCGCGCAACCATGTATGACGGGCGCTTTGTGACAGTCGGGCCCCTCGCCCTGTTCTCCACCGACACGGGTGATGCCTGGTTGCTCGACCCGGCAGATCACATGGCTGCCCGCGTGGCGCGAGACGGCGATCCGGAGGATCTCTACTTCGAAGAAACCGATACGAACTTCGCCATCGGTTGGAAGGGCGAGTACCACGTCGACGGCGATGCTTTCGTCTACATCGATAGGGATTCCGGCCGGGTCGTAGCCATCCTCGGCTATCCTATCGACCGCATCGCGGCATTGGGTTGATCGGCGAGTTTCCAATATGCCTGACGCGGCCCTGTGGACGAGCGGCAGTGACAAACGGCTTTATTGAATGGCCCTCAGCACCATGGTTTCGTGGCCATCCTGTTTCGCCACGATCGCCCTGCCCTTCAGCTCATATTGCTTCAGCCATTCTGCGTTTTGGTAAGCGCCGGTTTCGATCTCGTCCCATGCGTAGACCTTGTATTCACCAGGCGCCACGCCGGCGAGAGTGAACGCCCCGAACTGATCCGTAGTAGTCTCCTTGTAGCGCGAGTAACGCCGCACCGATGGGACCAGGGCCACCACCGCGCCGGCCATCGGGATGCCATCCGGGCCGCGCACCCTGCCTTCCAATACGGCGCCGTTTGCGCTCAGCGAGATCGCCAGCAGCGCCGGCACTCCGGCGCCAAACTCGAAACCGTTTTCGGTCACATCGAGCGCGCGGTAGCGCACCGAGCGCACGTACAGCTTATCGGGCATCTGCACGTGCGCGATGTAGCGGCCGGCCGCCAGGTTCTTCAGCGTGAACTTGCCGTCGTCGCCAACGGCCGCGCGCGGCGGACGAGGTATCAGAGCGTCGGCCGCTTCGAGAACCACTTGCAGACCTTTCGGCAGCGGAACATCGGCGGCGCTCATCGATATGGTTCCGCTCAATTCGCCGGAAGATTGTGGCTTGAGAACGATGCCCTCGACGCTTTTCGCCGTCACTATGACGCTGAGCGGGCTGGAGGCGGGCGCCACCCCATCCTGCTCGGTTGCGGTTAAGACATACGTCCCCGGCGGCACGTTGGGAAAATCGAAGCTGCCATCGGGGTCGATTGGCGCGGCCACGCGAGTCACCAGCGCCGTGGCGTCCGCGCCCTTCCGTGTGAGCCACGCAATGCTGGCTGCGGCGTTTTCCTCCGCCAGTTTGCCGGCGACGCGGAATGTCGCGGCTCTCACCATGCGAATATCTCTTCCGGTCGCCGTGGCGCCGGCCTCAACCGTGACGGCGGCTGCGTTCATGAGGTCGGCGGAATTGGGATAGAAGGTGGCGATTCCCTCGCCGTTTCGCGAGCTTGCGGATAGAAGATAATTGCCGGGGCCAAGGTTAGTCACGCGGTATTCGCCGTTTTCGTCCGAGGCGGCCGAGCCGAGCGGAATATACTCTTTGGAGCCGCGCCGGTAGATGGGTTGCAGCGCCAGCACTGTGGCCTTGCGTACCGGATTACCCGCGGCGTCCAGAATCTTTCCCGCGATTGTAGAACCGGGCGTGAGATTGAACTCCAGGTCGTTCATCTCCTGGCCAGGCGCAAGCGATAGCGTGACGCCCGCGAGCGGGTTGCCGCGCGATCCATATACCTGGCGCGCGAAACCCCCTTTCTCAGCCAGGAGCACGTAGCGGCCCGGCGGAAGATTTTCGAAAAGAAAAAGGCCGCGCGTCTCGGTGACGAATTTCAGCGGCGTGGATGCGCTGGCGGCCTCGGTCAGCACCAGTTCGACGCCGTTCACCGGCTCGTCGTCGACTGAGTTCAAAACCTGGCCGCCGATGGACGAGGTGGTTTGGGCCGCGTGTAGAGCCGTCGCCAAAGCCAGCGCAACCAACATGTACGACAGGCCTACGGGCCTGTCGTTCCTACCCGCCAAACGCACTCGACCACCGCCAATCTTCCGCTCTCTCCACCAATCCCGCAGTCACTGGATTCTGCTCGATATACTGAACAATATTCCCCATTTCTTTTGGTCCGCGCGCCCAACGATCATAAGACTCCTCCTGCCAAAACGGCTGGCCTGTACGCCCAAGAATTGCATTGGCCCGACGCGCCGAAAAATTCTTAATGGATCTGGTAATCCTCTGCAGCTTAGCTTTCGGATCGATCAAAATGTGAACGTGGTTGACCATCAGGACCCATGCTTCCAGTTCGTATAAGCCAAGCTGCTTTTCTCCGTATTGAAGCGTATCTGCAACACACTGAGCCACACGCTCATCCTGCAGCCATCTCGGACCCGTGGCAGCTTTATCTAATTCCCGATCCATCGCCACGAATGATTTCCCGGCAGATTGATTTTGGAGGATATGCACAATTCGCGGGGACGATCCGTGCAGCCGCCGCGTAACAAACAGCGACGCGTCCTCTGGTTGCCCATGAGGCAGATGGCGCTCGTAGTAGGTCAAGCGTATTTGTAACACGAAGAGGACAGGCCAAGAGGCCTGTCCTACATGCGAGTGTGATGCAATGGCAATAGTGAGAGCTCCAGTCACAGTGATGTTGTTGGTGAGCGCGTGCTTCGCGCAATCCGATTATCTGGCATTTGCGGGCGGCTATGGTCCGGGAATCTATGGTTTGCGGCTTCATTCCGCTACCGGCCGTCTGACCCGCATCGGACTTGCCGTCGAAACAGCCAGCCCGTCTTTCCTGATTGTGCATCCCAATGGCCGTTTTCTGTATGCGGTCAATGAGGCCGGCCGCAACGACGATACCGTCAGTTCCTTCGCCATCGATCTGAAGCGCGGAAAGCTCGCGGCGCTGAACCAGGTTTCCGCCCGCGGCAGCTCCCCGTGCGATCTTGCGCTCGACAAGACCGGCCGATTTCTCGCGGTGGCCAACTACGCCAGCGGCAGCATCGCCGTGCTTCCCGTGCTGCCCGATGGCCGGCTGGGCGAGGCCGCCGGATTCGATCAACATCATGGATCGAGCGTGAATCCGGCGCGCCAGAAGGGCCCCCACGCGCACTCGGTGCTTTTTTCTCCGGATAATCGCTACCTGCTCTCCACCGACCTCGGTCTCGACAAGATCTTCGTGTACCGGTTCGACGCAGCCGCGGGAACCATCTCGCCGGGCCCGGAGCCGGTGTCCGTCGCTGCGGGCTCAGGGCCGCGCCACATGGTGTTTCATCCCAACGGGCAGATGCTGTTTGTGATCGACGAAATGGCATCGACGATCGCAGTGTTCCACTACGACGCCGCCAGCGGGGCGCTCGAGCAGTTGCAGACTGTTCCAACACTGCCCGAGGGCTTCACGGAGCCGAACATCGCCGCGGAGATCGCTGTGAATGCCACTGGCAGCGTGCTCTACGCTTCGAACCGGGGGCATGACAGTCTGGCGCTGTTTTCGATCGATATCCAACGCTTCGCGATTGCGCCCATGGAGCATGTCTCGTCATTGGGTAAGACGCCGCGGTACTTCACCTTCGATCCGACCGGGCAGTATCTGATTGTTGCCAATCAGGATTCGGATAATCTGGTGGTATTCCGGGTTCATCCGCGGACGGGAGAGTTGAGACCAGCCGGGGCGCCAGTTAAGGGCATTCCTAAGTCGAGTTGTATCGTGTTCGTGCGCTAAGTCGGAGTTACGAACAAGAACGGTAGGGCGGACCCCCTGGTCCGCGCGGGTCCCCCTGGACCCGCTCTTCGCCCAGCCATATCAGTCAGACGCGGTCCCTGAGAGGCCGATAAATCGGCACGTCGCGCGAGACCGCGACTGCCCGCAGCCAGCATGACAGGCCAGGAGGCCTGTCCTACAACTCATTCCTTACGCAACTCCTTCTCCAGATCCGTTAGTACTTCCTCGGTGCGTTCCGCCGCATCCAGATCCTTCTCCAATCGCCGTAACGCCACCCCGATCACATCCCGATGATGCAGGCGCGAGCCGAAGTTCTCCGATAGCTTCAGCCACAAATCGTGCGCGCGGTCCAGATCCTCCGGCCACAAACGGGGCGGGTGCGGGCCCAGGTTCACATAGATAGACGGGCGCCCTTCGCTGATGATTTCAAGCGAAAAGGGATGCCGCGGCTCGGGCAGTTTTTCCCAGGCCAGGCCGATCCGCCGCGCCAGCTCCTCCGAATCCATGCGCGGCGAAACGCCCGTGACCAGTCGCGAAGCCTTGAGTTTCTGCGCGGTCTGCACCATGGCGTCAAAGGGATCGACGCCGGGCACCACCAGAAGGTCCACCGTCTTGCCCAGTTTTTCGGCGATGGTTACCACACGCGAGAGCAGCTCTTTTTCGTAGTCGCTGAAGAGCTGCTTTTCGGATAGCTCGTATTCGCCGGCGCCGGTCGAAACCGGGCGCACCGTCATCACCACAATATCGTGCCTGCGTAGATTGGTCTTTTCGAGCACCGTCTGCACGTGCACCATGTGGTTGTAATCGCGCACCGCCACCAGCACGCAGCCGGGGCGCGCATGCACCGAATCGGCGGTGATATCGGGCCGCATATCCAGGTTGAACTCTTCCAGGCCGGCTTTGCCGTGCGCTATTTTCTTGGCATTGATGTGCTCGGAAATCGTGAAGACCACGAAGAAGACGGCCGTAAACCCAACGCCGTAGATGGTCGCGATCTCCTTGGAAAAAAGATTGGCCACCGCCACCAGGCCCAGCAGCAGGGTGGTCAGAAACAATCCCACCGGAATTTCTTTGCCGCCAATGCGAAAGTTTATGGGGTGCTTATACTCCTGATCGTGGCGATGGTAGCGCAGCACCAGCACGCCCAGCGACTTCAGAAAAAAGCTCCACACCACGCCGAACGCGTACGCTTCGCCCAACAGGTTGACGTCGCCGCGGCTCAGCGCAACGGTGGCGATTTGCATCCCGGTGATCAGGTTGATAATCCGGTAAGTGGTGCCAAAACGGCGCTGCGGCTTGCGGAACCAATCCAGCAACACGCCGTCCTCGGCCACGCGGTTCATCACGCCGTTGGCTCCGATAATCGAGGTATTTACCGCGCCGGAAAGAATCAGCACGCCCACAATCACCACGAAGACGTGAAAGGCCAGCCGCAGAATCGATGGCCCCGCCAGATGCATCGCCAGGCCGCCGAGTAGATTGTCCACGTATTCGCCGCGAACCCTGTCCGGAATAATCATGCCGGCGAACACCGTAATGACGCCCGTGCAAATCACCGCGTAAATGCAAACCAGATTGCCGGTGCGGCGCAGGTTCTTCAGCTTGGGATAGGCGATCTCGCGGTACACCTGCGCCAGCGTTTCAAACCCGCTCATAGAGAGCAACGAATGCCCGAACGCGATGATAATCGCCACCATGCCGATCTGCGGCCAGAAGGTGCCGCGGAACCAGCCGAGCGCATCGGGACTGAACTGCAAATTGCGCGGCAGCGGCGCTGGCGGAATCTGAATCGTGGGCGCCAGAATCAGCGTGATGGGGCACCAGATCAGAAACGCGACCACCATCACGGTGGTGATCTGCATGATCCGCAGCGCCTGGCCGCTCGATTCGTGGATGCCCTTGATGTTGCTCCACCAGAAATACATGGTCACCACCATGCCGAACACGGCGGCGAAAGCTGCGTTCGAAACCCGCCCATGAACGTGGAACATATCCGCCAACTCATTCAGCAGGTGGCTCAGATACAGACCCGCGCTGACCACGCTGATGGGGCCGGTCAGAATGTAATCGAAGATCAGCGAAGAAACCGAAAGCCGCGCCATGAACGGGCCCATGGCGTCGCGGACCACTACGTAAACGCCGCCGCGCACGAACATGCTGCTCGATTCCATATAAACCGAGCGCACCGCGAAGCTGAAAAGCATCACGCCCATGATGAACCACGGAGCCGATTTTCCGATGGCGTGTTCGGCGATGCCGCCCGCATAGAACGCGGACGATGCGAGGTCGCTCAAGACGATCGCGGCGGCTCGCCAAAATGAAATAAAGGAGAGCGCTACCGTGGTGGCGACGACCACTTTCGCTGTCGTCGAGCGCTCGGACTCCATGGGCACGCCTTCCAGTTTACGATAAGCAGATGGAATCCCCGGCTATTGTCCAGGACGCGCTGGCGCGGGAGGTCGTCCTCAAGCTGCGCGGCGCCGGCCATCGCGCGTATCTGGTCGGCGGGTGCGTCCGCGACCTGTTGCTGGGCGTTCCACCGAAAGATTACGACATCGCCACCGACGCGCGGCCCGACCGGATCATGGATCTGTTTCCAAATTCCGGCCGCGTGGGCGCGCATTTCGGCGTGGTGCTGGTCCGCGACGTATTCGCCCAGGTTGAGGTGGCGACTTTCCGCAGCGATCAGGAGTACAGCGACGGTCGGCGTCCGGACGCGGTGCACTTTGAGACCGATCCCGCCAAGGACGCGCAGCGGCGCGACTTCACCGTCAACGGACTGATGATGGACCCGGATTCGGGCGAGGTGCTCGATTGCGTCGGCGGGCGCGCCGATCTGCAGCGCGGCGTGATCCGCGCGATCGGCGATCCCGAAACGCGCTTCCGCGAGGACCACCTGCGTCTGCTGCGCGCCGTTCGCTTTGCCGCGCGCCTGAAGTTTCAAATTGAGCCGGCGACCTTTGAGGCCATCCGCCGCAACCACGCTTCGATTCTGAAAGTGGCGGCCGAGCGGGTGCGCGACGAGCTGGTGCGCATACTCACCGAGGGTGGGGCGCGATACGGCTTCGAGCTGCTGGATGCCACCGGGATGCTGGTGGATATTCTGCCCGAGGTGGCGGCGATGAAGGGCGTCGAACAGCCGCCGCAATATCATCCCGAAGGCGACGTGTGGAACCACACGCTGCTGATGCTGCAGCAGTTCGACCATCCCACGCCGGCGCTGGCGATGGGCGTGTTGCTGCACGATGTGGGCAAGCCGCCCACCTTTCGCGTGGCGGACCGCATCCGCTTCGACGGCCATGTGGAGGAAGGCGTCAGGATGGCGCACGCTATTCTGCACCGCTTGCGGTTCTCGCGGGACGACATGGAGCAGGTGGAGGCGCTGGTGGCCAACCACATGAAGTTCAAAGACGCCGGCCGCATGAAGGAGAGCACGCTGAAGCGATTTCTGCGGCTGCCGAAGTTCGATGAGCACCTGGAGCTGCATCGCCTCGATTGTGCGTCCAGCAATCGTAATCTGGAATCCTACGAGCTGGTGAAGCGGAAGCTCAGCGAATTCCCCGACGAGCATTTGAAGCCGCCGCCATTGCTGACCGGGGACGATTTGATCGCCGAAGGCTACTCGCCGGGCCCGCGCTTTGCGGAAATATTGACCGCCGTAGAGGACGCGCAGCTGGAAGGCCAGCTGCGCACCTCCGGCGACGCAATGCAGCTTGTCAGGGAGAGATTTCCGCTACATTGAGCCTTCGACTACATTGAGCCTTCATCAGCGGACGGCCCATAGATGGCCGGCACCGGAATGTCATTGAGGCGCAAATAGACGCCCAGCTGCGCGCGGTGATGGACGGCGTGGTTCATCACAAAGCCGCGCAGCACCGCGATTCGCGGCATGGTGAAGAAGGTCTGTCCATTGGCGCTCAGCGACCAGTTCTGCATAAACTTTTCGTCGGCGGCTCCTGACAGGGCAGCGCGGGCGGACACTACGCCTTTGTCGAACGCCTCCAGAATCTCCGCGCGCGATTCCGGCGCGGGCGGCGGCTGGTACCCGGTATAATCCAGCGAGTCGGTGTTCATAGTATCGGCGCCCCAGTTTGGGATGGTGGCCAGGTGGTGCGCCAGATGCGCCATATCCCAGCTCTTGGGATGCGGCTTCCAGGTCAATTTGTCGTCCGGAACGCGCTCCAGCACGATGCGCGTGTTGGCCATCTCATGGTCGAATTCCGGCAAGAGAGTCTCGGCTATATTCATGCTTCCTCCAGCGGGCAGGATTCGCTTTTTGTTCGCCTATCGATCATACGGCGGCGTTGAGTGGAATGCAAGTTAATTTCTGGTTTAAACCTACTGCCTGGGTTGAAAGTGGGGGCGTGTCGGATGGTTCGACTGGGTTGTTCGACTGGGTTGTTCAAGAAGAAACGACCGCTCCGCTTCGCTCAAAAATCCCGAAAGCGTTCAGACGCCCGCGCCTGGGTGCGGCGTTGCGTCACTTGCCGGCGCTAATTTCCCGCGCCTTAGCCATGTCCGTATCTGAGCCTGCCTTGTCGCCTGCCGCTTTCTTAGCAGCGCTGCGATTCAGATATGCATTCTCGTATGCCGGATTCAGCTTGATCGCCTGATCGAAATCGGCAATCGCCTCTGTATACTGCCTCAGGCGGAAATGCGCGTACCCGCGACCGTTAAAGGCCAAAGGCATCGCCGGGTCCATCTTCAGCGCTTCGGTGAACTGCTGGATGGCCTCCTCGAAATGGCCCTCGTTCACCAGTTGGCGGGCGTGCGATTGAAGCGCGATAGCTTGGCTGCCGGGGATCGGCGGAACCTGCGAAACTGCTGGTTTCACTTCAGGCGGCGCCAGTTTCGGCTCAGCCTTGGCTTCGTCCCTGCCGTCTATCTTGGCTTCCCCCCGCTTGGCTTCCACCGGCTTGCTTTCCGCCGGCTTGGTTTCCGCCCGGCTAGCCTCCGCGACCGGTTCGGCGGTTAACGGTTGAACTGGCGTACTTTCGGCCGGCGCAGATTGCGGCTTGACCTCCGGCGTGTCGGGCTTCGGCACGGTCCCTGGAGCGCCGGGCAGCACTATGGATACCGTGTCGGGCTTCGCCTCCTTGGCCATCGCATCCGCCACGGCTTTTCGAATCTGGTCTTCGGCCTGCATCTCCAGGCCCTTGATCTGGGCGTCCGCCGGGTTCAATTGCTCCGCCCGCCTCAGATCGGCCACCGCTTCGTCATAGCGCCCCAGCAGATAGAGCGCATTGCCGCGAGCCGTATAGCCCAGAGCCGAGTTGGGGTCGAGAGCGATCGCCGTAGTGCGGTCCTGCAACCCTTTCTCATGCTGCCCCAACAGGTGGTAGGAACTGCCGCGCGCCACGTACACGTTGGGGTTTTTCGGATCGAGCTCGACCGCTTTCTCCCGGTCCCGCAGCGAATCCTCGTATTTCCCCTGGCGCGCATAAACGGCGCCGCGGGAAAGATAAATCCGGACATCGTTGGGGTCCAGGCGCATGGCCTCGGTATAATCGGCCAGCGCGCCGTCGTCGTCGCGCAGGCGTTCTTTGACCGCGCCGCGAGTTCGCCACGCGCGAACGTCGTCCGGCTTCAGTTGGATGGCCTCGTTGAGATCCTCCAGCGAACGCGGATAGTCTCCGATACCCGACTGGGCCACCGCGCGCTCCACGTAGACGCTCTGGTAATCGGGCTTGCGGCTGATGCTCAAACTGAAATCGTCCACCGCGTCCCGGTACTGTCCCGTCGCTACGCGCGCCAGGCCGCGGCCCTTGTAAGGCTCCGGATTATCCAGGCGCAGCTTGATTGCAATCGTGAAATCGTCGATAGCCTTGGGGTAGTCGTGAGACGCCAGATACGCGTTGCCGCGGGCGGTATAGACATCGCTCCGCTCCAGCTTCAGGCTGATAGCTGTGGTGAAATCGGGAATCGCGCGCGCCGTCTGGCCCAAGCCGGCGAAATATTCGCCGCGCGCGAAATAGTTCTCGCCGCCGGAGGGTTGCACTTCGATCGCCTTCTCGAAATCGGCCAACGCCTTGACCGGATCGCCCGCCGCCAGGTAATCCTGGCCGCGGGCGCGCCATGCGTCGCCGTTCGAAGCGTCGGCGGCGATCGCGGCGGTATAAGCGGCCATTGCATCCGCGCGATTGCCGGCGTGGTCGGCCAGAACGCCCTGCTGATACGCGGCTTGGGATTTTTTCCTATCCGCCTTGGCGTCGGCAGCGCTGGCAGATCCGGGCAGCGCCAATAGCGCCAGAACGACAGAAATCGGCGCCCGGTTGCGCCTGAGGTTCAACATGTGCGGCTTCTTTAACTAGTGTACACTCGTGAGGAAGTTGAATTCCGTTGTTCCGTCACCTGTTCCGTAACGTGTCCCGTCACGCCAGGGTTCCAGCAACCGAATGCGAAGGCCGAATTGTCAGATTTTGCACGATCTTTGTGGGACCGGCCTCCCGGCCGGTCGCCGCGCCGGGAGACGCACTACGTGCTGCTAGTATCCGTGCGGCCATCGAATGAGTGAACCATTCGACACGCCGCGCGTCGCCATCAACCGCGTCTATACGCGGCGCGGCGATACCGGCG
>JBEKNN010000075.1:0-32660 GCA_049522755.1 Bryobacteraceae bacterium | reverse complement strand
TAGCTCCGGCGACTAATGGAGCGGCTTCCTCTCCAATAATCGCTCGGTCAGCGACTTATGCGACAACGAGAACTGCAGCGCCGCCGCACGCAGGTAGGGGCGGAACTCGCGCGTCCAATACGCCAGGTACCCGGTCTCGCGTATCTCCTTCAGGGTCGTCCGGTAATGATCGAATAGTCCCTCCGCAAAAAATTGCCCGGTCCGCAGCGTCGCCGTTCGTGCGCAGCGCGAGAGCCACATCAGGTTCCCCGGCACGGCGCGGACAGTCGAGAGCCCTATCAGCGACGAAAGCTCCAAAACCGTGAGGCCCTGCCCGGCGGCCTCCTGCTTCAGGTTGTCCCATTGTTCCCGCACCAGGCCGGGCGAAGGCAGGCTGCGCGGCGGTATCGTCCGCGCGGACGCTTTCAAGGCGCTCCACTCTTTGCGCAATCCCGGAACGTCGAGAGGCGGGAATCGGAGAGAGGCAGCCAGTTGGCCGGCGGTCCGCTCCAGACCGTCGAGAATCTGATCGACGCTTTCGAAGCTTCTGTCACGGTCCAGCAGACCTTCGTCTTTGAGACTCGCCGAGATCTCGTCTATGAGCTGCCGGCCGGCGCCGGAGATATCCGCCAGAGCCGCCAGCACCCAGACCGGAGACGCGTGGAAAGCCGCCAGACCGGCGAGATCGATGCCGTCGCCGAGCGTGCGCTTGAGCAGAAAGTTCTCGGCCAATTTGCCTTCGGACGGATAGGCGCCGTCCACTTGCCCCACCTGCTCCACCAAAAACCGTAAAGTACTTTCCACCATCGTCTGGTAGAGCCGGGTCTGGCGGACGGCCTTCGGCAGGGTGACATTACCAATTTCGCGGACCAATCCCGCGGAGAGCGCGGATGCCGACCGCAGCACGCGCTCGGGCAATGAGAGCAGGTATGGGCCCAGTGGAACCATTCGCGTCACCGCGCATTCCGATAAACCTTGCCCGCCTTCATCACAAACCGTACGCGCCGCACCGCCGTGATATCCGCCAGCGGATCGCCCTCCACCGCCACCAGGTCCGCTTGAAACCCGGCCGCGACGGTCCCAATTTCCTTCCCCAAGCTCAATGACTCCGCCGAAAGCGAGGTCGCGCTGATAATCGCATCCATGGGCTTCTCGCCCGCATCCTTCACGCGATACACAAACTCTTCGGCGTTGCGCCCGTGCGACCCCGCGACGGCGTCCGTCCCGAAGATCAGCTTCACATGCCGCGCGCGCGCACGCTTCAACACGTCGGCGGTCGGCGCCAGTCCGTCTTCGAGCGTCTTGAGCGCTTGCTCGGTAAAGGTAAAGCTGGCGCGGTTATCCAGATAGTTATGCAGCACCAAAAGATTGGGATCGAAGTAAGTGCCTCGCGGCGCCATCATGTCCAAAGTCTCGTCTTTGAGGAACGTGCCGTGCTCAATCGACGTGCAGCCGGCTGGCACCGCCGCGCGCGCGCCCGCATCGCCGATGGCGTGCACCACCGACCGCAGCCCCACCGCCTTCGCTTCGCTGCACACCGCCTCTATCTGCTCGTCGGTCATGCTCTGGTTCCCGCCCGCGCCCAGACCGGTCGTGGCGAAGAGTTTGATCACGTCGGCGCCATCCGCCTTATTCTTGCGCACGATGTCGCGCAGCTCGTCCACCGTCCACTGATGCTGCTGACCGCGGCCGCCGCCCGCTCCCTGAATCTGGATCAGCGACGTGAGCACGCGCGGCCCCGGCAGCACGCCTTCATTGATGCGGTCGCGCACCGGCCCGTCGATCGCCGCGCCCACGCTCTGCACCGTAGTGAAGCCGCCCTGCAGCGTCATCCACGCGTCGGCTTCGGTATAGAGCGCCGCGTCCTCGGGCTTGCCGCCGCTCGCAATCGATTTGTGGTTGGCGTCCATGTGCCAGTTCAGATGGATGTGCGTGTCGATCCAGCCGGGCATCACCGTGAGTCCGCGCAGGTCGTAATCGGCCTTGCCGCTGCCCGGGCCGATGGATTGAATGCGCCCGCCTTCGACCACGATCCGCTGGTTCTTAAGAATGCCGCCTTTGCCATCCAGGATGGCGCTGGTTTGGATCGCCACGCGGTCTTGAGCCATCGCGGCGGCGCACACCGTGGCTGCAATCCAGATGAAACGCATGAGTTAGATAGCCTTTCCCGCGGCCTTAGCGGCGCCAAATCGCTGCTTCTCCGTGCCATAACGCCAGCGCCAAATCGACGCCGCGACTACTACCAGGAAGCATACCTCTACCAACACTTTCTCACCGTCCAGAAAATCGGTTGGCAGGTTCTTCAGGTTAGGGTCGATGAGCGTGCCGTGAACATACATCAGCGCGGCCGCCCCATAAGCCGTATAGTGCAGCTTCTTCCATGGCCGGTAGCGAAGCTGCGGACGAAAGTAAGACGTAGTTACTACAAACAAGAACGAATAGAAAGTCAGTGCGCCAAGGTTGTTATACAGGCGCTGCCCAGGCGAATTAAGCGGCAGCAGTACGTCGCCGATTTTGAACTTGGCGGTGCTGGAAAACAGCAGAATCGTTGGATGAAACACTGCCACGCCCATTGCCAGATAGCCATTCCAGTTATGCAGCTTCCAGAACGGCATGGGCAGCTTTCGGTGCGGCCACCACGTCTTCGGGTTGTAATTCACCGAAACCAGCAGGCCCATCAAAATATTCAGGGTCAGCATTACCATGGCGATCAGGCCGACAGTGCTGGATAAGTCGATAGCCGAAATGGAATCCATGTTTAACTAATGAGCCAATTAAGGAGCTAACTTAAAGAGCTAACTAAGGAATCGGCGACGACTTCACCGCTTTACGCAGTTGCGCTATAGTAGCTTCCACATCTTCCAGCTTCGAAGGAACGCCCTGTGAAAGCACCTTCGGCTGGCCGTCGGTAATCAGCACATCGTCTTCAATACGGACGCCGATACCCTTATACTTCTCGAACGCGGGGCGCACGGCGGCGATGAACTTTTCGTTCTCGGGAGTCTTGGGTAAGTTATCCAGCACATCGGGACGAATGTAGATTCCAGGCTCCACAGTCACTACCATTCCGGGTTGCAACTCTTGGCCGGTTACCAGGTCGTGCACGTTGAGTCCGATACCGTGCCCAATCCCATGGTTGAACCAGATGCGCACCTGCTGATCGCTGTTGACGTCGGTAATCAATCCCAACTTAAACAAGCCCTGCCGGAAAACCTCATTCGCCGCGGAGGTGATGGAGTCTTTATTGCCGCCCTCGGTGTGTCCCGGCAGCGCTTTGGAAAATCCGGCCTGCTGCGCCGCCCACACCAGGCGGTAAATATCCGCCTGTTCCTTGGTGAACTTGCCGTTGACGGGAATGGTGCGGGTCACGTCCGCGCTATACCCGTCAAACTCGGCGGCATCGTCCATCAGCAAAAGGTCGCCGGCCTTCATGGTGTCCTTGTTGCTTTCGTAGTGCAGCGTCGTCGCGTTCACGCCCGAAGCCACGATGCAGGGGTAGCCCCAATGCGCGTTGCGTCGCAGGAATGTGAATTCGAACTGCGCCTGAATCTCATACTCGGACGTACCCGCCACGCCCAACGCGTAGGCGCGCTGAAACCCTTCGGCGGTGATATCGACGGCGTGCTGCAAGAGGTCGATTTCGCGCTGCGATTTCACCTTGCGCAGTGAGCCGAAAATCTGCGTGGCATCCTTCACCTCGATAGGTGGGTCGAGCTTCGCCAGCTTCCCCGCGAGCTCGATCTCGCGGCCCAGCTCGGCCTGGAAGCGCCGCGAATCGAACAGATAAATCTGCGCTTCGCGCCTGGCGATCAGGTCGATGGTGGGCTTGAATTCAGCGCTCCAATCCACCGCCGGCATCTGCGGAGCGGCCATCCCGCCGCGCCGCCCGCCACCACCGCCGCGTCCACCGGAGCCCTCGGGCATGAGGGCGCTTTTCGCGTCGGGCATCAGCGTGGCGAGGAATTGGTCGAGCAGCCGCACATCCCAAACGGCTTCGATGCCGGATATCTTGCGCGCCTCCTCCGGCAGCAGAATATGGCCGGTCCAGCTCTCCTCCAGTGGATTCGAAGGCGCCATGAACAGAATCTCCCGGTACTTGGCCGCGCCCGGAATCAGCACCAGCGCATTGCCGGTCTGGTTGATGCCCGTCAGATAGTAGAAATTGTTTTCCTGGCGGAACGGCCAATCCACGTCGCCGGCGTAATTGCGCGGCTCGGCTGCGTAGAGAATCAGCACGCCCTTATCGCCTATCTGCTCCATCATCGCCTTGCGATGCGCGGTGAGATCGGCGACGCGGTCGCGCTCCCACGATGCGGGCGCCGGCGGCGCTACTTTCCAGATGTTGGCGTCGGCCGCGGGAAGCGCGCCGGCCAAGGCTCCGCCGACTGCAATCGCTGCCGCGAAACTACGTAAACGGGCTGAACCCATGCGTACCTCTCCTGAACGATGCATTCATTATAAGCGGGCACTCCCGGCGCCGTGTACAATAGCAGCGATATGGAATTATTCACGTGGGACAGCATGCCCAAAGAGCAGCTCAACGAGTTCATCGGACGCAAGATCATTTCAGGCGAGAAGGCCATGGTGGCGCAGGTCTTCTTCGCCAAGGGCGGCGTCGTGCCCGAGCACCATCACGAGGCCGAGCAGCTCACTTACATTATCGAAGGCGCCTTGCAATTTCATATTGAGGGCCAGGACCTGGTGGTGAGCAAGGGCCAGGTGCTGCTGATCCCTTCGAACGTACCGCACAGCGCCGTGGCGCTGGAGGATACGCTCGATCTCGACATCTTCAGCCCGATCCGCCACGACTGGCTGAACAAGACGGACGATTACCTCCGCAAGAAGTAAGCCCCGGGAAATCACCTATGGATCTTGGATTGAAAGACCGCGTCGCCATCGTGGCGGCGTCGAGCACCGGATTGGGTAAAGCCGTCGCGATGGGCTTGGCGCGCGAGGGCGCGAAGGTAGCGTTGTGCGCGCGCACCGAAGGCGTCCTGAACGCGGCCGCGGAAGAGATACACAACGAAACCGGCGTGGAAACGCTGGCGCGCGCGCTGGACGTCACCGATCCTGATCAGGTGGCGCGCTTCGTGGCGGAGACCAACCAGCGCTTCGGCCGCGTGGATATTTGCGTAGCCAACGCCGGCGGTCCGCCTTCGAAAAGCTTCGCGGAGACCACGGTGGAAGATTGGCATGCGGCGGCGAATCTGAATTTGATGAGCACCGTCTACCTGGCAAAAGAGACGCTGCCACTGATGCAGGCGCGCCGCTGGGGCCGCTTCATCGCCATCACTTCGATGACGGTGAAACAGCCGGTGGAGGGCCTGATTCTTTCGAATTCGGTTCGCGCCGGAGTGAGCGGATTGATCAAGACGCTGTCCAACGAATACGGGCCGTACAACGTGCTGGTGAACAACGTATGCCCCGGATTTACCGCCACGGCGCGATTGATGGATCTTTCGCGGACGCTGGCGGGCAAGCAGGGCGTCTCTTCGAGCGAGATCGAAGAGCGCTGGGCCAAGCAGACGCCATTGGGCCGCGTGGGGCAGCCGGAAGAATTAGCCAACGTAGTTGTGTTTCTGGCGTCGGAGCGCGCGAGCTACGTGACCGGAGTATCGATTTCGG
This sequence comes from Bryobacteraceae bacterium, assembly GCA_049522755.1. Classification (GTDB taxonomy): domain Bacteria; phylum Acidobacteriota; class Terriglobia; order Bryobacterales; family Bryobacteraceae; genus PALSA-243. The sequence continues at coordinate 27,056 of JBEKNN010000075.1, read as the reverse complement.
TCGATGGCGGAATCGTCAAAGGACTGTATTAGCGGCCGCGCCGGCTTCAGTGTACATGCGCCACGACTTGGCTGGCTCTATGGTGGTCCAGTCGGAAGGCAGTTCTGCGCCAGGCAATCGAAAAACCGCTTGATAATCATCTTAGCCGTAGTCTCAATCAGGCGCTGTCCCACGTTTGCGATCGTTCCGCCCACCTGCACGTCGCCATCGAACTGCACATTCGAGCCGCTGTCCGCGGCCGCCAGACTAATTACGCCATCGCCCTTCATGAAGCCGATCTTGCCCGCGCCTTCCACGCTCATGCGAAAACTCACCGGCGGGTTTTTCTCGGATATCCGCACCTTGCCATCGAACCTTCCGGAGATGCTGGCGATGCCCATCTTCATGCGCATCGCATAGTCGTCCTCAGCGACCCGATCCAGGCCTTCGCAGCCGGGGATGCACTTGGCGAGAGCATCCGGATCTTGCAGTAATGCGTATGCGCGTTCGACTGGTACAGGCAGCGAGTAAGACCCCGCTACCTTCATTCCGCCCTCGAAAGCGCCGTCCGCAGGGCCCGCGCCGCATGTACGCGCGCCAGATGGAGACGGTACTCGGCCGACGCATAAAGATCGGAGTTCGCGTCGATGCCTTCGCCCACCACCGCTGCCGCCGCGTCGACATCCGCGCCCCCCTCCAGCAGCGCTTCCGCATTGTGCGCGCGGAAAGCATGCGAGCCCAGGCCGGTGACGCCAATGCGCGCCATCGTTATTTTGCCGCCAGTCTTCTGGATGCGCGCCGCAATCCCCACCACCGCGAATCCCGACGCCGGATGCGCCACCTTTTCGTATCGATAGCCTTCCTTGGAATCTTCGATCGGCGCCAGCACTTCCACCACAATCTCGTCCGCCTCAAGCGGAGTGGTGAAGGCGTCCATGAAGAAATCTTCCGCGGCTATAGTGCGCTCGCGATGCGCGGCAACCACGCGAATCTGCGCCTCCAGCGCCAGCAGCGCGGCGGGATAATCGGCCGCCGGATCGGCATGTGCGATGCTTCCGCCAATCGTGCCGCGATGGCGCACCTGCGGGTCGCCGATGCTGCCCACCGTCTCCCCCAGCAGCGGGCAATTGGCGCGCACCACAGCGGAAGTCTCCACGTCGTGATGCGTCGCCATCGCTCCGATGCGAATCTTGCCGCCGCCGGCTTCGATGCCGGTCAGCCCGGCCACGCGGCCCAGGTCCACCAGGTGCCCGGGCTGTGCCAGGCGTAGCTTCATCAGCGGGATGAGGCTCATGCCGCCCGCCAGCAATTTGCGGTCGCCCTCGACATCGATCATATGCAGCGCCTCTGCCAGCGTTGCCGGCGCCGAGTATTCGAACGTTTGCGGAATCATGCGCGGCCTCCCTCAATCAGCTTCCAGATCTTCTCGGGCGTCAGCGGCATATCGATGTGCCGCACGCCCAGCGGCGATAGCGCGTCCACCACCGAATTCACCACCGCCGGCGAGCACCCGATCGTTCCCGCCTCGCCCACGCCCTTCACGCCCAGCGGATTCACCGGCGACGGCGTCTCCGTGTGGCTGCTTTCAATCCACGGCATGAAGTGCGCCTTCGGCAGGGCGTAATCGGTCAGCTCGCCGGTGATAAGCTGGCCGCTGTCGTCATACACAGCCTGCTCCCAAAGCGCTTGTCCGAGCCCCTGCGCCACGCCTCCGTGGACCTGCCCGGCCACCAGCAGCGGGTTGATAATCTTGCCGCAATCGTCCACCGCGATATAGCGGCGGATCTCGATGGCGCCGGTTTCGCGATCCACTTCCGTTACCACGATGTGCGAGCCGAAGGGAAAGGTGAAGTTGGGCGGCTCCCAGAAATGCGTCGCCACGAGGCCCGGCTCCGTATTCGGCGGCAGCTTCTTGGCGTGATACGCGGCGGCTGCGACTTCCGTGAACTTGACCGATTTGCCGGTGGCCTCATCGATGCATTCGCCGCCCGCCAGCGTGACCGAGCTCGCATCGAGCAGCATCGCGCCGAATTTACGCACCTTGGCTTTCAACGTTTGCAGCGCTTCGAACAGAGCCGCTCCGCCCACCGCCGTGCCGCGGCTGCCGAACGTGCCGATGCCGTACTGCACCACCGACGTATCGCCGTGGATCACCACCACGTCGTCGATATCCACGCCCAGCTCATCGGCGACAATTTGCGCGAACGTGGTCTCTTCGCCTTGTCCGTGCGGCGAAGCGCCGGTCAACACCGTCACCTTGCCGGTGGGCTCAACCTTCACCGTGGCCGATTCCCACCCGCCGGCAGGCAGCGCGGCCGAAGGTCCCATCGCGCATATTTCGCCGTAAGTCGAGATGCCGATGCCCATCAGCCGCCCGGCTTTGCGCGCCTCCACCTGTTCGCGTCGCAGGGATTCATAATCCACTTGTTGCAGCGCGAGTCTCAACGGCGCGGAATAGTTGCCGCTGTCGTAACTCAAACCGGTCGCCGTTGCAAAGGGAAATTCGTCGTTGCCCACGAAGTTTTTTAGCCGGATCTCCACCGGATCCATCTTCAATTCGGCAGCCAGTATATCCACCATGCGCTCGATCCCGTGCGTGGCTTCGGGCCGCCCCGCGCCGCGATACGCGTCCGTGGGCACGGCGTTGGTGAACGCGCCCACAATATCCGCCGCGATGTTCTTGAACTTGTAAAGCCCCGGCATCATCAGCACCGAAAGCGTGGGAATTGCCGGCGTGAGCAGCTGATGGTACGCGCCGATGTCCTGAATCAGTTTGAGCTTGAGGCCGAGCATAGTGCCATCGCGTTTGGCCGCCAGCTCAAAGTAGTCCACATGCCCGCGCCCGTGGATGGTGCACTGGAAATTTTCGCGCCGCGATTCCACCCACTTCACGGGCTTATCGATCTTCGATGAGATGAACGCCATCAGCGCTTCTTCCGCGTAAACATTGAGCTTCGACCCGAAGCCTCCGCCCACTTCGGGCGTGATCACGCGCAGCTTGTTCTCGTTCATGCCGAGAATTCCCGCCACCATGGTGCGCATCAGGTGGGGAATTTGTGTGGAAGAATACAGCGTGATGGATTTTTCGCCGGCGCGCCAATCGGCCAGCACGCCGCGGGTTTCAAGCGCCGTGGGAATGAGGCGCTGGCTGGTGATGCGCTGCTTCACCACCACCTCGGCGTCGCGAAACGCCGCTTCGATATCGCCGCCATCCTGATGGAAGTTGAAGGCGACGTTATCGGGCCACTCGGGATGCACTGCTGGCGCACCCGCGGCGAGCGCCTTTTCCGGATCGGCCACGGCCGCGGATGGCTCGTAATCCACCTCGACCAGGTCGGCCGCATCGCGCGCGATGTAGCGATCCGAGGCGACTACCACGGCGACCGGATGGCCGCTGAAGTAGACGCGGTCCTGCGCCAGCAGATGGTGGAACGGCACGCGCAGGCCCGGCAGCGAAGCGGCGCACGGCACCGAGCCCAGATGCTTGACGTCGGCGCCGGTGAAGACGGCGATCACACCCGGCAAATCGAGCGCCGGCTTCGCGTTGATGCTCTTGATGCGGGCCGCGGCATGCGGGCTGCGCACCACCACGGCATGCGTCATCCCGGGCATTTTCATGTCGTCCAGGTAGACGGCGGTTCCCGTGATGAGCCGCGGGTCTTCGCGCCGGCGAATGCTCTTCCCGACCAGTGGTTCCGGTTTAGCGGTTTTAGTGATTGCAACAACAGTAGCCATGGTTTAAGCTCCCGCCTTGGCAGCCGCGGCCTTGACCGCGTTGACAATGTGTTGATAGCCGGTGCAGCGGCAAAGATTGCCATCCAGGCCATGGCGAATCTCGCTATCGGTGGGGTGCGGATGGTCGGCCAGCAATTGCTTGACGGCCAGAATCATCCCCGGCGTACAGAAACCGCACTGCAGCCCGTGCTCGTTCCAAAACGCCTCCTGGACGGGGTCGAGCTTGCCGTTCGCGGCGAGGCCTTCGATGGTAGTCAGGCTGTGGCCATCGGCCTGCACAGCCAGCATGGTACAAGCCTTCACAGTTCTGCCGTTGAGCATCACGGTGCAGGCTCCGCAGATGGAAGTTTCGCAGCCGATGTGCGGTCCGGTGAGGCCGGCCACATCGCGCAGATAGTGGATCAGCAGCAGTCGCGGCTCAACCTCGTCGGAGTAGGGCCGGCCGTTGATGGTGAGAGAGATTTTATGTGTCATACGAGGAGCACTCAAGAAACTTACCAGAATCGCGGCTGGAAGCAAAGGGGCGCTGGAAGCTGACGGCATCTGGCCCTTTGGGCCGCTTTTATACCCCCGCAAGCCACTGATTACAAAGCCAAAATCCCACAATTGGCTTCGTTCCGCATTTTTCCCCGACCGCCTTCCCTGCCCCAAAATACGCCCATTAAAACAACTTATACCCAAGCCATCTTGTATTTAGGAAACTTCTAGGCTAAACTCGAAAGTGATAGTTCGATGTCTACCTCTCTTATAGGCCGCGCCGTCCACAGCATTACCCTCGGCGCCATTCCTGTAAGCATTATTATTCTCCCGGTCATCGTAGCCGGCCCCGCGTAGGCCAACCGGAAATCGGTTCAATGGCCATCGGCGGGGCGAAACAGACCAGCCGATGGCCTTTTTGTTTTTGGTAATCAGATTTGTGAGGCGAAATACATGTCAACATCGATGAACGACACCAAGCTGATGAACGACACCAAGCTGACGAACGGCGCCAAGCTGACGAACGGCGCCAAATTAATGAGCGGCGCGAAAATGTTGCTGGAATGCCTGGTCCGCGAGGACGTCGATTGTATGTTCGGCTACCCCGGCGGCGTCACCTTGCCCTTCTATGACGTCCTTTACGATCACCCCATCCGGCACGTGCTGGTGCGCCACGAAGAGAACGCCGCGTTCGCCGCCGGCGGATACGCGCGCGCCACTGGCAAGGTGGGCGTCTGCTGCGCCACCTCGGGTCCCGGCGCCACTAACCTCACCACCGGATTGGTCGACGCCATGATGGATTCCATTCCTATCGTCGCGCTCACCGGTCAGGTCTCCACCAAGTTAATCGGCAGCGACGCCTTTCAGGAGGCCGACACCTTCGGCATCACTCGCTCCTGCACCAAGCATAACTACATGGTGAAGCGCTTCGAAGATCTCGCTCAGATCGTTCACGAAGCCTTCTATCTCGCCAACAGCGGCCGTCCCGGTCCGGTGTTAGTCGATATCCCCAAGGATGTCTTTCAAGCCCAGGGACATTATCAGCCGGTAACTTCGATTCATCTGCCGGGTTACAAAGTCTTCACTGAGGGTCATACCGGTCAGATCCGCCGCGCCGCGCAGTTAGTGCAGGAATCGGAGCGGCCGCTGGTGTATGCCGGCGGAGGCATTCTGGCCGCCGATGCCACGGCCGATTTGCGCGAGTTTGTTGAAAAAACCGACATACCCGCTGTCATCACTCTGATGGGTCTGGGCGCTCTCTCTTCCAACCATCCTAACTTCATCAGTATGCCCGGCATGCACGGTAGTTATGCGGCTAACATGGCGCTGACTAACTGCGACCTTCTGATCGCTCTCGGCACCCGCTTTGACGACCGCGTCACCGGCCGTCTGGCCGCCTTTGCGCCCCACGCCAAAGTGATTCATGTGGATATCGACCCGGCGGAAATCGGCAAGAACCGCACGCCCGATGTGCCCATCGTCGGCGACGTGAAACGCGTCCTGGTGAAACTCAACCAACTGCTGAGCGAGAAGCCCGAAGCGCCCGTCGAGGGCCGTCTTCCCAACGCCCGCCGCGAGTGGTGGCGCCAGATTCGCGAATGGAAAGAGCAGCACCCGCTGCTCACGTCCACTTCCGAGACCGAGATCAAGCCGCAGCACCTCATGGCCGAAATCGACCGGCTCTCCGGCGGGCACGCCATTGTCTCGTCGGATGTCGGCCAGCACCAGATGTGGGCGGCGCAATTCATCCGCTTCAACGAGCCTCGTCTGTGGCTCAACTCCGGTGGACTTGGCTCCATGGGCTTCGGCTTGCCGGCCGCCATCGGCGCCCAGTTCGCCCGGCCCGACAAGTTAGTCTTCTCCCTGGTCGGCGATGGCGGCTTTCAGATGTCTATTCCGGAGCTCGCCACCATTGCCAGTCACGGTCTGCCCATCAAAATTGTCATCATGAACAATGGTTACCTGGGCATGGTGCGGCAATGGCAGACCCTGTTCTACAATGACCGCCTCAGTTCCGTGGAGCTCGATTGTTTCCCCGACGCCGCCAAACTAGCTTCCGCGTACGGTTTCAAGGGACGCACCATCGATAAGCCGTGGGAGCTGGCCGCCGCGCTTGAAGAAGCCGTGAATGAGCCGGGGCCCTACTTACTCAACGTCAAAGTAACTCCCCTCGAAAATGTATATCCCATGGTGCCCGCGGGCGGCGCCATCAACGAAATGGTGTTAGGGCCGCCCCAGCCTGTGGCCGAGACGGCAGTCCGTTAAGGAGAAGCCATGCTGCAAGTAATTTCGGTTCTTTTGGAAAACAAACCGGGCGCGCTCATGCGCGTCACCGGCCTGCTCACGCAGCGCGGCTACAATATTGAGAGCCTCACCGTGGCGCGCACGCTCGATCCTGAGCTCTCGCGCATGACCATCGCCGTGGACGTGGACGACAACATCCGCCCGCAAGTCATCAAGCAGATGAATAAGCTGATCAACGTGCTCCAGGCCACCGACCTTACCGATGTGCCGGCCGTCATCCGCGAGCTCGTGCTGGTGCGCATCCGCATGCCGCAGGAAACACGCACGGCGGTGTTGAAAGAGGCTGAGATCTTCGGCGGCCGCGTGGTCGATTCCTCCACCGAGGGCTTCGCCATAGAAGTCACCGGGGCGCCTGAAAAGCTGAATGAGTTTATCGATGTAATGGCGAGTTACGGGGATATCGAAGTGACGCGCTCCGGTTCCCTGGCCATCGGCCTTGAGAATAAGAAGCTGCGCCTGCAACCACCCATAGCTACAGTCGGGGCCGTGAACGCCCGCCCCATCCGGGAGAAAACCAATGCCTAATCGTTACTACGAAAAAGACGGAAATCTGGATTATTTGAACGGCCGCACCGTGGCCATTATCGGCTATGGAAGCCAGGGTCATGCGCACTCGCTGAACCTTCGCGATTCGGGCGTTGACGTGGTGGTCGGCTTATACCCCGGCAGTAAGTCGTGGGCCAAGGCCGAAGCCGCCGGCTTGAAGGTGATGACTACCGCCGAAGCGGCCAAGGTCGCGGACGTGATCATGATCCTGGTCAGCGATCACATTCAGGGCGACTTATATAACAAGGATATCGCCCCGCACATGACTCCCGGTAAGACGCTCATGTTCGCGCACGGGTTCAATATTCACTTCCAGCAGATTGCGCCGCCCCCCGGCGTCGATGTTTCCATGGTGGCTCCCAAGGCTCCGGGTCATCGCGTTCGCGAGCTATATACGGAAGGCGTCGGCGTGCCCGCGCTGGTAGCCATACACCAGGATGCGTCCGGCGAAGCGCTGCCGCGCGCATTGGCGTACGCCTTGGCGCTGGGCTGTCTCAAAGCGGGCGTGATTGAGACTAGCTTCCGCGAAGAGACCGAAAGCGACCTGTTCGGCGAGCAGGCGGTCCTCTGCGGCGGCGTAAGTGAGTTAATCCGCGCCGGTTTTGAGACGCTGACCGAGGCCGGGTACGCGCCCGAGATCGCCTACTTCGAGTGTCTGCACGAGTTGAAGCTGATCGTCGATCTGATCTACGAAGGCGGCCTGGGATACATGCGCTACTCGGTGTCGGACACAGCCGAATATGGCGATTACACCCGCGGCCCGCGCATAGTCAACCAGGAAACCCGCGCTGAGATGAAGAAGATTCTCAGTGAGATACAATCCGGCGAATTCGCGCGCCAGTGGATCGCCGAAAACAAGGCCGGCCGCCACAAGTTTCTCGCCATGCGCGAAGCCGCACGCAATCAACCGGTCGAGACAGTGGGCCGCGAGTTACGCGAAATGATGACATTCCTGAAGAAGAGAAAAGAGGCAGGCATACCACAGGAAGCGACGGCGTAAAGCTGGCAAAAAGAGAATGGCCGCCGATGAACGCAGATAAGAATTAGAGAGATTTTTTATCTGCGTTTATCGGCGTTCATCGGCGGCTAAATGGTTAAGTATTTATGAAAATTTTTACCTTCGATACCACGCTCCGGGACGGAACCCAGGGCGAATCCGTCTCCTTCTCCGCCGACGATAAGCTAGTCATCGCACAGAAGCTGGACGAGCTAGGCATCGACTACATTGAAGGCGGCTGGCCGGGCTCCAATCCAAAAGACAAGGAGTTCTTCCTGCGCGCCGCGTCGCTCGATCTGAAGCACGCCAGGCTTACCGCCTTCGGCTCCACGCGCTTCGCCAAAAATCCCGTATACGAAGACCGCAACGTGCTGGCGCTGGTAGAAGCAGGCACGCCCGCGGTCGCCATTTTCGGCAAGACCTGGGACCTCCACGTGAAGCGCGCCCTCGGCATCACCGAAGAAGAAAATCTCAAGCTAATCTCGGAGACCGTGAAGTATCTCAAAGATCACGGCAAGGAAGTGATCTACGACGCCGAACACTTCTTCGACGGCTACTTCGCCAATCCGGACTATGCCCTGCAGACGCTCGACGCCGCCCGCAACGCCGGCGCCGACGTGCTCTGCCTGTGCGATACCAACGGCGGCACCCTCACCGGCCGTCTGGTGGAAGCTTTCGCGGAAGTGCGCAAGCGCTTCGATGGAATTTTGGGCATCCATACCCATAACGATTCCGGCGTCGCCGTGGCCAACGCCATCGCCGCCGTGGAAGCCGGCGCCACGCACGTGCAAGGCTGCATGAACGGTTACGGCGAGCGCTGCGGCAACGCCAATCTCGCCACCGTGATCGCCAATCTGGAATTAAAGCTGGGCCACGCCACCATCGGGCCTGAGAAGCTCGCGAGTCTCTCGTCGGCGTGCCGCTTCATCGCCGAGATCGCCAATCTGCCGCTGCGCAACGATCAGCCTTTTGTGGGAAAAAGCGCTTTTGCGCACAAAGGTGGCGTTCACGTCAGCGCCGTCCTGAAGGATTCGTCCACCTATGAGCACGTGTCTCCCGAATCCGTGGGCAATCGCCAGCGCGTGCTGGTGAGCGATCTTTCGGGCCGCGGCAACGTAGTTTATAAGCTCAAGCAGCACGGTCTGGCGGACCGTCTCTCGGAAGACTCGCGCCGCGAGCTGCTCGAGCGTATCAAGCAGATGGAGTTCGAAGGCTATGAGCTCGAAGCCGCGGAGGGCACCTTCGAGCTGTTAGTGCGCGAAGCGCTGCACCCTGGCCTGCAGTTCTTCGATGTAGACAGTTACGAAGTCTCCACGCGCACATCCGGCGCCGGCCCATCGCGCACCACCGCGACGGTGACTCTGCGCGCGCAGGATGGCGTACACTCTGCCACCGCCGACGGCCACGGCCCGTTCAACGCCCTGCATCTCTGCCTGCGTAAGTGTCTGAGTAAGTTGTACCCGCAGATTGCCGACGTGCGGCTAATGGATTACAAAGTCCGCGTGCTCGATTCGCATCAGGGCACGGCGGCCAAAGTACGCGTGTTGATCGAGTGGTCGGACCACCGTAAGAACTGGACCACCGCCGGCGTTTCCGACAACGTCATCGAAGCCAGTTGGATCGCCTTGGTCGACGCCATCCGGCTCGAATTGATGCGCCTGACGGAGCAGGATCAATCCATCGGCAAAGCCGTCGAAGACTACTGCTGGGGCGTATAGCCGCGTGTCTCGTCCCGAGGAACCCCTGCTCGACGCTGTCGACGCGGCACAGTCCGAGATGATCGATTTCACGCGCGAGTTAGTCGCGATTCCCAGTGAGAACCCGCCTGGCAATGAGTACGCACGCTGCGCCGGCGCGATCGCCAAAAAACTCAGTGAGATCGGACTGACTCCCCGAGTGATCGAAGTACCCGCCCCGAGACTCGGCGAGTCACCCGGATATTGTGTGACCGCGAGTTACGGCGAAGGTGAGCGAGCGCTCTACTTTCACGGGCATTATGACGTCGTCCCGCATTCCGTGGAAGGTCAGTTCGATCCGGTAATCAAACAGTCGAATCTGTTAGGCCGCGGATCGTCCGACATGAAGAGCGGGCTCGCCTCAATGGTCTTTGCCATTCAAGCTCTTCGGCGCGTGCAGGCGCGCCTCAACGGACGCGTGGAACTAGTCATCGTGCCCGACGAGGAAACCGGAGGCGAGCGCGGCACGGCCTGGCTTAGCAGCTCCGCCGATTTCGGCAAAGGCGGCATCGGCATGATGACGGCTGAGCCTACCTCGGGAGTGGTCTGGAACGCGAACCGCGGCGCCATCTCGCTGCGCGTCACCGTGAAAGGCAAACCGGCGCACGTTGGGTTGAGTTGCCAGGGCGTCAACGCATTTGAGCGCATGCTCGTAATTGCCCGCGAGCTCGAAAAGCTGAAGACCGAAATCGAGCTGCGTGAAACGGCGTTTCCGGTACGTCCCAAAGCGGCGCGGCGCTCCATTCTGATGATGGGCGGCGAGTGTCGCGGTGGATCGAATTTCAATGTGGTGCCCGAGAGCTGTTCTTTCACCGTAGATCGGCGCATCAATCCCGAAGAGGATGCCGAAACCGAAAAGCGCCGCCTGCTGGATATTTTCGACCGCCTCCGCAGCGATGGTATCGACCACGAGGTAGAGATCCTGCAAGAGGGATCCTCCGCCGGCCTGCCCGAGGAACACCCGCTAGCCCGGACGCTGGCCCAAGCGGTCGTGTCGGTCAATGGCAAACCGCCCGCGTTCGAGATGTGTCCCGGCCTGCTCGAAACTCGCTTCTACGCCCAGCGCGGCATTCCGGCCCTCGCATACGGCCCCGGCATTCTGGCCGTCTCGCACGGCCCGAGCGAGTTTGTCCCAATCCGTAACATTCGCGATTGCGCCGCAGTCTACGCGCTAGTAGCTCAAGCCATGCTGGCCGAATAGCGCGCCATTTCTCGCGCAGCACTTACCTTGCCGCAGTAGGGCCGCAGTAGGGCGGACCCCCTGGTCCGCGCGGGTCCCCCTGGACCCGCTCCTCGATCGGCCAAATCAGCCCGGCGAAACTCAACACTACGCACGAATCTTCCATCCCGCTAGCAATTCTTCTGAGAAAAACCGCCCGCTCGTACCACTATTCAACTTGCCCTCCGATTCCCAGATTCTGACTCCCGCCGCCAGCCGCTACGCGGCGGAGATGGCGCGCGCCATAAAACCCACGGCCGCGCGGCTCGACCGGCGCCTCTCCGCGATCCTACGCGAGCGCGGCCACAATGGCGCCCAGATCCGCGCATTGCTAGCCATCACTCCGCCCGCGGCGGCCCGTTTGCGTACGCTGCCGCAGTTTCTCGAGCAGGTGGAATACAACGGCCGGCGCCTCGCCAAAATGAACGTCTCACCCGCCCAGGTGCAGGAAGCGCTGCGCGACAGCGGCGCCCTGCTCGACCCGCTGCTCGCCGGCCGCTTCCAGCCGGCGCGCGAACAGCTTCATCTGGCCACCACTCTCTCCTTGAACGAATCCTACTATCGCGTCCGCGAGGCCGAAACCCAGGCATTGTTCGGCATCTACCACGCGGAGGTGACGGCCGTGGACCTCGACGATCTGCTTCGCCGCCTCGTCCGTGTGCTGACGCCCGCATTTCGCGCGCAAGCCGGCCGAATTGTCGCGCTCTCGCAGCCGGTAATGGGGAAGCTGGCCAAGCCGCTGTATATCGAGCGTGGAAGCGCGAATGCCAGCCTGGTGGCAGACCGCGCCATGCGCAGCCGGCATGCCTCATTCTGGTCGTATCCTCTGGGTGGCAATCTGCTCGCGCAGTTCGGTTTCGCCGTGAAATATCCGTGGCTGCCGCGCGAGCTGGCGCTGCTGGAGGCCGCCGCCGAACGCTGCCGGGCGGCTGAAGATCGTGCGCGGCTGGAGGACGAAAACCGGCGCCTCCAGGCGTTGGCGCATCGGGCCGAAGAGGAGGAGCGCAGACGCATCGGCCGCGAGCTGCACGATGAGGCCGGCCAATGCCTGCTGTTGCTGCTGCTGCAACTGGAGATGATGCAGCGCGATGCCCCGCCCGCTCTGCGCGAGCGCCTGGCCGAATCGCGCGCCGTCGCGGATTCGGCCGTGACCGAGATCCGGCGGATCGTCGCCGCCCTGAGCCCTTCGGCGTTGGAGCGGCTCGGCCTCCGCGCCGCCCTGCGCCATCTGGCCGCGCGCTTCCACAAGATGGATGCGGCCAGACTCCACATGCGCATCGCGCTGGCCGGCAAACCCCTTCCCCCAGCCATGGAGGAAGTGGTTTATCGCGTGGCGCAGGAATCGCTGTTGAACATCGCCAAACATTCCGGGGCCAAATTCGTAAAGCTTTCCCTCCGCTCCACCGATACATGCATCAGGCTAAGCGTTTCCGATGACGGCGCCGGCTTCCGCGACGAAGCAGCCGTCCGCAAGCTGGCGTCGTTCGGTCTGGCGGGCATGCGGGAGCGCGCGAAGCTCCTCGGCGGAGTTCTGGCCGTCCAGAGCGCGGTTGGCAAAGGAGTAACGGTGCGTCTCGAATTACCGCTGGACGAGGCGCCGGTGAAATCAAATGGCAAAAATACGCGTATTGTTGACTGACGACCACATGCTTTTCCGGCAGGGCATTCGGACTCTGCTTACTGCCGAGCCCGATATGGAAGTGACGGGCGAGGCCGGTAACGCGGCCGATGCCGTCAATCTGGCCCGGCAGGTGCGGCCCGACGTGGTGCTGATGGATATCGGCATGGCCGGCATGAGCAGCTTCGAGGCCACGCGCCAGATCCGCAAGGATCGCCCGGACACGCGCGTCGTGTTTCTGTCGATGTACGACGACGAGGATTACCTGGCCGAATGCGTCGATATCGGCGCCAGCGGCTACGTCCTGAAGGAGAGCCCGGCCGAGCAGTTGGTGACGGCCATCCGCGAAGTGCATCGCGGCGGCAGTTACTTGAGCCCGCGCCTGCTCACCAAGCTCGTCGACAATTTCCGCATGCAGGGCAACGGAGGACCGGTGCGGCAGCCTCGCTTCGGCACGCTGACCAAGCGCGAGCGCGAGATTCTCAAACTGCTGGCGGAAGGCTTGTCGGTCAAGGAAATCGCAGCCAGTTTCGATCTGAGCGTGAAGACCGTCGAAGCGCACAAGTTCAACCTGATGCGCAAGCTGGATATTCACAACAAGGCGCAGCTTGTCACTTACGCGATCCAGAAGAAGATCGTCCGCCTGCCCGAAACATCGTTCAGCTAGCCAACCAATACTCTTCACTTAGTGCAGGCATATCAAACCGTGGCGCACGCACTCGTGCGTGCAGCGTTCACACTCGTGTGAACGCGCTTCGACTATCTCGAGACAAGTCCTTAGTCATTCAGCCTACGCTCCGGCCTGCCTGGCTTGCCGGAACGTATCGATCTCCGCGATCTCGCCGGCGCTCAAACGGAATTCCAGCGCGCCCATCACTCCACGCGCTTGCTCGGCCGAGCGCATCCCCACAATCGCCGCCGTCACCGCCGGATGCCGTAGCGCCCACGCGATAGCCACTTCCCCGGACGACCGGCCGTGCCGCGCGCCGATCGACTTCATCAGCTCTTGCAACGCCAGATTGCGGGTCAGGTGCGGCTCCTGGAAATTCAGCGCCTTCCTTCGGAAATCGTCTGCCGGAAATGCCTCTACCCGTTCCCGCGTCATCGAACCCGAAAGCAGTCCCGACTTCATCGGCGAGTAGACAATCGCGCCGATCTTATGCTCCAGGCAATACGGCAGCGTTTCGTCTTCGATCTCCGGTGAAATCGCCGAATACGGCGGCTGCAGCGACGTGATGGGCGCAATCTTCCGGCAGCGCTCCATCTGTTGCGGGTTGAAATTGGAAACCCCGATCCAGCGCACCTTGCCTTCTTCCTTCAGCTTCACCAGCGCGCCCCATCCCTCTTCCACGTCTTCATCGGGTTGCGGCCAGTGGATCTGGTAGAGGTCGATCGCGTCCACCTTGAGCCGCCGCAGGCTGCCTTCGCACTCCTTGCGGATCGAATCGGCCTTCAACACTCCGCTGATTTCGCCCTTCTCGTTCCAGATGCGCTCGCACTTGGTGAAGACGTATGGCCGGTTCGAGCGTCCTGCCAGAGCCCGCGCCACCACCTCCTCGGAATGGCCCAAGCCGTATATAGCGGCGGTATCGATCCAGTTCACCCCGCCATCGAGCGCCGCATGAATGGCCTCGATCGATTCGTTATCGTCCTGCGGCCCCCAGGCGAATGCCCAGCCGCCGCCGCCCATGGCCCACGCGCCCACACCGATGGGGGTCAGTTCCAGATCGCTGTTGCCTAACCGTTTTTTCTGCATCTCCTTTACAATAACCTGCGATGGCGCCCAATCGGCAAGTGCGCGACGTGGTGATTGGTTCGGGTCCGAACGGTTTGACCGCGGCCATCATGCTGGCGCGCGCCGGACGCCCCGTAACTGTCTACGAAGCCGAAGACCAGATCGGTGGTGGAACGCGTTCGGCCGAGCTCACCCTGCCCGGTTTTCTCCACGATATCTGCTCCGCCGTCCATCCCATGGCCGTTTCCTCGCCGTGCTTCGAGCAGTTCCCGCTCTTCGTTCACGGCTTGGAATGGATCCACTCGGACGCTCCGCTGGCGCATCCGCTCGACGATGGCTCGGCCGTTATGTTGGAGCGTTCCGTGGATGGCACCGCGCGCAATCTCGGTGGCCGCGGCGGCGCCGGCCCCGATGGCGCCGCCTGGCGGCGTTTGATGGAGCCGCTCGCCTCGGGCTGGACGGATCTGCGCCGCGACGTGCTCGCCGTTCCGCGCCTGCCCCATCACCCGGTGTTGATGGCGCGTTTCGGGCTGCACGCCATCCGTTCCGCGCGCGGGCTGGCGTACGGCCTCTTCCGCGGCGACCGCGCGCGGGCGCTATTTGCGGGCCTCGCGGCGCACTCCATCATGCCTTTGGAAAATCCCGCCAGCGCCGCCATTGGCCTCGCTCTCGGGGCCGCCGGACACGCGGTCGGCTGGCCCATTCCGCGCGGCGGGTCGCAGCGCATTGCTGACGCGCTGGCTGGCTACTTCCGCTCGATGGGCGGCGAGATTGCCGCTGCCACGCGAGTCGCTTCCTTGCCGGACGCGCCGCTGGTACTGTGCGATATTTCGCCGCGCCAGTTGCTCGCCATCGCCGGCGACCGTTTGCCCGAGCGTCACCGCGGCGCGCTTTCCCGCTATCGCTATGGTCCGGGCGTCTTCAAGATGGATTTCGCGCTGGATGCCCCTATCCCCTGGCGCGCTAAGGAGTGCCTTCGCGCGGCCACCGTGCATGTGGGCGGAACCTTCGATGAGATCGCCGCATGGGAAGCCAGCCACATGGGGCGTCCATTTGTACTGCTGGCGCAGCCAAGCCTGTTCGATAGCACGCGCGCCCCCGCAGGTAAGCACACCGTATGGGCCTACTGTCACGTTCCCAACGGTTCGACCGCCGATATGTCGAGCGCCATCGAGTCGCAGATTGAGCGCTTCGCCCCCGGCTTCCGCAATCGCATTCTGGCGCGCCATGCGATGCCCCCCGCGGATGTGGAGCGCCACAACGCCAACCTGATCGGCGGCGATATCGCCGGCGGCGCGAACGATCTCCGCCAGATGTTTCTGCGCCCCACGCCAAGACTCTACGCCACGCCATTGCGCGGCGTTTTCCTATGCTCTTCGTCGACGCCGCCGGGCGGAGGCGTGCATGGCATGTGCGGATACTATGCCGCGCGCGCAGCCCTAGTGGGGCGGGCCCATGGCCTGCCGAGTCCTAGCCGCTCTTAGCGCTCGGCGGTATCAAGCTTTAGCGCTCGCAGCGGGCGGCAGCAACCGAAATCTGTTCAAAGCCGCTTCGTAGCCGGCGGGACATCGAGCCTCAGCGCAGCCGCAGCGAACTCTGTGCGCCTGCGCAACCGTCGAGGCAGCGGCCGTCCCGGAGCATACCCGGACAAATTGACGAAATCTTAGATGCCGCCCCAACACGGCGCATTTCGAGAGATAATCGGGATCGCTATGACTCGACGCGCAATCTTGGCTGCTATGGCGGCCTCTCTCGTCCGCGCGGCCGGCCGGCTCCCCGCCAACCGCAATGTCCGCTGGGCCCTCGGCTCGAACCTGTGGAACTACTTTCCGCACGTACCCTTCACCGATATTCTCGACGTCATGCGCGATACCGGCTTCATCGGCGTCCGCGTCACGCAGTTTCCGCAAATCCTCACCACCTACAACATGACCGCGGCCGATCTGGAGCGCGAGGTCTCCAAGCGCAATTTGCACGTGATCACCATCTCCTTCAACGGCCCCGCGCACGACCCGGCGCGCCGCGCCGAGGTCCTCGCCAATGCCAAAATCGCCATGGAATTCCTCAAAGGCTTCGGGGCCAACATGCTGGTGGTCTTCTCGCCTTCGCGCGCCCAGGGATCGGGCGACGCTGCGTTCCGCTCCATGTGCGAATGCTACAACCAGCTAGGCTCGGTGGCCGGCGAAATGGGTTTCCGCGCCGGCCTGCACAATCACATGGGCCAAATGGTGCAGGACGCGGCCGAGGTGGATCGCTGCATGGCGATGACCGATCCCAAGCTCTTCTCTTTCTCTCCCGATACCGCGCATCTCTACCTCGCCAAGATCGACGTGGTCAAGACTCTCGCCAAATACAAAGACCGGCTGATGATGATGGATTACAAAGATGCGCGTCAGGTGAGTGACAAGCTGCAGGACAATATCTTCGATCTGGGCGACGGCGAAATCGATTTCCCCGGATGCCACCGCGTGCTCAAATCCATGGCCTACAAGGGTTGGATCTGCGTCGATCTCGATACAGCCCGCAAGGGGCCGCGCGTCAGCTACGAGCGTTGTGGCGCTTACGTGGTCGACAAGCTGGAACCGATTTATGTATGATCCGTCGCGTCGCGCCTTTCTGGGAGCTTCCGTGGCGGCCTTCCTGGATAAGACAGCCATGAGCGCAACCGAACCTGCCGCCGATTACCGCATCATCGACCCGCATGTACACGTGTGGAAGCACGATCCCGAGTTTCCCTTTGCCAAGGAGGCTCATCCGCCCGCACGCGACGCCACGCCTGAGACTCTCCTCGGTCTCATGAAGGCGAACGGAGTGTCTAAAACAGTCATCATCCAGGTGATTCATTACCGCTATGACAACAGTTATCTGGCAGCCGTATTGAAGCGGTACCCACAATACTTCCACGGGGTGAGTCGGGTCGATCCGCTTGACGCCGCGGCGCCCGATCATCTCTCGCGGTTAGTGGAGGAACAAGGTTTCCGCGGCGTCCGTCTCAGCCCCGGCGCCGATGCCGCGGGCGATTGGATCCGCGGCCCGCTGATGCCGCCGCTATGGAGCCGCTGCCAGCAGTTAAAGGTTCCGATGACTTTGCTCGTTCCCATTGCTCGCGTCCCAGACGCCGGCGCGTTGATCGAGCGATTCCCGGATCTCACTGTAGTGATCGACCACATGGCCGACTGTCCCGTGGATAAGCCGGCGGAGTTGGAAAAGCTGATCGCACTCGCGAGATACCCAAAGGTTTTCGTCAAGGTATCGCACACCTGGTCGCTTTCGCATCAGCCGTATCCGTATCTGGATGCGCAAGAGCATGTCAAGCGTCTCCACGCCGCCTTCGGCCCGCAGCGCCTCATGTGGGCGACGGATTGGCCGATTATAGAGAGCGTTGCGACTTACTCGCAGGCGCTGACTGTGGTTCGGGACGATATGAAATTCCTCAACGCCGAAGATAAGCAGTGGATGCTGAGCCGTACGGTGGAGCGCGTCTGGCCCTTTGCAGACTAAGCGGAAGTCGGGACGTTGATAGATGATGCTCACTCTTTCGCCGCCTGAATGACATGGCGTGACAGTTCGTGAGCAGCTATCCTGGGTCCATGAACCAGGCAGAGAAAGCCGCGTTACTGCGGCGATTGCATCACGGCCCTTCCATCTTGCGGCTCTGCAATGTGTGGGACGCCGCCAGCGCGCGAATCGTGGAAGAGGCGGGCTTTCCGGCGGTGGCCACGGGCAGCGCAGGCGTGGCGTTTTCATTGGGGTATCCGGACGTAGAAGTCATCCCGGCCGCCGAAATGCTCGCGCAAGTCCGGCGCATCGCGCGGGTGGTCGCGGTTCCGGTGACGGCCGACCTCGAGGCAGGTTACGAGGACATCGAACGCACCGCCGCCGGTTTGGTGGAGGCGGGCGCGGTTGGGTTGAACCTCGAAGACTTTCAGAACGGCAAGCTGGTGGATCTTGCCGCGCAAATCGAAAAGATCCAGGCTGTCCGCCGCGTGGGCGAGCGGTTGGGCGTGCCGATAGTGATCAATGCGCGCACCGAGATCTATCTCGCCCGGCTCGGCGACGCTGCGACCCGGTTTGAGAGGTCGGTGGAGCGACTGCTTGCATATCGGGAAGCCGGCGCGGACTGCCTGTTCGTACCAGGCGTGTACGACGAGGAAACCATCGCGGGGTTGGTTAAGGCGCTACAATTTCCACTGAACATTCTGGCAACCGCCGGGGCGCCCACGGTGGATCGGCTGCAGGAATTAGGCGTGGCGCGAGTGAGTCTGGGCTCCGGGCCGATGCGCGCGACTATGGGGCTAATGCGGCGGATTGCGGAGGAGTTTCGCGATTCGGGAACGTACAGCCGGATGTTGGAGGCTCCAGTGACGTATGTCGAAGCCAACGAATTGATGCAGAACGTGGCGCGGGCCCATGGCCTGCGCGATTCAAGGACTTTCTGAAATCGCTCGCAGCCCATGGGACTCCAATGTGTTCCGAGCCACTGCGTTAACGCTAAAGCTTGGATATGCGATATGATAGCCGTCCAGAGGCTTCCAATGCGACTTCCCCGATTGAAACCGCTAATGTCCCTGGTGACCTGGCTGGCCGCGTCCGCCTGGTCCGCCGATCTGACTGGCAACTGGGCCGTCCGCCAAGATCAGCACGACGGAACCGAGCGTCGCACCTACTTCGATCTCAAACAGGATGGCGGCCACATCACCGGCCACATCCGCGTCACGCAGTTTTACTACGCCATCAAGGACAGCACCGGCAACGCCGACGGATTCACCATGACCGGCAGCATGATCGACGTGGATAAGAAGGAACGGAAAGTCACGTACCAGGGCAAACTGACCGGCGACGAACTGCACATCACGGGGGCCGGGCGAGGCGGTGCGCCGGGAACCGAGATGGTGGCCCATCGTGCGCCCGCGGGCGAAGGCGCTTATCCGGCGCGCATCGATTTGCCGGCTTTGCACAAGATTCCCGATAATGGCCTCACCAAGACTCCGCCGATGGGTTGGAACAGTTGGAACAAGTTCCACGGACGCGTGGACGATGCGGCCGTGCGCGGCATGGCGGACACCATCGCTTCGAACGGAATGAAGGACGCCGGCTATGTCTACGTCAATATCGACGATACTTGGCAAGGCTACCGCGACGCCGCCGGAAATATTCAGTCTAACAAGAAATTTCCCGATATGAAGGCGCTGGCGGATTATGTCCATGGCAAGGGCCTGAAGCTGGGCATCTATTCGTCGCCAGGGCCGGATACATGCGCGGGCTATGAAGGGACCTATGGGCATGAGATACAGGATGCGAAAACCTATGCTGCGTGGGGCATCGACTATCTGAAATATGACTGGTGCGCCGCGCGCAATATCTACACTGCGGAAGAGATGCAAGCGGTGTATCAGAAGATGGGCGATGCATTGCTTGCGGCCGGGCGGGCGAGCGGCAGGCCGATCGTCTTCAGCTTATGCCAATACGGCAACGACGACGTCTGGAAGTGGGGACCAGACGTGGGCGGCAACCTTTGGCGCACCACCGGCGACATTCGCGATGCGTGGGACTCTATGACGAAGATCGGCTTCGCGCAGAACGATTTAGCGCAGTGGGCGAGGCCGGGGCACTGGAACGATCCCGACATGCTGGAGATCGGCAACGGCATGATGAGCGATACGGAGTACCGCACCCACATGAGTCTGTGGTCGATTCTGGCTGCGCCCTTGCTGGCCGGAAACGATCTGCGGGACATGACGCCGGCGATCAAGGAAATCCTGATGAACCGCGAAGTGATCGCGATCGATCAGGACAAGGCCGGGAGGCAGGGCAAGCGGATGTCACTCTCAGGAGACCAGGAGATCTGGGTGCGCGATCTGGACGGCGGCGCGAAAGCCGTGGCATTATTCAACCGCGGCGGCGATGCGGCGAAGATGTCAGTGAAGTGGAAAGATCTCGGCGTGAAGGGTAAGGCGCGGGATCTTTGGGCGCACGCGGACGTGAAGGTGGAAGGAGAAGAATTCGCAGCGACGGTGCCGAGTCATGGCGTAGTGATGCTGCGAGTGAGTAAGTGAAAGTGGCGCGGGCCCATGGCCTGCGAAGTTACTCGGGTCATTCCGTCCGTTACAAAGCGGGCTAACTGCGCCGAGATCTCAGCGGCGCTCCCGCCACCCAGACCGCCTCGCTTGACAAAGGTGGCCACAGTGTAGCGGGCTTTTCCCTGGCGGTCGAAGACCAGACCCGCGAACCATCCGTCCTGTTCGTTCATCGGCGCTCCGGCCCGGCCTCCTGTGCCGGTCTTCCCTCCGATCGTCCATCCGATGCCTTCCAGGGCACTCGCGATACGCGCCGCCGTACCCCGCTTGACCGTATCGATCATAGCCGCCATAAGCTCTCTTGCGGTCGCTTCCTCAACCATGCGAGTGGGAGCGCTGCAGCCTATGTTCCGCGCTTGCCCTGCGCCGTTAGTCATGCGTCGCGCCATAGGTGCACAAAGCAATCCGTTGTTACCAATACCCTGCAGGAATCGGGATACCTGCAATGCCGTCGTCATCATGTAACTTTCCCCGATCGACAGCGCGGAACTCCAGTCCTCATCGTTCAACCTATCGATGGAGGTAGGCCTGCGGTGGCGTCGGGCGTTTCCTCCATTGCGGATCGACTTCAGCCCAAAACGATTCGTGTCTATTGGGGGACGGCTCTCTACGATTGAAACCGTACCTGCGAAAATCGGCGAGCACTTTCTGAGTCCCGATGGATTTACGCAGCGTGAGCGCGAGTTGTCTTCCCGATGAGTCACTGCCGCCCACGAGCATTTCATGTACATTCACCGGTTTCCCGGAAGCGTGGCTGTCGGCGCGTCCGCCGTTATCCATGTTGTTACCCCACCAGGAGGCCGCGAGGAAAACCTTGGATAAGGACAGCGGCATGACCAGGGTCGACACGTCCAATCCGGATGGTTTGGAGGATGCGAAGACAACGAGCGCTCCGGATGCGACATCCTGCATCACCGATACGGCTTCGAGCCGGCGGCCCCTGATAGCATCGATCGCAAACGCGTTCGCGGTTTCGCACACCGCGAGCTGGGCGAGCGCCTGCTTACAGCCGGATGCCGCGAATCCGCTGTGGACCAAACAAGCAAGCGTGAGCCCGGCGATTAACGTAAGGCGCAGCGACAGCATTTCCGGAGTCTAACGCAGCGCCATCGGTTAGTCCATCGCTCGGCGAGCTTCGCTCGACCATCGGGCAAGCTAGTCAAGGGCTTCGCCTTGGTATCCCTGGTAGATGCCTTCGGGGCGTTCATCGCATAAACTTTCCAGGTAGTGAGCTTGGAGGATAGCGATGAACGCCTTTTACGAACACCACCAAGATAGCATCGCCATGCACTATGCGTGTTTCGACCGCATCGTGTTGGACGCACGCATTCCCGCCTTTCTGGATGGCGCCCGCGCGATGGGATTCTTCAGTCAATGCCGCGGCCTTTTCCCGGTTTACAAAAACCATCTGGTGAAGATCTCCAACCGACTATGAGAAGTGGGTGCAAGAGCAGGTCCGGAGCAGCCAATGTCCTCTTCTGGAAGATCCCGAGGGCCGGCGTGATGAGTTCATGGAACCGTACTTTGCCTCCGCCCGGCCGGACCAGATCGTGGGCATCATCAAAGCGCGGGAACCGGTACGCATCCTGACCGCCGTGGGCCAGCAGGGTAAGAGTAGCCATCTGGAAACCAAGCTGCGCTGGGTCAACCAATTCAACTACTACATTCAAGACCGCGACTTCGGCCCGATGTTCGTGCGGATCTCCCCGTACTTTCCCTTCACGGCGCGGCTCTGCCTGAACCAACATGACTGGATTGCGATCCGTTTGCGTTCGCAGGGAATCGACGTGCGCCAGCGCAGCAATTCCTTCGTCGCCTGTGACGATCCCACCGCTCTGCAGAGCATCGCCGATAGCCTCACCGCCCAGGATCTGATGGCCTGCGGCAGAAAATGGATCGATCGCCTCGTCCCCTTTTTCACCCCCCAGGAACGTGACTTTCTGGGTTGCGAACATCGCTTCTACTTCAAACAACTGGAACATTGCGACAACCTGATCTTTCGCGAGCGAGCAGTCCTGGACGCTCTCCACGACCGGCTCTTAGACGCCAACCGCAAACTCGGCAGTCCCGACCAGGTGGCGGTAGTCTTCGGTCATCGCATTACCCGCCAACACAATGGCAGGCTCCAGACTAGTTTGGAGGATCTTCACCTGGGCCAACCGGTGCTGCGCGCCTTGTACAAACACAGTGTTTTGAAAAACTACGTACGGGGCGGAAACACGGAGTTTGGCGGAATCGACCGGGTCGAGGTGGGAACCAACGACATCACCGACTTTAAGGGACTCCTCAAGGGAGTGGAAAATCTGCCCTTGGCGCGGGAGCGCTTTTCCCAGATTACTAGCAACTGTCGCAACGCCCAACAGGATATCCTGGAAACTTTCCTGGATCGCGGTGAACTGGAGCGGCTGAGACAACCCACCGTCGTCGGCAAGAAACGGACTCCCGGTCTGAAATTGGACAATGCCAGACAATTGGCGCTGATGCAGGCTTTGGTGGCATTCAGCCATATCTTGGCTGGCCAGTTCACCACCGCCGATCTCTACCCGCGGGTTCTTCAGATTCTGGGCCGTAGCCCTGAGGAATACAAACTGAACTCGCTCCGCTACGACCTCTCCAAGCTTCGCGCCAAGGAACTGGTCGAGAAGATCCCCCGATCCCGCCGTTACCAGTTCACCGGGCAAGGATACCGTCTCAGCATCGTCTACCTGAAACTGTTTGAAAAACTGTATGCGCCGCTCACCGCCGGAATGATCCACCCCTGTCCCAACGATAACCTCCTGCCACTCCATCGAACCACGGCGCTGGATCAACGCTATCTTGCGGTCAAGCAGGCACTCGACAATCTGGTCCATGAAATCGGCCTGGAGGTGGCCGCCTGAGCTTTCATGAATACAATGGGAACAAAATTCTCGTTACAGCGCCCTTTTCAGGCTAAAGCATACCCTACTGCTGGACCGTGACTGAAACTCCAGTCTGGCTGGAAACAGTACCGATCGTAGCTACCACCGCCGCATCGCCGTTGGGCAGATTCGGCACGGTCACGTTGAGCTGATAGAGGCCCGGTTCCACCAGGCCGGCGTAAACAACGGTCGCTGCGACGCCGCCCATGGTTACCTGAACTGAGTTCGCCAATACGGCCGGCGTGGTCACCAGTTGAGACGTCGGAAGCGCCGGATTCGTTGGACCGAACCCCGTGCCATATAGCAGGATGGTTTCGCCCGGCTGCGCCGGCAGCGTGGTCACCCCCGGCAGCAGGTTAGCGCTGCCCACCAGCGTGTAATCCGCGTGGAGCGCGGCTATATAGACGCCGTTATCAATCGTGAAGAATGCCGGCGCAAACTGACTCTTCTGTACAGTTACACTGTTGGTCGCCTGTTGCGCCCCAGTCACCTGAACCTGGACCGGGCCGGTGGTAACATCGTCCGGCGCCAGTACGTTGATTTGAGTCGGGCTGAGATAGTCGATATATGCGGGTAAGCCGTTGATAGTGACCGATACGCCTTGCAAGGAAGTCGGCAGCAGCCCATTTACGAAATCGGAGCTCTGCCATGTGTAAGTGACCGCGGACAGGTTAGCGCCAAAGATAGATAACCAGGTAGCCGAAGCGACGGTGGGCAGAAAGCTTCCGGCATTGGCCACGGCAGTGATATTGCCCACGGGCTGCGTGCCTTGCACTACCAGAGTTATGGCGACGGATGCCGGACTGCCGGTTGCGCCCGCCGCGGTTATCTGCACGGCGGTGGTGTAAGTGCCAGCCGCCAGATTTCCGGGACTCACCGACACCGAGAGCGTACCCGGAGCGCTGCCGGAAGCAGGCGAGGCAGCTATCCAATAATCGGTTGTCGAGGCAGTCCAGGAGAGGGCGCCGCCGCCCGCGTTGGTAATCGAGACGCTCTGCGCGGCCGGAGCGGAGCCGCCAACGGTGTAGTTAAACGTTAACGCCTGCGGCGCGATCGCCAGCGACGGCGGAGGCTGAGTCACGGTGAGTGCGACCGGCACCGACAGCGGAGTGTTCGAGGCGCCAGTCGACGATATCTGAACGCTGCCGCTGTAAGTACCCGCGATAAGACCGGCCGTGGAGATAGATACGGAAAGCGTCGAGGGAGCCGTGCCGGAAGCGGGCGACACAGTCAACCAGGATGCGCTTGCCGTGGCCTTCCAGGCGAGCGTGCCGCTGCCGCCGTTAGCGATCTGGATCGATTGCGCGGAGGGGGCCGTACCGCTTGTCGTATAGGTGAATTGCAGACTCGCCGGCGCAGCGGCAATGGTGGAAGGGGAAGGCGCAGCCGCTATAATGGCGATGGTATCGGTTCCGGTTAAGGCCTCTACCGCTATGGTGATAAGGCCGGTCAAAGTGGCTGGCAGAACCGCCGTAATCACGGTATTTGTCCATGAGTTCACAGTCAAAATCTGCCCGGTTGTGGAGCCGGCCGGGGTCGCTACCACCTGGCAGCCACTGCACTGTCCGCTGAAATCGTCTCCGGTGATAGTAATTGCCGAACCAGCGCTCACTATCAGTGGTAGAAGGCTTAAGGTTGGGCCAACGCCAATCGTGTCGATATTCGCGCCTATCTTACAACGCACGGCCGAAGAGTAACCGGGGGCGACAGTGGCCGTCGCAGGAGCAGGGCAGGCTACCGTGCCAAGCGAGGCGCTGGTGACCGCGAACGCGCCTGTCCCCGCGATCAAGTCGTCGTAAAATATAGTGTCGATGTCGCCGCCCTCCACCAGTATCAAGGTTCCCCACGCGACTTCGCTCAGATCCGACAGGTAACTGTCCTCGGCGTTCACCACCGCGAAAAACATTCCCCCGTACTGCGACAAATAAGGGTCAGTGGCCGGCGTTGTTCCAATGGACGACCAAGCGGTTGTGCCGCCGAGAAAAGAGCGAACGATCTGGCCCGTATACTGGTTTCCATCGGTGACGTTCGCAATCCCCGGCGCACCGCAGAGGAACGCTCCCAGGGTGGTATTCGTAAATGCGCTGGGGTCCACGTGACAGTAAGGCACAATGCGGGTTGTAGAAGCCGAGTGCGGATAGACAAAGCCGATCGAGGCGCTGGACAGCGTTACAACTCCATCGCTGGCGTTGTTGTTTTCGATGCCGGACGACAAGTTAGGCAGATACTCGCCGGCATTGCCGATCACGGCTATGGTGTTAACTCCCCGCAGGTCGTCGGTGCGCTGGTTCCATGTGGCCAGATTCCACAGGAATGAACTGGCCGGAACTAACTCGCCGCTCTGCGTCCCAGTCTCAATTTCGGTTGCGTAATTACCGGCGACAAACGATCCGAAGTTCGGCGAGGCGATCAAGACCATGTCCCGGACCAACGTGTTGGTTGGCGGCGTGAGTAAGTCGGTGGTGGATAGTAACCCCGCAAGGTATGCCCTGGCGATCAACCCACCCAAGCTAAAAGCTACCAGGTCCGACTGTGGAACCTGCGCGCCGTTAGTATACTGAATCGAATTCAGGAACGTGCTTAAGTCGTTGGCTAACACCTCAATCGGCTGATTGGGATCTTCCACGCAGTTATCGAACAGATACACCACGGGCACGCCGTCCGACACCAGATACGAAGCGAGATTGCCAAATGTGTCCGTCGAGCTGTTCGAAATAGGACAAGAGTTAGTGAAGCCGACCTCCCATCCATTCAAGAGCACCACGGGGGGCCGTGACGAGCCGGTTGGCACGGCTTGCCGCGGCTGCACAACCATGGTCACGGCGGCTTGCCGCTCTTCACCCGCCGCGCTTTTGGCCGACAGCGTGACCGCGTACTCGCCGGGCTTGGCGCGCAGGGATGCAGCGAGTAAGATCCCATCTCCGGCCCTGTTCGGCCCCACTACAAGGCCGTCCGCTTGCGCGCCTTGAATCTCAATCCGCCGGCTCTTGGCCTTTAACAGGAAATTGAGCGTATCGGACGCCGCCGAAATCTGCGCGGGTTCGCCCGCCCGAAGCTCATAACGAGTTTGCTGCAGCTCCATGGCCTTGGCGGCTGGGAGACTGGCAACCGCTGGCGGGTTCTGCGCCGCCGCGTTAACAGAACAGCACATCAAAAGCAGAGTGGCATTGAAAACGTGGCCCAGCCACGGCCTGCAGGATGCCCGGAATTGGAACTGAAGAACAGGGGCCTGGAGACACTTCTCCCGATAATCCATCTATACGCATGGACGCTTCAAGCCCAGGAAACGCGCAGGAATTTTCGTCCCTTGTTTCCATTTATTGCCTGTAGCGCCGCGCGCCGGCAAGGCCTGGAATGGAGGCGCCTGCCGGCGCACAAGAAACGCTGCTGCCGGTTGCGCCACGGGCACGGCTTGCACGAAGCAGCGGCATCGAATATGCGGCTCAATTCGTGGTCCGGAAATGGGGGCCCATGGTTGGCGGGCGTGGCTGCTGGCAGCGCGGCCAACTATGCAGCTTGCAGCGGAAACTCCTCTACTGCTGGAAGTACCAGTTCGAAGGCGGCCCCGAGCGGCGGCACGCGAATTTGGCGACAACCGCAGAAGAATGCAAAGAGAAGGAGTTGCGCGATCAGATAACTGAACGATGCGATCCGGCCGGAGTGAACCGGTGCGGCAATTACCGGGAGTTAGTGGAGACCGCGCAGGACGACGCGAAAATGGCGTCGCGGCCAC
>JBEKNN010000074.1:0-33192 GCA_049522755.1 Bryobacteraceae bacterium | reverse complement strand
GGCGTCAGTTGGCGCGCAAGATCGTCGGAAATCTGGCCCGTCTCCATGGCCTTTTGAGCCAGCGCCTGCTTGCCGCTGGTATCGGCTTGAGTGGCTTTCTCGTCGAAATCGTGGACTTGCGGATCGCCCGGAGAGGTCTTTACGCCCTTCAACTGATCGACCTGCTTGCCATCGATCCATAGCGAGACATCGTAGGTGCCGATGGGCAGGCCGTTGTAGATGTAATGGCCTTTTTTGTCGGTTTTGCACTTATAGTCGCCCTTGATATCGGTGCGGTGAATATGGATTTCGGCGCCTTGCACTACTTTGCCGTCCGTTCCCTTCACCACCCCTTCCAAGCCGGTGATTTGCGCAAACGAAGCGAGGGCAAACAGCGCCATCCCGGCAGCCGCTAAAGCCAGGTTGCGGATCTTCATGGAACCTCCAGATGTAAACTAATTGGTCAGAAATTTCAGTATACACTCTATGGCTCGTCAAACAAGCCAATCTGTTCCTTGACCCCCGGCTTGGCTTTGCGCCGGTTGAGCGGGCTGCCCACCACTCCCAACACCTCCACTGCGCGCAGCGCCTCGCGGGGAGCGAAGATGCGCTGTTGGTTGCTGGCGGAATCGGGCGGAACAATCGTGAACCCGTAGTGCTCCACCTGCAGGAGGTTGTTGGGCATGATACCCTCAAGAGCGTCGCCGTCGCGGAATTGCAGAACTACCCAAAGGCCCTCCATTTTGGGCCGGGTCTGAAAAACACGACGCTCCGGCTGATCCGACGGCGTAAAATCGCGGACAAATGCGATAGTTTTGATGTCGGCGTAAGGAATCGCCGCGATATTGCCCTCCACAGAGAGCAATTCCACCCCGCTAGGTTGTAGAAAAGAAATGGAGTTAACGTACCCGCAGAGCGGTTCCCGGTCAAAACGGCGGATAACAGCCTTCTTGGTGGTGGAAGCGGCCAAGGACTACCTCTTTTTCAGGGATGCTTCAGTTTTTCACAATCATGTTTCAAACATTTCGGCGATTATTGTATCATTGGCACGATGTCCGATTCGCTTTCGGCTGAATCTATGGAGCTTCGCGGCCAAATGACCGCGTTTCTCAACTTCTGCCGTATTGAGAAAGGGCTGTCGGCCAACTCGCTCAGCGCTTATTCCGCTGATTTATCGAAGTTTAACGCATTTTTGGGCGATTCGCCCAAGCTTCAGGATGCCGAAGAGATCCGTCATTATATCGATCATTTATATGCGGTTAAGCTGAGCAACCGCTCCATTGCGCGCCATCTCACAACTCTGCGGAGCTTCTACGGGTTTCTCCTGAGGGAAGGCGTCGTTGAGAGCGATCCCACGCAGCTCCTGCGCAGTCCACGGCAATGGCAGACCATCCCTAAGTTCCTGAATCTGGAGGAGATCGAGCGGCTATTGGATGCCCCGGACAAAACCCGCCCCACGGGGCTGCGCGATTACGCTATGCTGCAATTGCTGTACGCAACCGGTTTGCGGGTTTCCGAACTGTGCCGGGTAGGCGTGAGCGATCTGAACCTGGAGGTAGGCGTTCTGCGCACCACCGGGAAGGGGAACAAGCAGCGGCTGGTTCCGGCCGGCCGGGAAGCCATCCGCGCCGTCGAGGATTACGCCAGGAACGGGCGCCCGGCATTGCTGAAGGGCCGGGCCAGCCGGTATTTATTCGTGACGGCGCGCGGCGGCTGCCTCACCCGGCAGGCGTTTTGGAGCCTGGTGACCATCCATGGCAGGAAAGCCGGCATTTTCCGCGGGCTCACGCCGCACGTTTTGCGGCACAGCTTTGCCACCCATCTGCTGGAGCACGGGGCCGACCTGCGCAGCGTGCAGGCGATGCTGGGGCACGCCGATATTTCAACCACCCAGATTTATACGCACGTGATGCGTTCGAGACTGCGCGAGACGGTTCAGAAACACCATCCCAGGGCCAGGTAATTGGAATCCTGAGTAGTTGGGAAATGTCGATCCGAGAGGGATCCACGAAATGAGCGATTACATTTACATGTTGGAGAACCACCTGAGCGCCGACCAGAATCGGGTGGTGCAAGAGGTCCAGGCTGCCGCCGGGCAGGCGAACGTCAACGTGTTCCTCACGGGCGGCGCCATGCGCGACATGCTCGCCGGCTTTCGCATCCGCGATCTGGATTTCGTCGTGGAAGGGCCTGCGCCAAAGGTCGCCAAGGCGGTCAGCGACCGGACCGGCGCCGCCATTACCTCGTCGGACGACAACCGCAAGAGCGTCGAGCTGCTGTTCCCCAGCGGCGTGACCGCCCAGATCGCCATGTCGAGGCAGGAGAAATACGCCCGCAGCGGCGCCAAGCCGCAGGTCTCGCCGGCGACCATCCAGGAAGATTTGCGCGGCCGCGATTTCACCTGCAACGCGGTGGCGCTCTCGCTCAACAGAGCCTCGCGCGGCCTGCTGCTCGACCCGATGAACGGCCTCGCCGATATTGAGCGCCGCGAGCTGCGCTCGGTGAGCGCGTACGGCTTCTACGACGATCCGTCGCGCCTGCTGCGGCTCATACGGCTGCGCGTCCGCCTGGGATTCACCATCGAAGCGCGCACCGAAATGCAAGTCTCCAATGCGCGCGAGGCGGAGGTGGAGAAGCTGATTCCGCCGCGCGTATTCGCCGAAGAGATACGGCGCATCGCGGCCGAAGACGCGCCCTCGGAAATTATTAAGGGACTGGAAGAGGCGGGCGTGCTGAAGCTCTTCGCGCCCGCGCTCACCGGAGCCAAACTGAACCTGCCGGGCTTGGCCAAGTTCGAAAAACTGGCGCATCTGCTGCCCGACGAAGCGCGCACGCGCGCCGCGCGGTTGGGGCCATTTCTATGGGTGCTGACGGAGAAGCTGACGGCCAAGGAAAAGCAGGCGCTGATCAAGAGCGTGGAATTGCCGAAGGCGGAAGCCGACGCGTTTCTGAAGCTGGAAGCGCGCGCCAAGAAATTGGAGACGGCGCTGCGCTCGGCGCGGATTCGCAAGCCGTCGCAGGTCTATCAGATTGTGACGCCCGCGGCGCCGGAAGAAATTTTACTGGTGCTTTACCTGTCGGCGCTGAAGCCCGTGCAGGAGCGCTTGCGGAGTTATTTCCAAAGGTACCTGCCGGCCGTGCAGGAGATCACCCCCGAGGAATTTGCAACCATTGAGGTGAAGCCGGGGACGCCAAAATATCAGAAGGCGCGCGACCAGTTTATTGCGAACCGGCTGGACCGGCGGCCGCCCAAGAAGCCGGCGGATGAAGAGGAGGAAGTTGCTCCGGCGCCGGCAGTGGTTCCGGAGCCGGTCTTGGCGCGAAAAAAGTAAAGGTAGGAGAAACCATCGTCTCTCCTACCTCTGGCCTTCAGAGGCCGGACATCGTCCGGCCCCCACGTCCTCCGGCATACCTTACTGCTTTGCGGCGGCGCTGGTGCTGTCGCTTTTCTTCACAGTAGTGGATTTCTTGGTCCCTTTCTTGCTCTTCTTCACGGTCGACTTCGACGCGGCGGTCGAAGATTGAGCGGCAGCAGGCGCGGCGGCCGGCTTAGCAGCCGTCTGCGCGGCGAAAGTCAAAGGCAGCGAGGCTGCCATCAGGGCGATTGTCAATAAAGTCGTTTTCATTTTTTTTCTCCCAGCGGGCTTTTTCTCTTTCCCCGCTCACAATCCCATGTTGCGCTTTTACGCCGCGGATTCCGATAGCCTGCGCAGGCTATCTTATGCGCCCATTTCGGGTCTATCTCGATTAACGTTTATTAGCCTGCGGCCATAGCCATAACCGTGGCGCGGGGCCATGCCCTGCGACGATCTCATAGCGATTAACGTTCATTAGCCCGCGCCCATAGCCCGTTCCAGGGATTTCGCTCCGGCCCCCGCCCGCGCGATACTGGAATCGCCATGAAAACGCAGCAGATCACGCACCAGAACATTCTCCGCGTGCTGATCTCCGGCTTTGCGCTGGTGATCCTGCTGTTAGTGGCAGCGGCTGTCGTAGGCGCGTATAACATCCAATCGATTCAAGAGAATGCCGCCAACCTGGTGCGCGATCAGTCGGTGACCAACGGATTGATCGATGAGCTGAACAAGCAGCAGACCAGTTTGAGCGATGTCTTCTCCATCATGGCGCGCGACCCCGATTCGCTCGATTACATCCAGATTCTCAAGCAGCTTGACGAAGCCGACCGCGACATCGACCGCATCTCCGCCGAAGGCGCCGAGACCCCCGATCGCGACCTCTGGGCGCGCTTGAAGCGATCGTCCATGCAGTTCTCACAGGAGGCCCGCCGCATCCTGGCCGAAGACGAGCCGGAAACCTTCGCGCCCGCCGAGTTGTTCCGCGACCACGAAGCGTTTATCTCCGTGGTGGCGCGCCTGGTGGAAGCCGAATACCGCAAGGTGAACGCAGCACAGGGGCAGATCGACCGCCGCTCCTCGCGGTTGCTTGGCCTCACCGTCACTTTCGCCGGCGCAAGCGTGCTGCTCGCGCTGGTATTCGCCGCCATCACCGTCAAGATGGCGTTGCAGCTCATCCGCCGCCTGGAATGGCAGACCGCCGAGCTGAGCCGCGTCTCGTTCCACATGCTGGAAGATCAGGAGGCCACCGCCCGCCGCTTCTCCCACGAGTTGCACGATGAGCTGGGCCAGCAGCTCACCGCCATCCGGACCAATCTCACTGCGCTCGATTCGAACGGCGAAATAAACCGCTCGCGCCTCGAAGACAACCTTCATCTGGTGGACGAAGCCATCGGCAATGTGCGACAGATGTCGCAGCTTTTGCGCCCCATCATTCTCGACGATTTCGGCCTCGAGGCCGGCCTCCGCTGGCTGGCGGAGGGGTTCTCCACCCGCACCGGCATCGAAGTGAGCGTCGATTCGAACCACCCGGGGCGTCTGCCCGACGAGACCGAGACGCACCTGTTCCGCATCGCACAGGAGGCCCTCACCAACGTGGCGCGTCACTCCGGCGCCAAGCGCGTCCTGATCAAGCTCGACGCCGGGAAATCAGGCGCTACTGCGAAACCGCTTGCGAACGCGCCGCCCACTGGGCCCCTCTCCGATCGGAGCCACGACCGTAAGGGAGTGGACGCTAAGCCCGAGCCCGGTCTCAACACTGCCACCGGCCAGGTTTGCCTCACAGTCCAAGACGACGGCCGCGGACTCGACGCCGACGGCTCGAGCGGCCGCGGCATGGGCATGATCGGCATGCGCGCCCGCGCCCGCAGCTCCGGCGGCGACGTGGATGTCCGCCCCGCTCCGGGCGGCGGTGTTCTAATTGAGGTGCGGGTCCCGCTTCATAATGAAACGCATTCGCATCCTGTTGGCTGACAGTCACTCGAAGCAGAAAATGGGCGCGAGAAGTGTGACGGTGATTTGGTTATGTGGATTGACGATGCTTCGCGCAAGCGCGCAATCAGTGGTTCCTTCCAAACCGAAGTTCGAAGTTGCCTCTATTAAGCGTTGCAACAACGGTGAGTCTCCGAGCGGAGGCGAGCCTGTTCCGGGCAGGCTGGATTTGGCTTGTGTGACCACTGCTAATCTCGTCCGTCTGGCCTATCTGATTTTTCCGTCGGGCCAGGCGAATGCCCCGGTGTCTCCCAGTACTTTTCAGATTGGCATTGCGGGCGGACCATCGTGGGTTGATTCCGATCGTTATCGGATCGATGCCAAAGCCGGGCAGCCGGTCAATGTGGAAATGATGAAGGGGCCAATGATGCAAACGCTCCTCGAAGATCGGTTTAAATTGAAGCTTCACCGGGAAGCCAAATCGAATAGTGTTTACGAACTGGCCGTGGCTAAAGGCGGAGCCAAACTAACGCTGGCAAGAGAGGGTGGGTGCGTCGTATTCGATCGAAATCATCCTCCAATCCAAACCTCGGGGCAGCCGGATCCGGTTTTGTGCGGATCTGTTCGGGCGAGCCCGGGCGGCGGACTCGACATTTTGGGGGTTACGATGCCCGATCTTTGCCGGCAGTTATCCGCTTATGTTGACCGGGAGATTCTCGATAAGACAGGCGTCCAAGGAATTTTCGATGTACATCTCGATTTGAGTCTGGCCGACCTTGCATCCTCAGGCGCTGCGCCCGACTCGTCGTCGCCTTCTATTGTCGGCGATGGGGGATTAATTGCCTCCGCTGTGAAGAAGCTCGGATTGCAAATGCGCTCCGGAAAATCGACAGGGGAAATCCTTGTGATTGACTATGTGGAGAGACCCTCTGAAAATTAAAGATAAAGGATACATCAGCCCGGCTGTTTCGAACGCGGCACTGGACGACTGCCGCGAGCGCGTGACTAACCCGAATCGACATGAAACGCATTCGCATCCTGTTGGCTGACGATCACGCGGTAGTGCGCCAGGGTTTCAAGATGATCCTCGGCGAGCAGCCCGATATGGAGATCGTGGGCGAAGCCGGCAACGGCCGCGAAGCCCTGCAATTGGCCGAATCGCTCAAGCCCGATCTGGTGGTGATGGATGTCGCCATGCCCGAGCTGAACGGCATCGAGGCCACGCGCCGCATGATCGACGTGGCCCCGCACGCGCGCGTCCTGGCGCTCAGCATGCACAAGGATTCCGTATATGTCCGCGAAATCCTCCGCGCCGGCGCCCGCGGCTACCTGCTGAAGGATTCGGTGGCGGCCGATCTGGTCTTCGCCGTGCGCGCCGTGGCGCAGGGCGAGGGATACATCAGCCCGGCGGTTTCCAATGCCGTGCTGGACGACTATCGGAAGCATGTAACCAACCCGATCGACTTACTCACCAGCCGCGAGCGCGAGGTGCTCCAGATGCTGGCCGAGGGCAAGACCAACAAAGAGATCGCCGTGGTATTGAACCTGAGCGTCTACACCGTGGAGGCCCACCGCGGCCGCATCATGGAGAAGCTCAACGTACACAGCATCAACGAACTGGTACGGTTCGCCGTGCGCAACGGTCTGATCGACTGACCCATGTGGGGCAGGCAATCCTGCCTGCAGCCGCCTTTCAGGCGGCTCTTTGGGCCCTTGCGCGAATCTTCGCACACGACCCGGCGCCAGGTTGAAAGCCGGCCGCACGGTCAGGACTCGCTGCCCCACAATGGCGGCACAGGAATCACATGCGGACCCGCCCGCAATCGCCTGGACCTGGACATCACACGCCACAGCAGGACAGGCCTCCCGGCCTGTCTCCGGCGTGTATCCGGCAAGTTTCCAGCCGGCCTCAGCCCCATCTCAACCGCACTCAACTCAAAGCCGGTAATGCCGGCCTCCGAGTCGAGAGCCTGCGCCGCGGAATCACATTTGCGGGACGGCAGCACCAGCAGTTTCCAATGCGGCGCGATCACGTTCACAACCGGCAGCATCATGTGATGCCGGACGCCGAACCCTTAGCACGCGAAGCATCAGCCAAAGAGTTCTCCGAGGGCTTCTCGATATGATCGATAATCAGCACCGCTGTCCAAACCGCATGCTGTGAAGCCGGGTGCCGGACCCTCAGCGCGCGAAGCATCAGCCAGGCGGTCGCCGCCAACCCGAACGGCCGCACCAGCGACGCCGTAAGCAACGCGATCCCCTCGGATTCCCAGCTCATGCCTTCCTCCTCTTCTTTTCCTGCACCTCGATCTTCTCAGCCAGGCGCCGGAGCTCCGCGCTATCCACCACCCGATGATCCACCAGCCCGGTCAGTAACTCTTCCAGCGAGCCGCGGCAGAAGTTCTTGAGCGCGCTGCGCACCGCTTCGGCCGCCACCTTCCGCGGCTCGTGCGCGCTGCAATACACGAACTGACGCCCGTCCATCTCATGCCGCACGTACTGCTTGGCTTCGAGGCGCCGCAGCACGGTTCGAATGGTCGAATCTGTCAGGACGCGCTCCTTGCCGACCCCGGCCCGTACGGCCTCTCCAGTCGCCGGGCCGTGCTCCCATAGGAACTCCATCACTTGCTGTTCCAGTTCGCCCAGACTCTTTTGGCGCGCCATATTTCCTAACCGTGACCGTCCGTAACGTAAGCGGCGTGTCAAGAGCTGTCTTCAATGGCGCCAGCGCGGCGTCGAGGGCCTTCGCGGCAACCCGCCCGTCCGCGCCCTGCAATAACGGGCCCCCTACCGCGTCTTCACTAAGAGGACAAACAGCCGATGCGCGCGATTTTAACGACAAGTTTATTGATTTTCAGCATTTGCGGCGCATTCGGCCAAGCTGCGGATGCGCCGGCCTTCGAGGTGGCTTCGGTCAAGATAAGCGCCGCCGGGTCCGGCGAGGGCCGCGGACGGGAAATCGTCACCCCATCCCCGGCTGGCGTCACGATGAAGAACGTCCACCTGAAATCCGTGGTGCAGTGGGCCTACCACCTGCAGGCCATCCAAGTCTCGGGGCCTGGCTGGATTGACGACAACCGGTATGACATCGTGGCGAAGGCGGCCGGTGAGACGCCAGGGGAGCGCCAGCGGGTGATGATGCAAACGCTGCTCGCCCAGCGATTCAAGCTGACTTTCCACCGCGAGACCAAGGAAATGCCGGCCTACGTATTTACCGTGGCAAAGGGCGGGCACAAGCTCAAGCCGTCGGAGGGCGAGGGCGAGATGGAGCTGAAACCCAGCGGCAGCGGCAAGATGGCCGCGGCATTCACCCACGTCACTCTGGCGCAACTGGCGGAATTCGCGTCCTCCCCGCTGCAAGGCGTGGTGGTGGACCAGACCGGGTTGAAAGGCAGCTACGATTTCACCCTGGATATGTCCCCCTTCATGGGCGGCGGCGACTTCCGGCCCACCGGCATTGAGGACGTCATTACCATGATCATTCAGGCTGCCAACGAACAGTTGGGAATCAAAATCGAGCAGAAGAAAGTGCCCGCCGAAATTCTGATCGTGGACCATGCCGAGAAAGTCCCCGTAGAAAACTAGGTAGATTCTTTATTTTCAGCCATATTGGTTCATGCCGCCTAAGGCGCCTCCGAGCGCGGCATCCGCAACCGCAGTTCCCGCGAAGTTGGATCACAGGGCCTCAAAAATAGTTAACTGTTTCATTCCAAAAAACTTACGAAAATAGTCTGGCAGCTCGCTACCACCGCCTCTGCTACTCTTTAAGCAAGAGCTCTTATGGCAACCATCAAACGTCTCCCGGCGAAGCGCGGCAAGGCACAGAAGACCACCATCCCAAGCACCGCGGAGCGCACGGCCACAGCCCCCTTCAATACCTCCAAGCACGGCGTCCACAACAAAACCCAAATCATATCCGAAGAATCCGCTGAAGGCCTCGCGCTGCTCTCCGCCGAGTATCACGAGCAGTATCTCCCGGCCAATCCAGTCGAGCACGCCCTCGTCGAGACCCTCATTAAGTGCGAATGGACCCTGCGCCGCCTGCGTCGCACCGAAGTCGAAATCTGGGAGCAGGTCAGCGACAAAATCCTTGCCGATCGAGGCCCGGACGGCGTCGTCACTGCCGGCGAAACCTTTGCCGCCGGCTCCGACCAATTCCTCCGCTTCCAACGCGTCGTCGAGTCCTACGAGCGCAACTATCACCGCGCCCATAAGGAACTGCAACGCCTGCGCGCCGCGATGCCCCAGTCCGGGAGTGCCTCCGGCCGGCGAGGTTCAATCCTTCAATTCCCGCAACCGCCGCGGCGCACAGAACCACCGAGCGAATAAGGCGCGGGTTCGGGTCGATCAGCTTCGGTTGTTTTGGTCTTCTTGGCTCGACGCGTTCCGGCTATCCACTGCCAGAATCGCCACGCCACGCGGCTGGAACCCAAGCGCCGCGCTAATCTTTTCGTAGCGGGAGATCGCAAACGAAGCGGAGCCGCCGGAGCCGCCCCTCCACACCAAAGATTTCTTTCAGCGCCGCGCCGGCTTTCCCCGCGTGCCCCGCCGCCATCCATTCGTCCGCCTCGTCCCGGAGACTTCCGGTTACTTGACGCATCGTTCCAGATACTCCACTAATAGTTGATTTCTGGTGTACGTCCACGTGATCCGGCGCCCGTCAAACGCTGCCGCCGGCTGCGGCGGGCGCACTATCAAATCCCGATTGGCCCTGGTCCGCTCCAGTTGTTGTTCCAGCGAATCCACCTCGTAACAGATATGGTGCAACCCTCCGCCGCGCTTCAGGAATTTATGGACCGCCGATCCGTTTCCTTCCGGTTCCACCAGTTCGATCACCGCATTTCCCGCCAGGGCAGGTTGAAAAAAGGAAACGTAAACGGTCTGCAGCGGATCGTGAATGATGCGTCCATCCCACTCCAGCGCCAGCGAGCGGACGAAACCGGCCGCGGCGCTCTGAATCGACGCAACCACAAAGCCGATGTGATGAAGAGTGGCCCCGTTCTCCATCATGCCGTTCCGTAGCGGATTCTATGCATCGGCCGTTTGTGTTCCTGTCCCCCACGCGCGACCGTCTCCGTCGGCGCGAAATGGTATCGAGAGGCATCGAAACGGGCACGAACCATCGGTCGCGTTTGGCTGGCCGCTCCATCGGCGCGCGAAAATCCCATGCCGGCGCGAATCGCGGGGCGACCGTGGGCTCCGCCAGGAAATCCTGCGGCACAACACGATGGCTCTCGTGCGGGGTGACCTGAATTCGCGTCTAGCTTACCGTTCAACCATGTCCACAATTTCCCCAATGCTATCATCTTGTCCATCTGTTCCGATGCGAAGTGAATTCCCGAACTTCTCCTCAAGCGCCAGAACCAGGTTGAGGCTGCACGGAGTCCTCCAACCGGAAGCCATGGCTGGAAGAGAATTCGCTCGCCAGGGCGTTCTTCTTCGTCGGCAGGAACCACGCTTCGTTCACGCTCGCTCCGGCATCCGCCGTCTCATCGATGAGATATGCCAGAGAAGCAGTCTCCACAGTGCGGCCAATTACCCGGCAGCTCAGCAGCAGCCTGTCGATCTCCCAAGCATGGCCATTGCGCCACAGCGCCGCCACGCCTGACAGACCATTATCGCTGAACCGGTCGCGGGCCCGGATCCAATACACCCGCCAGTCCCGCGAATCCGACGTCCGCGCAATCTCCTGCTCCGTGTATCGTCGTGTGGTCAGGTTGAACTGGAACCAGCCGGGCCTCCATGCTGCGTGCACAATGAGTTAAGTTAGCTTGACTTCCGTGTTGCGAAACCCCACGCCCGGCCTCCCCCTGTCCACCAGCCCTTCCAGTGCCTTGCCGCTCTGGGGCCCGCCTGGAGACCGATACCTGCGTCCGCTTAAAACTGGAAGTAGATGAACTGACGGTCCTGGTCGTCAAAGATCAGGAATAGAAAAAGACCTGCCGCATACAGAGCCGCGCGCAACAGATACGGATAGCAGACAGCCCGCCTCCATGAATCCAGTTCCGGCTTCACACGCAATACACTGAGCTTGCCGGCAAGCCAAGGCTCGACGACGCAGTACAAGGCTACCATCGCCACAATCAGGTACGAGTTGAAGTTGTAGGAGAGGATGAAGCCGCGGAACAGGAACATTCGCTTTAGCATCACCAGGCTTTGGCCTAAGCTTGACGCCCGGAATGGGATCCAGGCGGCAATGACCGCGACCAGTGTGAATAGCCGCCAGCCGAACTTGCCGAGTGCGGCATTCGACAGCTTCGGACGTTCGGCTGTGAAACTCTCCCAAACGCGGTAAAGCACGAGGTAGACGCCGTGCAGCAGGCCCCAAACGATGAATCCCCATCCGGCGCCATGCCAGAGACCCACCAACCCCATCGTGCCAATCAAGTTGACGTAAAGCAAAGCCGGCCTCGAAGAGTATTTCGCAGCGATGGGGAAGAACAAGTAGTCGCGAATCCAGCGCGACAGCGTCATGTGCCATCGTGACCAGAAATCGGGAGGCGTCGCGGCCCAATAGGGGAAGCGGAAGTTCTCCGGCAGCTTGATGCCGAGCAGCAGCGCCGCACCGATGGCCATGTTGGTGTACGCGGCGAAGTCGAAGTAAATCTGCAAGCCGAAGCCAACGGCGAGAAACCAGTTGTCGATGAACGAGTTGGTTAGTTCGGCGCCGGGGAGGAAGCCCGCCTCGATCAGCCCTCCGAGCGTGTTGGCAAGCAAATTCTTCTGGACCAGCCCCAAGAACAGTCGATCCAGGCCTTCCAGCGCAAGCGCGGAATCGAAGGCGGCCTGCTTACTAAACTGGGGGATGAGCTCGCGGAAACGCACAATCGGCCCGGCGATCAAATGCGGCCAGAACAGGATAAACGCGGCCAGGTCCTGTAAGCGCGACTTGGTCACACGGCCCTGGTACGTGTCCAGCAGGTAACTGATGGCCTCAAACACGTAGAAGGAAATGCCGAGTGGCAGAAGTAGTCCGGGGAAACTCCAAGGCCGGGCGCCAAAGAGCCGGAGCGGATTGACCATGCTCAAGAGAAAGTCGCGGTACTTGAAGACGGCCATGACCAGGAGGCCGAATGCTATGCCCGCCCGCAACCAAAGCGTCTTGTGCTTGGAGCCACCCGCAATCTTCTTGCCGCAATAGGCCGCAACGCAGCAAACCACGATCGGAAGCGGGGTGTAAGCTACGTTCCAGCTCGCATAGAACGCAAGACTCGCCGCGATAACGTAAGTCATGCGATGCCGCTGCGGCAACTGCCAGTAGATGACGACTACGGGGATCAGGGCCAGCAGGTAGCTGTAACTATTGAACGACATGTGGGTCTCTCTGCCGCTCTTGCCGCCGGGCGGCTGACCTCCGCAGCGCCTCGGCGATCGGGGGGGCCATCAGCTCGGCGAAACGAGCATGCCCCTGCCGCCCCATGTGTAGCGGGTCCGGGCCGTCGAACTGCCGGCCCCACAGCCGCGCCGGGATGGCGTCCTCCAGACGTAAGATCCGGGTTCCGGATTGGGTCTCCATTTCCCGCAGACAAGCGTCAAACCGTTCGCGGTCCGCATTGGTGCGGTACAGATGCACCAGCGGGTTCACCGGCGCCGAGAAGAACACGGGCTGGATGTTTCGATCCTGACAGAAGCTCAAGATCCGCAGCAGGCAGGCCCTGGCCTGCTGGAACCGGGTGCCGTCAATGGTCCGGGCGGTGGTCGGTTTCAGGCGCAGCAGATATATGCGGGCCCGATACAGCAATTCGATCAAGGCGCCCTTTTCCTCGTGCCTCGCCTGGAAGGCGGGAATGCGGTCCAGCAACGCGCGCGCATCCTTCTCGAATCCCGGCGCAAGCGCCATCCCGGCCAGCCTCACGCCGGATTTCGCCTTGGAGTCCTCGCCCGCTTGCTCCGGGCTGGAAGCGAAGTCCCTCAACGCCTGGGCAAAGGTCTCATCGTAAGGCGCTTGGGACTCGCTTTCCTTATGGATCGCCGCCCGAAAGGCCGGCTCCTGAAGCAGCTCCAACATACCCGGCCGGATTCCTCCGTTCCAGAAGGACTGGTAGTTGAGCTGTAATACCAAAACGTCCGGCCGGATCTCCCGATGAAGATCCAGGTATTCGACGTACCATAGCGCCTCTGCATAGCTCATACCGGGCGCAGCCAGGCGGTAGCAGAGCGCCTGTGGATATGGTCCCGCGCGGAGATCCTGCGCGACAAGATCCGGCCAGGTATACTCCAGACTTGTTGGCTTCGCCTCTCCGGGCGCCAGGCTCATCGCCAGGGTCTGCGAGTTGCCAATGATTAACACATGTCCTCGATCCGGTTCCCGGCTCCAGGCCCTTGCCAGGATACGGAAGCTCCTGAGAGGCTTCTCACCCTGGCTTAGTTCCTGTGTCTCCGGGTCAATGGCTAGCGAACTCACCTGCGTCCACTCGGGCGGCGCGCCAAACAGGTAGTCGAGCGCAGCGCTGCCCTTCGCAAACGGGCGCGCGGCAAACAGGCATGCCAAGAGCGACAGGCTCAGCGCCAGCACCACGATCACGGGGAGAACAGTCTTCATCGAGGACGCGCCACTCGCACCACGGTCTCAACGATCAGGTCTATGGTGTCGAAATCCTCGGGCTGGACCTGCGCTGTGGGAATCGCTATGTTCAGAGCCCGCTCCAGCTTCGCTATCAGTTTCAGAATCGACAGGGAGTCGATTCGTCCGGAGAGGATCAGACTCTCGTCGTCTGCCAGTTTCGTTCCAACCATGCCCGCGACAACTTCGCGCGCCGCTGCAACAATAACCTGTTGGTCCATGGCTGCCTCAATTCGTTCCGTTCGTCTCGATCCTGCGGCGTTCCGCAAGTTCGTCCAGGACGCGGACGCGCGTTTCGCGGCGGGAGATCTTGCCCGCGGTACTCTTCACGATCCAGCGCTCCGGTTTCACCAGGACATAGCGGGGCGCGATACCGACGCCCGAAACAATAAGGCTGCGGATCTCCAGCGCCAGTTTGTTCGCCGTTACCGGATCGTAGTTCCCGCGCATCTCCGCCACCACGCAGATCGCTTCCGTTGCCGCTTCCTCGTCCTCGAAGCCAAGGGCAACCACTCGGCCGGGGTAGACGCCCGGCGCGGAGTTGGCGATCGCCTCGATGTCCTCCGGGAAGACATTTTGCCCGCCAACGATGATAATGTCTTTCGAGCGCCCGATCACGAAGAGATCGCCGTCGGCCAGGAAGCCGTAGTCTCCGGTCTGGTACCAGGCATCCGGCGTCAAATCGCTGGTCTGAAAGCCCTTGTTACCCCAGTAGCCGGAGAACATGGACTCGGTTCTGATTTCTATTCCTCCCGGCTCCCCCTCTTCCACAAAGTGGCCATCCTGGCCCCGAATGCGCACACCCATGCCGGGGAGAGCCGGCCCGCTCGAGACGTAAACATCGTCCAGGAGGTCGAACGACAGCGCAGCGGCGTTCTGGCGCAGCGCGCTTCTGGGGTACGTCTTCGGTTCCTCGCCCAGGGGCGTCTGCGTGACGGCAAAAACGTTCTCCGCCATTGCGTAACTCGCCTGCAATTGCCCGGGGTTGACGCCCCACTCGCCAAACGCCTCCGCGAAGCTGCGCATGGATCGAAGCCGCACCGGCTCCGAGCAGTTGATGAAGGCGCGCACATGCTCCAGCGAATATCTGGCGCGCATCCGTTCCCGCGCGCTTGCCAGATACGAAAACGCGAAGTTGGGAAGCCAGCAGAAGGTTCCACGGTTACCATCGAGGGCTTGGAAGAGCAGGTCCGGCTCCAGCAACCAATCGGTCGCGGAGAAGTGAAACGACGGGGCGCCAATCCAGAGCGGCAGCCACAGACAGGCGATCAGGCCCATGTCATGGTACAACGGCAGCCACGAGGCCACTCCGTCGCAATCGTTGAATTTCAGACAGTCCCTCAGCCGCGCAAGCTGGCGCTCTAACATGGGCGCAGTCACGACGACGCACTTCTGCGCACCTGTGGTACCGCCGGAAAACTGGAGGAACAAGCCATCGCGCGGCGTGTCGTCCGCAACCTGGTAGGGGACCTTAGCCCAGGCCTCGTCCTCGATTGGAACCGTCAGGGCGCGTTCCATCGGCTCGGCCCCGCTAATCGCGCACTCGGTAACCCGGTAAGGCAATCCGCCCTCGAGATTCCTCACCAGGGCCGGCAATGTAATCAACTGCCCCGCAGGCAGATTGCGCAGCTGATAAAGGAGGTTCTGGTGGTATTTTCTCGGGTCTACGCGCGTAGTGGGCCATGCCAGGACCGCCGGCAGGCGCCCGGAAAGAACCAGCCCGATGTGCAGTAGGAATAACTCGACGCTGTGGGGCAGCAGGAGCAGCACTACGCCTCCTTCGGGCGTGGCCGCGGCCAGTTGAGCCAGTTCGAGGCTCCGCCGGAGTATATCGGCCCCGGTCATCTCAACCGGGGCCGGGCATGTCCGCGACACCAGAATTCGCAACAGAACCTGGTCGGAGTGGCCTTCGAGGCGCCCTCTCAGCCAACTTCGGAAGTGTTCAGCCCGCATAAGAATCGAGTCTGTGGGGAGCGTACTT
The DNA here is from genome assembly GCA_049522755.1 of Bryobacteraceae bacterium. Lineage (GTDB taxonomy): Bacteria > Acidobacteriota > Terriglobia > Bryobacterales > Bryobacteraceae > PALSA-243. The sequence continues at coordinate 17,384 of JBEKNN010000074.1, read as the reverse complement.
CACTACAGGGCGCCAACAGTCCCACTTTAAACGGTACCATTGCCAGGCTTCGAGGCGGCGGAACGCTCCAGGCTGCTTACATGTCTTTGGGGAGCCGCGCCGGTAGTAGCTTATCTACTACAAAGATGAAAAACAATTGCCGCTCCGTTGGTGTGCGGTGTACCCGGCTACACGCAGAACGCCGAGGCCGGAACCGATCTCGCCCTTTGATGTTCTCCATCGCGGCCTGCTTGATCTTCCCGACCGCTTGCCGTTGCGCGATCAGTCACCTCTTGGCTATTTTCAAGGCGATTCGCGGCGGATCGCCAGGCTGGCGCTGGCGAGTTAGAATAAGGCTTAGATATGGTTTCATGATTGCCGCTCCAAGTTATGCGCTGCCGATCGTCGTATTTTGCGCGTCCGCCGCGCTGGGGCTGTACATCGTACTCGGCTATCCCCTGCTGCTCGGTCTGATGGCTCGGCTGCGGCCGAAGCCGGTCTTCAAGAGCAGGCGGCGGAAAACCGTCTCGGTCGTAATCCCCGCCCACAACGGCGAGCGATTCATTGGCGCCAAGCTCGACTCCGTACTGGCCCTCGATTATCCGCGCGAGCTGATGGAAATCCTGGTGGTTTCCGACGGTTCCACCGACCGCACCGATTCCATCGTGCGGGAATTCGCCCCTCAAGGAGTGCGTCTGCTGCGGGTTCCCCGCGGCGGCAAGTGCGCGGCGCTCAATGCCGCCATCCCGCAAGCCCGCAACGAGATTCTTCTGCTCACCGATATACGCCAGACTGTGGCTCCGGAGAGTCTTCAGGCGATGATGGATTGCTTCGCCGATTCCTCCGTAGGCGCCGTTAGCGGCGAACTGGTGATTCGTAAAGGCGCGAGCCACGACGAAGCGGATACCGGTCTGTACTGGCGCTATGAGAGCTGGATACGGAATCGCTTGAGCGAAATCGATTCCATCTTTGGCGCCACCGGTCCGTTTTATGCGCTACGCCGCGAGTTGGCCGTGCCCATCCCGGTGGACCAGCTTCTGGACGATATGTACCTTCCACTGGCGGCTTTCTTTCGCGGATACCGCTTAGTTGTTGAGCCGCGCGCGCGAGCTTTCGATTACCCTACCTCACGCGGGACGGAGTTTACACGGAAAACCCGGACTCTGGCGGGAAACTATCAGATCCTGCGCTCTTACCCGGCGCTGCTTGGCCCCGCGAACCGTATGTGGTTCCACTATGCATCCTACAAGCTGGGGCGGCTGGCGCTTCCCTGGGCGCTTGTCCTCTTGTTCGCAAGCAGTTGCTTTCTGCCGGCGCCCTGGCGGTATTTCCTACTGGGGGGCCAGGCGCTCTTCTACGGTTTGGCCGGGATAGACGCGTGGCTCCCGGCCAGGTTTCCGGGGAAGCGGCTCTCCTCGTTTGCCCGGACCTTTGTCGCGTTGATGTTGGCGGCGGTGTGCGGGCTGTCGGTATTCTTTGTATCTCCGCGAAGGTTGTGGAAGGAATCGAAGGTGGGGCTCGTCAGTGATGTGGATTCGGGAAACGGCAGGGCCGCAAAAGAACTGGCCGAAACCGAATAAGACTGAACTAAGACTGGCGCCGGTCACCGCGCTGGATCAGGCGCGTTAGAATGAAAGTCTAGACATGGTTCCATGATAGCTACTCCAACTTATACGCTGCCGGCGGTCCCGGAAATCGAACCCGCGCCTCTGCTCAAGTTTTCGTTCTATTGTTTTTGCATTTTTAATCTTGCGTTCTACAGCCGGTTTTTCGAATGGCAGCTGTCGTATCTGCATGTGCCGCTGGTCACCAGTTCTATCGCCTTGCTGGGCGCCGCCATCGAAGGAAAGCTGCTCTCGACTTTGGGAACCAAGATTGGAATGTGCATGGCGGCGCTAACAGTGCTGTATGCCATCAACATCCCACTTAGTTCCTGGAGGGCCGGCAGCTTTCAGACTTTCACGCAGGATTGGTTGAAGTCGCTCACCGCCTTCCTGATTGCCGGAGCGCTGGTGACCACTGTCCGGCACTGCCGCACCGCGCTGAATTGCATTGGATTCGGCTCGGGGTTGGGAGCGGTGTTGGTGAATTGGAAAGGCCACATCGCCGACGGAAGACTGGTGATGGGCCGCGGGAGCTTCGCAAACTCGAACGAAATCGCGTTCGATGTGTTATTGGGGCTGCCGTTCCTGACCCTGATCGTGCTCGATGGGAAGAGCGGGAAACTGAAAAGACTGCTGGCGTTCGGCCTGATCTGCAACTCGGTTTTCACGCTGCTTCGCACCGGATCGCGCACCGGAATCATCGGCTTTGCAGTCTTGTGCTTCCTTCTGTTTCTGCGAACCTCGATTGTCGGCAAGGCCGCGATGGCCTTGGTCGCAATGCTTTTTGTGGTGTCGGTTATCACTGTATTTCCGAATTCGCTAAAGGAGCGCTACCTGAGCATTGTCCTTGGATCGGATGTAAAAGAGATGGCGCAAAACAATGCCGAAGCAAGACAACTCGATGAGGCCGTGAGTTCGTCCGCGGCCAGGCGCCAACTGCTGATAAATGCCGTAAAGGTGTCCATTTCGCACCCGGTTTTCGGCGTCGGCCTCGGCCAGTTTGGGACCTACATGTTCGGCGTTGAAAGGTTGGAGGGGCGCCACAGCGGATGGCAGGGCACCCACAACACGTATTTGCAGGTTTCCTCGGAGGCGGGCACGCCCGCGCTGATCGTATTTCTGATTATGATGTGGCTCAGTTTTAAGGGTCTGCGGCGTCTCTACAAACGAGCGGACCTTATAGCCGCTCCCGAAAGCCGCGAAGTCGCGAACATGGCGTTTGCTCTCGATGCCTCCCTGGTCGCCTATGCCGTTTGCGTATTCTTCGATTATGTGGCTTACTCCGCGACCCTGCCCGTGCTCGCGGGATTTACGATTGCGCTGGTACAAGCCGGCAAGAATTCACTGGACGTCCTGGAGCAGCGGAAAAACGGGACGCCGCAGGTTGTTCAAGTGGTGAAACTGATGCCCGTCAATCCGGCGCGTCGCTGGGTGCGTCCCAGCATGGTAAGTCACGGTGGGGTGCGTCCCGCGGGTCCAGCTTACTGAGCGCGCCACGTCCCGTCGGCAACGATTTGCGAGGGTCTGGAACGTAACGGGCATTGGCGCCCGCGGTCCATATTGCGCCGCCTATTGTGGGGCAGGCAATCCTGCCTGCAGCCGCCTTTGAGGCGGCTTCTTCGGAGCCCGCGCGAGTCTTCGCACGCGACGACGCGCCATTGAAAGGCGGCCACCAGCGTCGGCCACCCCACAAAATCAAGTTACGCTTACCGCAATAGTAACTCCCGCCGGACTGCTGGCGCCGCCAACTTGCACGGTGACCGGAACCGCCGCGCCTGCCGGAATGCCGAACGGAACCTGCACCTGTACCGCCGTTACGCCCGGAGCGCCGGGGGCGGCAGCAGTGCTTACGATGGTCGCCTGCTGGCCTTCGATGGTCACCGACAGCGCTCCTGCCAGGAATTGCGAGAGCACGCCATTTACAAACAGCGTCAGCACGCTGCCCTGGGCGGCCGGATGCGATGCGGCGTTCGCGGAGCCATCGGCATTCGCCGCCAGCGCCTGCCCGGAGCCGCTGGAATCCGCCGTGAAGAGCGCCGGCGAAGCTATAGTCAGCGGAACAGTCACCGGTGCGCTGCTTTGACCTTGATATTGCACCACTACTTGCGCATTCGCCCCTGTAACTCCGTTGGGAATAATGGCCGACAGCTGGGCCGCCGAAACGTAGATCAGAGACGCGGGCGTTCCGTTCACCAGCACGGTCACGCCGTCCAATTGTTGCGGCGGCTCGGGTCCGGTTCCGGGCGCGGCCACAAGCTGCGCCGGTCCCAATCCGCTGCCGTAAACCACTACAATCTCGCCGCCCGCTACGGCGCCGGTCTGGTTGCTGGCGCCGTTAGCGATGGCGGCAATGGCGGGCAGGCCGCCGGTAGGCGCGGCCTGGATCAGCCGGATGGCATTGTTGCCGGAATCGGCCACGAACAAGCGCCCGGAAGAATCCTCCACCAGGCCCCAGGGCGAATTCAATAGCGCCGCGGCGGCCGGGCCGCCATCGCCCGCATAGCAACAGACTCCCGTGCCCGCGAACGTGTTGATGGTCCCGCCCGAAACCACGCGGATGCGATTATGGCCCGAATCGGCGATATACACGTTCCCCGCCGCATCGAGCGCCACCGACGTTGGCGCGCTCAACTGTGCGGCGGTAGCCGGGCCGCCATCGCCCAACGCATATGTCGCGGCGCCGGCGAACGTCGAGATGGTCCCGTTGGTGGAAACCAGGCGCACGCGGTTGTTACCCTGATCGGCGATGTACATGTTCCCCGCCGCATCCATCGTCACGCCGGCAGGCAGGTTCAGTTGCGCCGAAGTGGCCGCTCCGCCGTCGCCCGCCACGCCCTGCGCGCCGCTGCCGGCGACCGTGGTAATGGTGCCATCGGGCAGCAACTCGCGGATGCGCTGATTGCCCGTATCCGCGATGTAAATGTGCCCGCCGCCGGCGGAATACAGCGCCTCGGGGCCGTGGATGGACGCGGAGTTCGCCGGTCCGCCATCGCCCAAATAGGCGGCGTTGCCGTTGCCGGCGATACCGATGATCGTGCCGTCGGGAAGCAGCTTGCGGATGCGGTTGTTCTTCGTATCGGCGATGTACACATTGCCGTCGGCATCCGACGCCAGCCCCTCCGGGCCGTTGAGCATGGCGCTGGTGGCGGGTCCGCTATCGCCGGAATAGCCTGCCACGCCGTTGCCGGCAGCCGTGGTAATGACACCACTGGACGACACCTTACGCACGCGGTTATTGGCGGAATCGGCGATGTAGAGGTTGCCCACCGCATCGAAGACCATGTTGGCCGGCGTGTTCATCTGCGCCGCCGTGGCCGGTCCGCCGTCGCCCGAGTAGTTCTCGATCCCATTGCCGGCCGCGGTGGTAACAATGCCGACGCCGTTGACCTCCCAGATTTTGTAATCGCCCAGGGCGAGGCCGCTGCCGGTGCCGATTCCTCCCTCGGCGATGAAGATATCGCCCGAGGCATCCACAGCCACGCCCGTGGGGCCGTTGAGGCGTATCGTGGTGGCCGGCGCTTGGTTGAAAATGACGGATGTCGCACTGCTGCCCACCACGGTCTGGATTTTGCCCTGGGCAACCTGGCGAATGCGGCTGTTGCCGTAATCGGCAATGAACAGATCGCCGCCGCTATCGGTGGCAACGTCCGTGGGCAGGAAGAGCGCCGCGGTTGTGGCGGAGCCGCCATCGCCGGAGTACGAAGAAATGCCCGTTCCCGCCACGGTCTGAATGATTCCACCGGGCGCCACCAGGCGCACGCGATTGTTGAACGTATCCGCGATGTAAAGCAGGCCCGTTGGGTCCACCGCCACGCCCTCCGGTTGATCGAGAGCGGCGGCAGTGGCGGCGCCGCCGTCGCCGCTATATCCCGGAGAACCAATGCCCGCGACGGTGGCGATGGCGCCGCTCTTCGAAACCTTGCGGATCGCGTGGTTGCCCGAATCGGCGATATAGAGATTGCCCGCGGCATCGAGCGCCAGTCCCATGGGGGCGTTGAGCTGCGCCTGGATAGCGGGGCCGCCATCGCCCGTGTAGCCGGCCGTTCCCAATCCCGCGTAAGTGGAGATGGTCAGGTTGGGCGCAATCACGCGCACTACTTGGGCCGTCAGATCCGCCACGTAGATGTTGCCTGCCGCATCGATCGCGATGCCATCGGGGTATTCCAATTGCGCCGCGGTGGCAACTCCGCCGTCGCCCGAGTAGCCGGATTCGCCGTTGCCGGCGATGCGGGTCAGGTTGCCGGTGAGATCCGCCTTGAACACCGAGTGCATGCTGCCGAAATAGAAATTGCCCGCGGCGTCCACAGCCACGCGGGGAGGATCGCCAATCGAAGCGCTGACCGCCGAAACGGGAGTGGGCAGCGCGGCGCCGCCCGCGATTGTCGAGATGACGTATTGCTGCGCCTCCGCAAAGCCGGTGCAGAAAAGGAAAACCTGAAGGATTGCAAACCGCATGGGCCCTCTAAACACGAACCGTAAGCAAAAAAGAACTGTAAGCAGTTATACCACGCGGCGAACCGGTCGCTGCGATATTCCGAGCATGCCCAGCCGCAATTTACGAAGGTCGCGCAGGAGGAAATCCGGCTTTAGAGCGGCGAGATCTTCGCGGGGAGTGATGCCGGTTTCCACCGAGATGGCGCGAATCCGGTTGGCTTGCGCGGCGATGATGTCGCTCGTGGCGTCGCCGATCAGCGAGATGGGGGCGGCCGGGTCGATCCACCGGCGCCGGCGCGCTTCCGCGATGGCGAGTTTGGCGAGCCCCGCGCGCGTTTTCGCCATTTCCCCGAAGGCGCCGTAGCGGAAGTAGCGCCGCAGCCCCGCGCGGTCCAGCTTGCGCCACCCGATGCGCGTCAGGTTCCCGGTCACCAGCGCCAGCAGCACGCCGCGGCGCGTAAGGCGGTCGAGCGTCTCTTCCACGGCGGGGCAATGCTTGTCGTGAAGCGCCGGGCACTCGCGCAAGTAGAAACGCTCGGCCGCGCGCTGGACCTCCGGAAGCGAATCGTGAATCAGCGCGCGCCTGGCTCCGCCGTTGCGCATCATTACGGCGATGATGTCGGGATCGAGCATGCCCTGCACGGGAATGCCCTCGGTGGTGGTCTCAAGGCCGGTGACGCGGCGGACGCCGTACACCAGCGCTTCGCGGTGATGCGCTCCCGCGCGGCGCACCAGCGTGCCATCGATATCGAAGAGCGCGAGCGCGGGAAAAGTCATGGCGAATGGAAATGATAACAGCCCGCGGGTGGCTACAATGTTCTTGATGCATCAGCGAAAATTCACGCTTGGCCTCATCCAAATGGCATGCTCGAAAGATCCGGCCGAGAATCTCGCCAAGGCCGAATGGCGCATTCGCGAGGCGGCGGCGCAGGGCGCGCAGATTATTTCGGTGCAGGAACTGTTCCGCTCGCAGTATTTCTGCCGCGAAGAGAGCGCCGAATTGTTCGATCTGGCGGAGGCGGTTCCGGGGCCGACCAGCGAGACTTTCGAGAGGCTGGCGCGTGAGCTGAAAGTGGCGATTGTCGGCTCTATCTTTGAGCGGCGCACGGCGGGCGTGTATCACAACACGGCGCTGGTGATCGACGCCGATGGCCGGCTGCTGGGGCTCTACCGCAAGATGCACATCCCAGACGACCCGCTCTATTTCGAGAAATATTACTTCACTCCGGGCGACCTGGGTTTCCGCTGCTTCGACACACGCTACGCGCGCATCGCGCCGCTGGTGTGCTGGGATCAGTGGTATCCCGAAGCGGCGCGCTTGGCCGCGCTGGGCGGCGCGCAGGTGCTGATCTATCCTACGGCCATCGGCTGGCATCCTGCGGAGAAGGCCGAGTACGGCGCAGCGCAGCACGACGCCTGGCGGACCATTCAGCGCGCGCATGCCATCGCCAACGGCGTCTATGTGGCGGCCGTGAATCGCGTGGGGTATGAGGGCCCGCCGGAGCACGGCCTGGAATTCTGGGGCGCATCGTTCGTGGCCGATCCGTTCGGCGTGGTGGTGGCCGAGGGCGATCACGCGGCGGAAGAGACGTTGATTGTGGAGTGCGACCCGCGCCGCATCGAAGAAGTGCGCCGCAACTGGCCGTTTCTGCGCGACCGCCGCATCGATGCGTATGCGCCGATTCTGAACCGGGTGACGGATTGAGGCCTCGCTACATAGAAGTGAGGCGGCCAAGCCGCCATGGCGGGGCAATGCCCAAATTCCCGTTCATTCTTATCCGTGTTCATCTGTGTTCATCTGCGGCCATATCTTCTTTGCTCATTTCTGTACTGCCAGCCGAAAAGCTCAAACAAAACAATATGGCCACGGATGAACACAGATGAACGCAGATAAGAGAAACGGGGAACCGCATCCGGTCAAGCTAAGAGTACTCCTAGGCAAAGACTCATTCGATCGGCGGCATCTCAATTGACGTCGCGCACGCCGCGCAGCCGCGGCTTCCGCATGCCCGCCGAATGGGAGCCGCACGAGGCCACCTGGATCGCATGGCCCCACAATCGCGACGATTGGCCGGGCCGGTTCGCGCCCATTCCGTGGGTCTACGGCGAGATTGTCCGCAAGCTGAGCCGCGTGGAGAAAGTGCGGATTCTGGTGAGCGGCGCTACGCTCGAGCGGCAGGCCCGCGGCATTCTGAGCAAGGTTGGCGCGCAAATGGAAGCGGTGGAGTTTTTCGAATGCCCCACGGATCGCGTGTGGACCCGCGACTATGGCCCGCTGTTCGTCAAGCGCCGCCGCCAGGTGGCCGCGACCGCGTGGCGCTTCAACGCCTGGGCCAAGTACGACGATTGGAAGCGCGACTCCGCCGTGCCGGCATTCATAACGGAGCGCTTGAAAATTTCCAGTTGGACGCCCGGCATGGTGCTCGAAGGCGGCAGCATCGACGTCAACGGCGCGGGCTTGCTGCTGACCACCGAGGAGTGCCTGCTAAGCGATGTGCAGGCGCGCAATCCGGAATTGACCCGCCGCGATATCGAGCGCAAGCTGCGCGATTACCTGGGCGCCGACCGCGTCATCTGGCTGCGCAACGGCATCGCCGGCGACGATACCCACGGCCATGTGGACGATCTGGCTCGGTTCGTGGCGCCGGATGCCGTGGTGGCGGCCTCGGAAGACGACCGCTCCGATGCGAATTACGAGCCGCTAAAGGAGAATTACGCTTTGTTGAAGGAGGCTGGGCTGCGGGTAGTGAAGCTGCCGATGCCGCGGCCATTGATTTTTGCGGGGCGGCGTCTGCCGGCGAGCTACGCGAATTTCTATGTCGCCAACGGGCTGGTGCTGGCGCCGACGTTTAACGATCCCGCGGACCGCGTGGCGTTGGCGAGGCTGGCGAAATGCTTTCCGGGTCGCGAAGTGACGGGGATCGATTGCACCGGGTTGATTTGGGGATTAGGGGCGCTGCATTGCATGACGCAGCAGCAACCGGCGGGCGTCTGAGTTTCGCCGATATTGGTATGAAGACCGTATACAACCGGATCGCCGGCGAGAGTGTGGAACGCCTCGCGGCGCTGAGCGACGGCATATTCGCGGTGGCGATGACGCTGCTGGTTCTCGATCTGCACGCTCCCGCGCGCGACGCCGTCCACTCCGAGCGGGATTTGTGGCGCGCCCTGTGCGCCATGGCGCCGCAGCTCACTACCTACATGATGAGCTTCCTGACTCTTGGCATTTTTTGGAATGGGCAGCAGGCGCAGCTCAATCGCTTCGCCCGCACAGACCGGCAGCTCACCTGGATCCACATCGGCTTCCTGTTCTCCGTATCCATCATGCCGTTCTCCACCAAACTGCTTTCCGAGTTCATCGTCTTCCGCACCGCGCTGCTCTGTTACTGGATCAACATCCTGGTTTTCGGCGCCTTACTTTACCTCAGTTGGTTTCACGCCAAGCGAGCCGGCCTCTTGAAGGAAGGCATGCCGGCCGATGTGGGGAAAGCGATCGATCGTCGCATCGTGGTGGGGCAGGCGCTCTACGCATTCGGCGCCGCACTGTGCGTAGTGAACACTTACGTGAGCATCGCTTTTATCGTTCTGGTACAGCTTAACTTCGCGATTGCGCCGCGGGTCCGCTTCTTGAATCGGTTCTAGCTTACTAGAGATACATCTGTCGTTGACACCGGTTGAGGGGTCAGGGCTCGATGACCTTCTTCACCTCTGGGGTGATGTCCATTCCCGCTCCCCATCCGCTGTGGACGTAGCGCACCACACCGTCTTTGTCGATAAGGACGACTCTGGGGATGGATTCGGCGCCGTAATTTTTCGTCACATCGCTTCCGGAACCGAGCAGACTGGCGAATGAGTATTTCTGGTCCACGAAATACTTCCTGGCTTCTTCAGCCGACTCGTTGATGTCGATTCCGAGCACCATCAGGCCTTTCTCCTTGAATTGATCGTACAGCCCCTGGATATGCGGCATCGATTCGCGGCATGGCTCGCACCATGTGGCCCAGAAATCCAGCAGGACAGGTTTGCCACGCAGACTCGCCACCGTGATTTCGCGGCCGGCAATGTCCTTCAAAGTAAACTCGGGGGCGGGTTTGCCCACCAGTTCCGCCTCCGAGAGCGGTGTAAACGGTCGACCGGTCAATAGGCGGTTCGGGGCCGGCGAAGGCGCTCCCGTTTCGGCGGCCGGCGGCAGCTTAGCCAGGCGGTTGCTCCATTCGGCCAGGGCTTTCACAGCATCCGGAAGCTTCATTGCCTGTGTGTCGATCAGCCACAGCGCCGCGCCCGGAACGGGACTGCGGAAAATTCGCATCGGGGGAGGCGCGGTTCCCCGCGACTGAAAGCCCCAACTGGGACCGTGAGTGGCCAAAGGTCTCGCAGGCATTCCTGCCGGCATCTCGCTTTTTCCCCAGTCCGTCAGTTGCTGCATAACGGCAGGTGTATCGGTCCCATTGGAAATTGCAGTGTTGAGTATATCGGTGGCCTTGGCAATTTCCCGATAGGCTTGTCGCCGATCGGCGACAACGGCGTTGATCCAGCTGAGGTCGCCGGATACAGTACCGTCGGCGAAGACGGCGGCGATCGCGTGGAAGTCCGTGCAAGTGCCGTTATCGGCCAACTGCTGCGTCATTCGCGGCGGCGACGACGGAAACGTGAACTCAATCTCCTGACCCGGAGCGACCGGTTTGGTTTCGAAGCTGAGCTCCTGGTCGTTCCAGTAGTGGCGCGATCCGCCCTGCGGCGTTTCGCATTGCAGGATCCAAGCCGTAGCGGGCGAGGAGTATTCATTGCGAAGGTGGATGGTTTCGTCCTTCCCTTCACCCGTCAGGGTGACCGCAAGGTTACGGCCGCCCGGCTGACCGGCGAGGCAGACGCAAAACACGAACATCACCGTGGCGCAGCGCATATGCACAATGTAACGCCGTCCGGCACGATTTTATGACGAATAATTTCAGGAGCGGGATCGACTCGGCGCATCGTCCGCTCATCGGGCGATCGGCCTTCGTCGCCCCGCGACTGGGTGGACAGTTTCGAGACGCCGGGCTGGGCAGGAACACGCCCATCGTGGCTAACTCGTCGGATTTGCTGGTCGCGCTGGTGAACGGGGAAGTTCGTGACTCTGCGCGTGCCCTAACCCCTCGGCTTCTTCGCGAAAGGGATGTAGGGCCGGGTCGACGACTCGAAAGCCGGCTGGACAGGCAAAGGACTCTGGACAAACCTGGGGTACCCGAACGCCTTTCTACAGCGAAACCGGCAAAGGGACGACCGCCAAAGTGGTGCATAAAAGCGCGGCATATCGCCGGAAATGGCCGTGCGCCTGTCCAAGGTTTTCGGCGGCAGCGCCGAAAGCTAGCTTTTTCAGCAAGCGCATTACGACCTTCCGCAAGTCCGTACCGACCGGATGAAGCTGAAAAAGTTGGAACTGGTTTAACAAGCCGCGACCGGGCTACAATCCCTAGAAAATGGCCGCCGCTTAATCCCTGTTATTCAGCTACTTGCGAATTTGAGAGGTCTTCCCGAAACCGGGTTCGGAAATGCCCGTTTTCATCTCCACTCGTGTCAGACCCGTAGGGGCTGAAATTCTGAGTCACAGCACTTTGCAATAAAGTCCGACCTCGCCGACCGCGAGTTCGCAAGCTCCTCGGCGCTGCCACGAAATTCCCTACCGCAGCCGCCAACTTACCCCCGCCATCCTACTGTGATAATGCAACTTACATGAAATTGGCTTCGTTCCGCACTTTTCCGCGACTCGCCAAGGGTCGCCTTCCCACCAGAAGCCCGCCGTCGCGTTCCCCGCTCTCCAAAACACCGCCCTCCACCGAGTCCTCGTGCTAAGGTCGAATCGGGTCGGGATTCCGGTGCTACGCCACCCCATTTCCGGCCATCGAATAACGAGACAAGAAAAATAAACTGTGGCCGGAGCCACCCCCTCAACCACGAAATACCAAACGACCCCAGTCCCAAAAGCGGACACTATTCCCGCTGTGCGGCGGGCCCGGCCGACGCCACCGGGGTAAGCCGATAGGTCTGCCCCTTATCCTCCACTAGGTTAGTCCACGTTTCGGCCCTCGCGTGCGTCAAATGTATTGTGAGAGTCTTTCGGCTTGCGATAGCCCTGCTTGCAGTGTCGGCATTTGCCTCCGACGCCCCGCTGACCACCGTTCTCAAGGACGTCGAGAGCCGCTACAACCACGCCAAGACCTTGCAAGTCCTTTTTACAGACCAATATACGCCGAAAGGCGGAATCCAGCGCACAGAAAGCGGCATCCTCCTGCTGCGCAAGCCGGGGCGCATGCGCTGGGAATACACGCAGCCCAAGGGCAAGCTGGTGGTTTCCGACGGCTCTTTCCTGTACATCTACACGCCTGCCGAAAACCGCGGCCAGAAGATGAAGCTCAAGGATAGTCTGGCGGAAGAGATGGAGGCTCCGCTGGCCTTCCTGTTGGGTAAGTTAAACTTCGACAAGGAGTTCAAGAACATTCAGGCGCGTCCGGACGGCGGCGATTTGCGCATCACCGGCGAGCCGAAGGACGAAAATCTTCCCTATTCTGCGGTAGACTTCGTCGTCACCTCCCAAAATCAGATTCGCAAGCTGCGAATCACGCTGCCGGACTACACCCTGGAGTTCGCTTTTACCATGGAAAAAATGGACCCTACGCTCGACGCTAAGCTGTTTCTGTTCCAGCTGCCGCCGGGCGCCCAGTGGGATGAGGCTGCGCACTAATATGGCTGAATTCGTTCTCAAGTACGCGGATGGGCGCGGCCAGATCCACCAGCAGGTGGCCACGGCCGGCACTGAAAAAGAGCTTCGCGAGCGCTATACCACCCAGGGATTTCTGATCTATTCCGTCAAACCGCGGGCGGCCGGGGCGCTGGCCGCGACCGGCATGTTCGGCGGCCGCAAGAAGCTCAACCTGGAAAAATTCCTCATCTTCAACCAGCAGTTCGTGACCCTGATCCGCGCCGGCCTTCCCATCCTGAAGGGTCTCGACCTTCTCGCCGAGCGGCTGACCGATCCCAAACTGGAGCCTTACATCAAATCGGTGCGCGACGAAGTGCGCGGCGGCACGCTGCTCTCCGACGCTTTCCGGCAGCAGAGCATCTTCCCCAAAATCTACATTTCGTCGGTGATGGCGGGCGAAAAAAGCGGCAGCCTGACCGAAGTGCTCGACCGCTACATCCACTATCAGAAACTGGCGCTCGCGGTGCGCAAGAAGGTGCTCATCTCGCTGATGTATCCGTGCGTGCTCATCGTGCTGGTTTGCGTGCTAATGGTCTTCCTGGTCACCTACGTGGTCCCCACCTTCGCCACGCTCTACAGCAGCATGCAGGCCACGCTCCCGCAGATGACCGAGATTCTGATCGCCATCGGCACCACCGCCCGGAATTACATCGTGGCCGGCGTAGGCGGGCTGATTGCGGCGATATTCGCGTTTCGCTGGTGGGCGCGGCGCCCGGCCGCACGCGACCGCATCGACCGCGTCAAATTGAAGGTCCCGGTGCTGGGCGAAATCTGGCTAAAGTATCAGGTGGCGCAGCTTGCCCGCATCCTGAGCACGCTGCTGACGGGCGGCATCCCGCTGGTGCAGGCAATGGAAACCGCGGCCGATTCGCTCTCCTCGCCTCTCTTGCAAAAGGCCGTAGAATCGGCCGGCAAGAGCGTGCGTGAAGGGCAACCGCTCTCCGGCTCGCTGCGGGCGTTGAAGCTGTTCCCCGACCTGGCCATCGACATGATTGAGGTAGGCGAATCCACCGGTGCGCTGCCCGCGATGCTCAACAGCGTAGCCGAATTCTTCGAAGAAGATGTGAATACCCGGATGCAGGCGTCGCTATCGCTGATCGAGCCGGCCATCATGCTGATGATGGGGTCGATGGTGGCGTTTGTGTTGATCGCGCTATATCTGCCGATCTTCTCATTGGCCGATTCGATTCACTAAAAGGGAGAGATCTGAGAAAAATGTTAGCGTTTTTCGACGCAGAGACGCAGAGACGCAGAGACATCGCAGAGAAGACATGGAATGTTCTCTCCGCGAAACCCTCAGGCAAGATGTTGATGCCGAAGCGCTTTGTGGGGCAGGTTGTTAACCTGCGGCCGATTGGGGGCGCCCTCTGGGCCCGGCCTGTTTTGTGGGGCAGCCAATCCTGGCTGCAGCTGGCTTTCAGCCGGCTCTCTTCGTCTCGCGATCGCCGGTCTCTGCCGCAAGAGAAGCTCCCGAAGGCATCGTCTATCGCTCGTGTGAACGCGCTTAGCTCTTTGCCTGAGATCACTGTCCGGAACGAACGAGTTGTGCTTTCCGACGCAGAGACGCCGACACGCAGAGGCAACGCAGAGAAGACATGGAATGCCTTCTCCCTCCGATCTCTGCGCCTCAGCGTCTCTGCGTCGAAATCTTAGTTTTATATGGCGACTCTCGAAAAAGTCCGTCTGTCACCGCTCGAAGAGACCGACCAGGCCAAGGCCTTCGCCGCGCGCTATCGCTGCGAATTCGTCGACCTGCGCGAAGCTCTTATCGATCACGACCTCTTCCGCTCCGTCCCGGTGGACCTGATGTTCCGCTATAACTTCGTGCCCATGCAGGCGCACGACGGCACGCTCGATATCGCCCTTGCCGATCCGCGGAACCTCAACCTGATCGATGAGCTCACGCTGCTGCTCAACAAGAAGCTGCGCGTCAAGGTCGCCACCCTCTCGCAGATTGCCGAGCTGCTGAAGAAAACCGAGCAGTCGCAGCGCGTGCTCGAAGAAGTTACCGAAGGCTTCACCCTCGATGTGGTGGTCGATGAAGGCGATACCGACGAGACTCTCTCCATCGACAAGCTCACCGCCACCGATAGCGACATCGCGCCGGTCATCAAGCTGGTGGATACGACCATCTTCAACGCGCTTGAGCGGCGCGCCAGCGATATTCACATCGAATCGCGCGACCAGGAAGTGGCCATCAAGTACCGCATCGACGGCGTGCTGCACTACGCCATGCCGCCCATCGCGAAAGATTGGCAGTCCACCATCATTTCGCGCATCAAGGTAATGAGCGAGCTCGATATCGCCGAAAAACGCGTCCCGCAGGACGGTCGGTTCCGCGTGCGCTACAAGAACCGCCTGATCGATTTCCGCGTCTCCATCATGCCCACCATTCACGGCGAAGACGCCGTGTTGCGCGTGCTCGATAAGGAATCCATGAGCGAGAAGTTTTCCAAGCTCTCGCTTGAGGTTGTCGGATTCTCCGAAAACGATCTGGTCAAATTCCGCCGCTATATTATGGAGCCCTACGGCATGGTGCTGGTAACGGGGCCCACGGGATCTGGCAAAACCACCACGCTCTACGCCGCGCTCAGCGAAATCAAGAACGACGAAGACAAGATCATCACCATCGAAGACCCGGTGGAATACCAGGTCAAAGGCATCACGCAAATCCCGGTCAACGAGAAAAAGGGCTTGACCTTCGCGCGTGGATTGCGCTCGATTCTGCGTCACGATCCCGACAAGATCATGGTGGGCGAAATCCGCGACCAGGAAACCGCGCAGATCGCCATCAATTCGGCCTTAACCGGCCACCTGGTGTTCACCACGGTTCACGCCAACAACGTGCTCGACGTGCTTGGCCGCTTCCTCAACATGGGCGTCGAGGCCTACAACTTCGTCTCCGCTCTGAACTGCATTCTCGCCCAGCGCCTGGTGCGCCAGATCTGCGAGCACTGCAAGAAGCGCGTGCGCTATCCCGAATCGTTGTTGATCGAGAGCGGCCTGAATCCCGACGAGTGGCGCGACTTCGATTTCATGGAAGGCACAGGCTGTTTCGAATGCGGCGGCACCGGCTTCCGCGGCCGCTCGGCGATTCACGAGCTGCTCGATCTCACCGACCGGATCCGCGAAATGATTTTGGACAAGCGCCCGTCCTCCGAAATCAAGCGCGAAGCGCGCGAGCACGGCATGACATTTCTGCGCGAGTCGGCAGTCTTAAAAATGCGAAGCGGCATTACCACTTTGAAAGAAATCAACAAGGTGACGTTCATTGAAGGCTAGTGTGGCGACAAGTAGAGGCAGTGAATTCGACGCAGAGACGCTGAGGCGCAGAGTTCGGAGGGAGAACACTTCTAGAGCTTTGCGCAATTGGTTGACAGCCGATGTGGGGCAGGTTGTCAACCTGCGCGGCGGTTGCCAACCGCCGCTCTCCCGGCACTCATCCAAGCTCATTGAAATGTCTTCTCCGCGCTTAACTCCGCGTCTCCGCGTCTCCGCGTCGAAAGTTCCTTCCCCATGTTCCTAGACAAGCTCAAGTCGATCCTCAAGGAACTCCCGCCCGCCATGGCCTTCGAGATCTCCGAAGCCGGCATCGCCGCCGCCCGCATTGGCGCGCGCGCCGAGATGGATTTTGCGCCGCTGCCCGCGGGCGCGCTCTGCGTCTCACCCTTGAAGGAAAACGTGATCGACGAAGACGCATTCGCCGGCGCCGTACGGCGGATGGCGGCTGCCAAAGACCGCAAGCGCCGGGATGTCGCCGTAATTGTGCCGGATTTCGCCACCCGCGTCGCGGTGCTCGATTTCGACGGCTTTCCCACCGACGCCAAAGAGCAGGACGCCCTGGTCCGCTTCCGCCTGAAGCGCGCCGTGCCTTTCGACGTGGAGTCTGCCGCCCTCAGCTATTACGCGCAGGCGTCTTCGCAGAAGCATATCGATGTGGTAGTTGTGGTAGCGTCGCTCGAGATCGTTTCGCGCTACGAGGCCCCGTTCCGCGCGGCGGGGATGAATCCGGGCCTCATCACCACCTCGTCCATGGCGGCTCTGCAACTGGCGCCCGAGGCCGGCCTTTCGGTGCTGGCGAAATTGACGGGCCGCGTGCTCACGGTGCTGGTCAGGGATAAAGCCACGCTGAAGCTGGCGCGCTGCCTCGAAATGCCATCCAGCGACTTCGAGGATATCGCCGCGGTGCTGGCCCCCACCCTGGTATACGTGGAGGATAATTTCGGAAGGCGGGCGGAGCGCCTGCTGATTTGCGGATTCGACGGCTCGCGCCTCGAAGAGGAATTGGGCGTACCGGTGGAGGCTTTGCGCTCGCCTCTCGGCGAGCCCGGGGAAAACAACGCGGGGCTGCTCGGCTATTTGCGGTCCCTAGGTCGAAACAATTAGGCCAGGAACAATGACATGAAGATTCCCATCAACATCGCCAGCCAGCCGTTCCGGCGCGACCGGCCCATGATAGCCGCTTATCTCGCCGTAAGCACGCTGCTGGCAGCCCTGCTGGTCGCGCTGATAATATTCATCCAGCAGAACGGGCAGCAGCTCGTGGGCATGCATCAGGACATTGCGCGGTTGAACCGCCAGATTCACGACGTATCCATCGAGAAGGCGCGCCTCGACGGCATTATGCG
>JBEKNN010000073.1:0-33293 GCA_049522755.1 Bryobacteraceae bacterium | reverse complement strand
CGACCTTGCCGCCCCGCTGAAGTTCAACCATTCGGCCAACATCTCCTTTAGCGCTCGCGGAACCGGGATCACCTTCCAGCCGGCGACGGCCGTTGCCCACTCCAGCAACGAGCCCGTCCAGCCGCTCGGCGCCGGCATCACGCTCGATCGCCCCATGGCGAAGGAGCACGCGATCGACGCGGTTGTGCGTGACGCCGCGGTCACGACCGCGGGCTATCATGGGACTCCGGCGCCCAACCAGTGGTTCGGGGGGCCCGCCCTTTCCAGCAGCGCCGGCAACATGGTGCTGCGTGACGCCGCCGGCCTGGTCGTCGACAGCCTCAACTACGGCGGCCTTGTCGACCCATGGGCTTCCGAGGGTTACCACGGCATCTCCGGAGCCGGTGAGAGTGGCTGCCGCGTGCCTACGCCCAGCTTCGGCGTGGGCCGCGGTGGATTCGGCGGGCAAAACGCTCCGGCCGTCAGCGCGCCCAATCGGAGTTCGGGCCGCTTCCCGGACGGCGTCGACACCGACAGCAACTGCAACGATTTCCTGTTGCAGGCCGCCACCACTTTATCGGCCGCTTCCGCCGCCGGCGCCACCAATATCAAGGTCGCCAGCGTGGCAGGTTTTAGCAATGGCCAGTCGATCATGATCGATACGGGCGCGAGCCTCGAGACCGCCGTCATCGCGGCGGTTGGCACTGCCGGCGCCACCACGGTGGGCGCCGCCACCAGCGCGGGTGCGACCGTTATCCCCGTTGCCAGCGCGGCCGGCTTCGCGGCCGGCCAGACGATCACCATCGATAGTGGCGCAAACCAGGAGACCGAAGTTGTCGCCTCCGTTGCCGGCGGCGGTAGAGGCGGCCGCGGCGGCCCTGGCCCCGGTCCCACAATCACCGTCACCGCGCCTCTCAAATCTGCGCACGCAGCCGCCGCACAGGTCTCCGGCTCCGGCATATCCCTCACCGCCGCATTGACCCAGGCGCATGCCAGCGGCGCGCAGATCGCCGACACCCTTCCCACGCCCGGTGCACCCAACAAATATTCCAGGAGGGGGAATTGAGGGCGGCGACCATTGGAACATTTAACGTGGCTTCCAGTACGTGCGTCGGTTTTAGCTCGAGCGTCATTTCTAATCCGCCTGGCGCTCCGGGTTTTAAGATCCAATGGATCAGCAGCCGCAGAACGCCCCGAGCGCGGGACGAATGGATTCGCGAAAGCTGCCCTGCTATCGTCTCAAGCAATGCAAACGCGGCAGGTCCCGGTCAAATCAGCGCGGGCGAATTCAAGTCCCGAGAACTCGCCCCAAACCGCGAAGATCGATGCCTCGCCGGCGCAGACGTAATTTGTACCCGGCTACTTGCTCGCCAATCCATTCGCGGCCAGGAATTGGTGTATGGCTACGTAAATGGTGGTGCGCTCCTCCGGAGTGAAGTTCCCGTGTTTGCCTCCGGGAATGGTCACCAACTGGTGCGCCACCCCAACCTTATCGAGCGCCTCCTGCAGGCGCACGGAGTGGCTGTAGGGAACGGTCGGGTCGGCGTCGCCCTGGATCGAGAGAATCGGCGGCAGCCCAGGGACCACATAAGTCAACGGCGACACGCGGCGCGCAATCTCCTCACGGTTGGGCAGGCTGCCCAACCACTGCACCGCATACGTCTTGCGGTTGGGGCCGTCCAGCAAGTCAACGACGTCGGTGATCCCGTACCAGTCGATGATGGCCGCCACTTTAGGCAGAGGCGCTCCCGGACACTGCCGATCGAGACCCGCGGATTCCGGAATCATCCCCGTAGTCAGCGCCAGGTGGCCGCCGGCCGAATCGCCGCTGACCACCAATCTTCCGGGGTCAATGGCGTACGTCTTGGCCTGCGCCGCAACAAAACGCAAGGCGCATAAACAATCCTCCACCGCTGCAGGAGCCAGCGAGATGCGCGCCAGCCGGTACTCGACGTTGACTACGTTCCATCCCATTTCGAACCACGGCATCAGCGACATGACCGCGGATTCCTTGCTGCCTCCCGTCCAGCCGCCGCCGTGAATCCAGATCAAGGTGGGCTGCGGGACAGTGGCATCGCGCCGCTTGTAGATGTCCAGCTTGGATTCGTAATTGTTGTTCACCGAGTACGTGATGTTCGGAAAAATCTGGTACTCGTTGGCCGCATGCGTCGCCCAAGTCGCCTGGGGAGACAACTGGGCGAGGGCGATCTGCGGAAGGAGAACCGCTAATGTGAGCCAAAGCTTGCGCATGATCCCTCCAGACCTCAATTCTGAACTGTATCACCTGGGAAGACGCGAGCGAGAATCGGGCGACGTGGCGCAACTGGCGTCCGCCACTCCAGCCGTTTTTCTCAAATTGAGTCGCATGGACGCGGCGATTGTGCGTCGGCGCCGGCCTCGTATCTGAAGCCTGACAATGCTCGCGCCTTCTTGGCCCCCCGGCTGCGCATCCCCGCGCCACTGCTCGCCGTGAGCCTGGAGCCGCAACGCCAGCCGCACAGCATCCGCGGCCCCGGTGACCGTGCGCGCTTAGCTTTCCAGTTCTTCCCTTGTCGGTCCGCGTCGCCGGCAGTCTTCCGTTGCCGGCATCCACTCGTCCAGCTAGTAAACACCAGCCCAGTACATCCAAGGTGTCAGACGAGCCGCAGCGCCTCTGGATTCGTCACACGAACCGGCTTTCCGTCCAGAAAGGCGAGGGCGTTCTCCAGGCTCTGCCGGTAGAACTCCGCCCAAGTCTCCTGCACGCCGTAGCCGAGATGGGGCGTCATCACCGTGTTGGGCGCGCTACGCAGCGGATGGTTCGCAGGTAGCGGTTCGCGGTCATAGACATCCAGCGCGGCTATGATGCGGCGCGCTTGCAGAGCCTCGATCAGAGCTGCCTCCTCCACGATCGGACCGCGTGACGTATTAATCAGGATCGCGCCCGGTTTCATTCGCGCGATCTCAGCGGCGCCGATCAGTCCGCGCGACCGGGGCGACAGCACCAGATGGATGCTGACCGCGTCCGAGCGAGATAGTAGCTCTTCTTTTGAAACGAACGCGGCGCCTGCCGACTGCGCCTTCTCCGAGGTCAGGTTCTGGCTCCAGGCCAGCACGGTCATGTTCAGCGCCCCGCAGTAGCGGGCCATGTGCGACCCGAGACGACCGAGGCCGATGATCCCAATGGTCTTTCCCGCCAGGCTGATACCGACTGGCACGCCCATCTGGAACCGCCCGGCGCGGATATTGGAGTCGGCGATGGGGATCGCACGGGCCGCTGCCAGCAGCAGGCCGAGCGCCAACTCGGCGGCGGCGGCCTCGCACGCGGCTCCGCCAGCCGTATTGCACACTACCACGCCTCGCGCGGTACAGGCGGGCGTGTCGAGCGAGAGGTTGCGCGCGCCGGTAATGCCTAGCATGCGCAGCCGGGACAAGCGGTTGATAAGAGAGCCGGGAAGTGGGGTGCGCTCGCGCATCGACAGGATAATATCGAAATCCACCAGCTTGGCTGCGGCGTCGTTTTCGTCGTCAAACGCCTGCTCGAAAAAGACCACTTCGGCGCGGGCCTTAAGCGGCGACCAGTCAGTGCTGCTTTGCGCCACACCCTGCCAATCATCCAGAACCGCCACTCTGGTCATCGTTTCCTCTCTCGATAGATGGCATGCCGCTCGCCGCCATTGGGCCTGCAAATCCATGGTAGACGATCCGCGCTCGAACCCCGCCAACTGGATGCCCTCGCGGCTTTCCAGCTCTCGGCCGCTCCGGGTTAGACGGTGTAGTGCGTGCGCAGCCGGCTCGCCGTTAGTCGGGCTCCGCAGCGCCAAGCGCACGGCCCGCCAGCAAGTCGCCCTTCATCGCGTCGCCCAATATACGGCGCCCACCGTCCGCGAGTTACTCCCGCAGCCCGAACACAAACATCCCGTGCCCCGCTGCCACCGCTACGTACTGCTTCCCGTCCACCGAGTAGCTCACCGGACCTGCCGCGATGTAGCCGCCCAACGAAATCTTCCACAACAGCTTCCCATCTCGCGCGTCGAAGGCATGGAAGTATCCTTCCCGGTTGCCCGTGAACACTACGTCCCCCGCCGTGCTGAGTACTCCGCCCTCAGTCAGGTCTGCAAACTTCACCTGCCACGCCATTTCTCCGGTCTTCGGGTTGATCGCCCGCAGCGCCCCGTACCCTTGTTGTTCGTCTGGAAACAGCGTCGTTTTCCGGTTGAAGGCGAGGGGCTGCCGTATGTCCCCTCCGTTGAATCGCCTCCCTGCGATGTAATCCGCCGCTCCTTCCTGGTACACCGAGTAGTAGTCTGCCCATACCGACAGGTAGAACAACCCCGTCCGCGGACTATACGAGGGCGAGTACCAGTTCGTGCCGCCCTGCACGCCCGGGTAAATGAGCGTCCCTTCCGCCGTCGGCAGCGAGTTTGGTTGCACCTGCGGACGCCCGTTCTCGTCGAAGCCCGCCAACCAGTTGACCTTCAGGAACGGCTTGCCCAACAAAAACTTTCCATTGCTCCGGTCCAGCACATAGAAGACGCCATCGCGATGCGCCCAGTACAGCAGCTTACGTTGCTGCCCCTGCCACTCCGCATCTACCATTACCGGAATCTGCATCGCGTCCCAGTCCCACGCATCGTGCGGAACAAACTGAAAGTGCCACTTCAGCTTGCCTGTGTCGGCATCGAGAGCGATCACCGAACTGGAATAGAGATTGTCGCCTGGCCGCACCGTCGCGTTCCAGTCCGGACTCGGATTCCCCACGCCCTGTATGATCAGGTTCAACTCCGGATCGTAGGAGCCGGTCAGCCAGACGGAGCCGCCGCCACGCTGCCAGGCATCGCCTGCCCATGTCTCACTTCCTGCCTCCCCCGGTCCTGGAATCGTGTGGAACCGCCATACCTCTTTGCCTGTGTGCGCATCGAACGCCGCCAGGAACCCGCGTATCCCGTACTCTCCTCCCGCCGGCCCGATGATCACCTTGTCCTTCACCACAAGCGGCGCCATTGTCAGGCTATAGCCAAAGCTCGGGTCCACCACCCGCGTCTTCCAGACTTCTTTTCCCGTCTTCGCATCTAGCGCGACCAGGTTCCCGTCCAGCGCCGCTAGAAATAGCGTATCCCCCAGTATCGCCAGCCCGCGGTTGACGCGCCCGCAGCACACGCCTACATTGCCCTCCAGCGTATCGCGGTATGTCCAGAAGGCCCGGCCTGTCTTCGCGTCCACTGCGATCACGTCGCTCGGCGGCTCCGAGAAGTACATCACTCCGTCTACCACCAGCGGGGTCGCTTCGAACTTGTCGGTGGAATCGAGCTGGTATATCCACTTCAACTCCAGATTCTTCGCATTCCCCGTCCGGATCTGGTCGAGCGAGCTGTAGCGCCAGCTTTTGTAGCTCCCCGAATACGTCAGCCAGTTCTGCGGCTCCTGGTCGGCGCGCAGCAGGCGGTTGTAGCTCACCTGCGCGCCCAATGGCATACAACAGCTCAGCCACAATACCGCTGCGAAGACTCTCATGGAGTTCCTTTCAATGACGCCAGGTAGGCAACCAGGTCGTCCAGTTGTTCGCGGGTCAACTTCCCTTCGTAGCTCGGCATAGGCGACTTCTTGATCAGCTCGTACTCTCTCAGCTCTTCCTTCACCAACGAAACCAGCTCTTCTTTGGCATCGATGAGTTGCACGCTGTATGTGTCTTCGTTCAGCCTTCTACCCGTGATGGTCCGCCCGTCCCGCGTCACCGCCCGCACATACCACTGCGCCGGGAGCACGCGCTCGTCCGGACGCAGCAGCACTGCCAGCAAATCGGGCGGTGGCATGCGCGCCCCGACGTCGGTCAGGTCCGGCCCGATCCGGGAGCCCATCCCGCCCACTCTGTGGCAACGCGCGCATTCGGCGGAACCGGAAAACAGCTCGCGACCGCTTGCGGCATCTCCGCCCCGAGGAGGTGGCATGGCCGCTCTTCCCAGCGCCCTCACATAAGCCAGAAGCTGCATAGACTCCACTCCGCCCAACGGAAAGCCCGGCATCTCGGTCCCCGGAATCCCGTTTCGCATGGCCCGATACAAGTCGTCGTCAGTGCCGCCGCGCCGGAACTTGCCGCTGGTCAGGTCGGGGCCGCGGCCTCCCTTCCCCTCGGGGCCATGACACACGGCGCAGTTGGCCGACCACAGCTTCCGCCCTTGCTCAGGATCGACCCGAGCATTGAACAGCGACTCTGTCGGAGCCTGTGCCCACGCCCAGGACGCCACCAGCAGCACGGCCACACTCGAACTTCGCATTATCTTCCCTTCGACAGGAGGTTCAGGCCAACATTAGCCGGATTTCCAGGTGGCTTCTTGGCCGCCCCCGATTATACAACCGTAGCGGAGCCGCGGCGGCGTTAAGACCGCGCTGCGCCGCGCTGTGGGATTTGGGCGCAAAGCAGAAGCTGATCGCCGCAGATCGGCCACGCGCGGAGGTTGATCGAACAGGGCGAGTTCCGCTACTACATCACCACCCCCTCTTTGCGAGTGGCGAGCTGAAACCGCTCCAGCCATGGGGGAGTATTGCCGCTCCGTACCGGCCGCTTCGGACATATTGTGAGGGGGTTTCCTAAAGACCGGACCATGCTGTGAAACCTCGGCAGGCAGCCACCGTAACCGTATGGGCAGAAATGGGCAAGCGGTTGGCCCGACAGCGTGAGGGCAGCGGTTTGACCGGAGCCTTCGCTCATCAACGCTAACATGGGCCTGCGCATCGAGCCACGCGTTTTCCAGGATCCCCGCCTGGCCTGAGGACTTCCGCAATGACACCGCACTGCTGGAAGAATGTTACTTGCGCGCGGAAGAAGTGGGTGGGCGGCCTTCATTTCCCAGTGGCTTCTGCGATACCGAACACTGCGATAAACTTGCGCCATGCGATACGCGATTGCCCTGGTTCTCTTCTGCGCGCTGCCTATCGGCGCGCAGACCATCGATTGGAGCAGGATCGGCGAGGAAGGAATGCGCCACTTTCAGTCATTGGTGCAGATCGATTCCACCGGCGCTCCCGGTACCGAAACAAAAGTCGCCGAGTACGTGAAGAAAGTTCTGGAAGCCGAAGGTATTCCGGTAACGCTCGTGGCGAAGGACCCGGCCCGCGCCAATTTAATCGCCCGCATCAGAGGCAACGGTTCGAAGAAGCCTCTGCTCATCATGGGCCACAGCGATACCGTGAAGGTCGACCTGTCGAAGTGGACGTTCCCGCCCTTCAGCGCCACTCGCAGCGGCGGCTACGTCTACGGGCGCGGCACGCTCGACGACAAGACGAACCTCTACGCCGCGATGATGACCATGGTGATGCTGAAGCGCGCCAACGCGAAGGTGGACCGCGACGTCATCTTTGTTTCCGAAGCCGGCGAGGAAGGCAACTCCAGCATCGGCATCGGCTATCTGGTGAGCGAACACTTTCCGGAGATCGAAGCCGAAGCGTGTCTGGCGGAAGGTGGCGGCGTGGCGCGGCGTACGGGCACAGCGCGCTACGCCATGATCCAGACCATGGAAAAGCGGCCCTCCGGCGCTCGCCTTGTGGCAAGAGGTCCCTCCGGCCACGGTTCGCGGCCCATGCGCGGCAATGCGATCGCGCACCTCTCCGGCGCCGTGGAAAA
This sequence comes from Bryobacteraceae bacterium, assembly GCA_049522755.1. Taxonomy (GTDB): domain Bacteria; phylum Acidobacteriota; class Terriglobia; order Bryobacterales; family Bryobacteraceae; genus PALSA-243. Next base: position 25,714 of record JBEKNN010000073.1, on the reverse strand, counting down.
GCTGGCCCTCTGGGATCCCCCTATGCGCCTGAACGACACAACGCGAACGTTCTTCGAAAAAATGGGCCAGATCAGCGAAGGGGAAGAAGCGCAACGCTTCAAAGATCTGCTGAACCCGCAGAAATCGGCTGCTGTGCGGGAGTATCTCGCCGTCAACGAACCGAACCTGTATTCGATGCTTCATACTTCGATTTCTCCCAACATCATCCAGGGCGGGTTTCAGAGCAACGTCATTCCCTCGGAAGCCACGGCCACGCTCGACATCCGCGCGCTGCCCGACGAAAACATGCCGGAGTTCTACGAACTGATGCGCAAGATCGTCAGCGACCCGGCAGTAGAGATCGTGCCGAATGGCGCGGGCCGCCCGCAGGGTGCGCCCGTTAGCATCACGTCCGATGTTTATAGAGCGCTCGAAGCCTCGTTCCAGACGGTCTACGGTATTCCGACGGTTCCCCTGATGGGAACTGGCGCGACCGACATGTCGCAACTGCGCCCGCGCGGCGTGCAGTGCTATGGCATCGGCGCCATGCGCGACGATGAGGATGTGCTGAAAGGCTTCGGCGCGCACAGCGATCAGGAGCGCATTTCGGAAGAGTCTGTCTACAAGCACCTGCGGTTCTACTGGAACGCTGTGACCGCTATCGCTGGCGCGAAGTTCTGAACTCGCGCCGTTTTAATCTCGCTCATAATCTTCTATCCCGGTTGCGTTTCTTCAATCCAAATTTGCTTGCCAAGAAATGCAACCGGGCTGCGGAGCGCCGCATCCAAGCGCATCACCCGTTATGCGCAACGCACGCCGATCGAGAACTCCCTGGCTGACCCGGTAGACTTCTTTCACCTGGACGCTTTGAGTTCCGCCGTCGGGATGAAGATCGACTTCGACGTGACTCTCACCGAAGTCGCCACCGCGCTGAATAGGATGCTGGCCCAACTCCTGCGGGGCTACGAAGCCGCAGCAATTTCTCCGGGGGAATCGACCACCGGCCGATGTCGGAGTACATCCTTGAGAACACCTGTGTCAGTTGCGTCAAGATTCTGTTGCTCAGGCGACGAAGTAGCGGAACATTGCCGACTGCTAATGATCGGGGCCGCGCATAAACAATTCTGGGAGGCCGGCGCCGGGTCAGGCGTCAGCGAATATCGAAAACAGGCGTTGCAGAACGTGTCCCAAGAACAGCTTATTTAATCTGCAACGAAAGGAGACCTACCAAACTGGCATCTCACGTTCCCGCTTTAGTGCGAGTTAGAGTTCGATGATTCCGCGCTTCAGCGCTATCGTGACCGCGTGCGTCCGGCGGTTCGCGTCGAGTTTTCCGAGGATGTTCGTAACGTGCCGTTTGACGGTATCCTCGCCAACGGAAAGTTTGGAGCCAATCTCCTTGTTCGCGTTGCCGGTCGCGATCAGTCTCAGCACTTCCGCGTTAGCGCGATACTCCTGGCGATAACGAGCAGCGTGCGGGAACGAACGCCTGGTGGGAATCGCGTCGCGATCGGCGCGCTGTATTTGGTTGCCCTTGTCTCGATGTTCTTCGGCATTGAGCATTTTCTTCACCCCGAGTGCGTACCTGCGGTCCCGCTTGTTAAAGTGACGCTTTTCTGGGTTCCGTTCACGCACTTCATAAACTGTCCTGACGGGAATCGCACTGGTCGTCGGAGCGGGAGCAATGTTTGTGAGAAATGTTTGGCGACCGCACTCGGCGCGAGGGTCGTTCTGCTCGAGACGTTGAATTCGTTCAGAATGGATTCGAAAGCAAGGTCCGGATCTTCTCTCCATAAGATCGACTGGTTTGTAACCGCTCGCCGGAAATCAGTTCAAGAACGTATTGACCGTGCGCTAACGTCCACAAATGCTTGATGGATTCGAGATTGACGATGTGGGAGCGATGGACGCGCACAAATCGCTCCGGATCGAGCGAGGTTTCGATGGTGTTCATGGGGACATGCAGCAGGTGAGTCGCTCGACCCGCATGCACCCGGACGTAGTTCTGCGCCGCCTCAATCCACTCCACCTCATCGATCGCAAGGAAAATTGTGCGGTCGCCGGATCGAATGGCAAGGCGCGAGAGGTACTGCCGCGGTTTAGCGATAGCATCGAGGACGGCCAGCATTTGGCGCGTGGATTCATCCGGCGATGCTGCCCGGAGCCGGTTCCTGGCTCGTTCAAACGCAAGCCGGAAGCGCTCTTCCGTTACCGGTTTCAGCAGATAATCGACAGCGTTGATTTCGAACGCGCGAATGGCGTATTGGTCGTGGGCAGTTACAAATATCACGACCGGCATCTTATCCGCTCCGACCGCTTCGACGACGGCGAAACCATCCATGCGCGGCATCTGGACGTCGAGCACTACGAGATCCGGCGTCTCGTCGCGGATCTTGGCTACCGCTTCTCTTCCGTTTCGCGCTTCCATCACTTGCGAATCGCTGCCGAGCATCAATTTGATTCCCTCACGGGCGAGCGGTTCGTCATCGACGATCAGGACTCTCATGCGCACTCATCGTCCTCCGGCCGCCCGGTACGGTAGGGCAGCGTCATTGTCACCTGAACTCCCCGGGGAAGCCGGTTTTCCGCCGAGAGCGTGGCCCCGGCGCCGTAAAGCCGCTTCAGGCGATTCCTGGTGTTTTTAAGTCCGATGCCCTTTTCCTCGAAGACGGGTGCGGGACATCCGGGTCCGTCGTCTGTGACCGTCAATGCGAGATCGCCGTTTATCCGGGATACACTGACGTGAATGAGGACAGGCTGCTCGCTCTGTCCCAATCCGTGGCGTACGGCATTCTCCACGATCGGCTGAAGCGCCATATGCGGGACGAGCGCGTCCGAGACCTCCGGACCGGCTTCGATGCGGACGCGCAGCCGATCCTCAAACCGAACCTGCTCGATGGAGAGATAGAGCCGCAGAAAATCGAGCTCGCGCCAAAGCGGGACTTCCTGCGCCTCCACATCGTCCAGCGTGTGCCTCAGTAAATCGCTGAGGCGGCTGAGCATGGTTTCGGCCTCCCTGCCCTTCCCCTGGCGCACCAAAACCATGATCGCGCTGAGAGTATTGAATAGAAAATGCGGATGCAATTGCATCTTCAAGGCGCTCAACTGCGACGAGGTCAACTGCTCGGCGAGCTGGGAAGAGTGAACCTTGAGCTCCAGCGCTTCGCGCTCGCTCCGCCGGGCTTCCTGGTTCGACCGGAAGAGCGCCTGCAAGCCGACCACTGCCCAGTACCGGATGATGCCTCCGTGAAAGTCGTACGGCAGAAGAAACCAAAGATCCTTGGCGAACGACGTTGGCCCGGAAAAAGCCGGCAGCATTCCGATCCCGGCCAGCAGCGAAACTTCGAGCGCGGTCGATACCAGGGAGAACGCGATCGAGGCGCCGAGGTGAAGCGCGATCGGCCGCCGGCCATGGGTCTGGTCCACAGGCCAGCGGCGCCCGAGCCACAGAATGGCAGGCGTGAATGCCGCACAAATATACATTGCGGCCATCCAGCCTATGACGACATTCCTCCAGGGGATCGACTCGTTCCAGGAGAGCCGCGTCATGAAGTCCTGGGTGATGTAGAAGAGTCCAGCCGCGGTCCAGGCGAGCCAATACGTGGCCCATCGTCGAAGCGTAGGAGAGGACGGCCGCAACATTCCGCTCCTTCCATTCTTCTACGGATAGGGGCAAAACGGAAGGAAAGCTTGACGGGCTGGGAGATTTCGTTGACGAGCGATCCGGGCGCATCCAGGAACGCAAGCGGAACGCGACCGGTGAAACATTCGTCCCGCGAAGGGGCCGCCCTGGCACTTCGAAAGTCCACCCTGTCAAAAAAACATTTCCGCGCCGTGCGCAGGACCGCACAATCGGATTACGGTACGGCCTGGCTTGGGCACGGCCGCGGAGAGGAATATGGAAAACAACAGCAACCAAATCGTGAGGCGTACAGGCGTGTTTGTGGTCTTCTTTGTGTTCGCGTTCGGAATCACCGCGGCCGGGGAGGCTGCGGTTCCGTTTCCGGACGGCTATCGCTCGTGGCAGCATGTCAAGTCCGTCGTAGTGGGGCCCGAACACAAATCGTTCGCAAGCGAGGGAGGTAAGATCTTTCAGTTCTATGCCAATCCACAGGCAGTCGAGGGATATCGCGCGGGGAAATTTCCGAATGGTTCCGTAGTGGTTCGTGAGACTCTGCACACGGTCGCGGGCGAGGGCGAGTCGAAAGGGATCCTTGCCGAGGGAGAGCGAAGCGGGCTGGACGTCATGAGGAAAGATGACCGGCTGTATAAGGACACCGGTGGTTGGGGATTCGAGACATTCGATAGTAAGAATAGTGGCCGGCTGGCAGAGAAGGATCGGGCCCAATGCTATTCCTGCCACTCGAAGCAAAAGGATCACGACCTCGTTTTCACCACGCTCGGCACCGTAGCGGCCAGCCAGGGCACGCCGTATCCGGAAGGGTATCGGCACTGGACTTTCCTCCACAGCTCGATGGTTCCGGCGACCTTCGATTCGTTCGCGAAGAAGCCTTGCGAGAAGCCGTGTATAGCGGGCGTGTTTCATTTCTACGCTAACGACAAGGCGATGGATGGCTTGCGCACGGGTTCGTATCCGGACGGAGCGATCTTTGCCGAGGAGATGCTGGAGTGGCTTTCCACTGCGAACGGCGGCGCCAGGGAGGGGCAGCGGCGGGTGGTCGGCGTCATGGTGAAAGATTCCCAACGCTATAGCTCGACGGCAGGCTGGGGATACGGGAGTTTTGACGAAGGGAGCCGGACGGACATGTTGGACGCCGGGAAGCGTGAGACTTGTCATCAGTGCCACGTCTTTCGCAAGGATAAGGGGTATGTCTTTACGGAGTATCGCGAGAGATAGGAGCCCGCCCGGTGTCCAGGATGGGTACGATTTCTGCGCTGCTCCCTGACCAGTGGATCGGTCCGCGAAGACGCCCATTGCGCCTTGTTCACCTCAGAATCGATTGGCGTCATGGTTCCGGGCGCAATGCCGACTACTCGTTCCTGATCCGCCCAACCTCCCAGGTTCGACGCTCGGAGTTGTAGTCAGCCGTCCCCCGATGATGTAGCCTGTTTTTGTGGAGATACCAGACGCTCTCGAAGTCCTCATGGTCGATGGGCGCGAGATCCGCATTACCCACCCGGATAAGCTCTATTTCTCAAGCCAGGTGAAGGTCTCCAAGCTCGAACTGGTGCGTTACTACCTGTCGGTAGCTCCCGGCGCTCTGGCCGGCATCGCCGATCGTCCGGTCGTGCTTAAGCGTTTCGTCGACGGCGCTGAACGCGAAGCGTTCTATCAAAAGCGTGCGCCGAAGGATCGCCCCTCTTGGCTCCGCACCGTGGTTTTGTCGTTCCCCTCAGGTCGTACCGCGGAAGAGGTGGTTGTCGACGATGCTGCCGGCCTGGCCTGGATAGTGAACCTCGGCTGCATCGAACTCCATCCCCACCCCGTCCGGTCGCGCGATCTTGACCATCCTGACGAACTCCGCGTCGACCTCGATCCCGGGCCCGGCGTTCCCTGGGAGCACGTTCGCACGGTCGCGCTCGAAGTCAAAGACGTCCTTTCCGACATGGGCCTCCACGGCTGGCCCAAAACCAGTGGCTCCCGCGGCATGCACATCAACGTCCGCATCCAGCCTGCGTGGACCTTCGCCGAAGTGCGCCGCGCCGCCGTGGCGCTCTCGCGCGCGGTGGAACGCCGCCGGCCTGACATCGCCAGTTCCAAGTGGTGGAAAGAGGAGCGGCAGGGCGTCTTCCTCGACTACAACCAGAACGCCAAGGATCGCACCACCTGCTCTGCCTATTCCGTCCGCCCGCTCCCCGACGCTCGCGTTTCCACACCCCTCGACTGGCGTGAGGTTCCGGACTGCGACCCCGCCGACTTCACCATCTTCACCGTGCCCAAGCGCTTCGCGACTGTTGGCAACCCGCATGCCGACATGGACCGACACCCTGGTTCGCTTGAAAAGCTCTTGGAACTCGCCGCCAAAGATGAAGCCGAGGGCCTGGCCGATGCCCCTTGGCCGCCTCACTTTCGCCGCGCAGAGGGAGAGGCGCCGCGAGTGGCGCCCTCACGCGCCCGCTCCGTCCCCAAGCCGCGCGCCAAAATGCCTCTGATCACCGTCGCCAATTCGCCCGATCGCGACGCTGCCCTTGCCGGACTCGAACGCTGGAAAGCCAAATACCACGCCCTCGCTTCGTATCTCGCCGTGGACGACGTCCTGGTCGATTCCATGCGCGGCCGCTCCTCCACCTGGACCCGTATTCGCGTCAACCTGCGCCACGTCCCCGAAGACGTCCGGCCTCGCCAGGAAACGCCCGATCCCGATGACGATCCCACCCGCCAGTGGCGCGAATTGCGCGCTGGCCGTGGACCTAAGAAGGCCACCTGACAGGGCCTCGAATACTCACCGCGTGAACGCTCACCGGGCTGCGAAAATCGTAGCCAGTTCATGCGGCGGCACGACTTCCAACTGTTCATACGTGCAGTCTTGCGGTCGCTTATCCGTTCGCCATCTGCGGAAATGGGCCATGTGGCGGAAACGCGAACCCTGCATGTGCTCGTAGGCCACTTCCACCACCAGCTCCGCTTTCAGCGGCTCCCAGGAAAGATCTTTGCCGCGGCTCCAGCGGCTCTGTGCCCCCGGCACGCGGCCTCCCGTTTCTCCGTTTGCCGTCAGATGGCCCACCCACTCCTTCCACGGGTGATTGTCGAGTGCGTTCGTGCGATATGGCCCCAGAAGGTGCAGAAGTTCCCTTCTCTTCTCCGCTGTGAAACTCGCGCACACACCCACGTGCTGCAGCATTCCCGTTTTGTCATAAAGCCCGAGCAGCAGCGACCCGACCGCTCCGTTCTCCGCGCCCTTGTACCAGCGGAATCCCGCTACTACGCAATCGCACTCCCGCTCGTGCTTCACTTTGAGCATCACCCGCTTGTCGGGTTCGTAGTTTCCCGAAGCCGGCTTCGCCATCACGCCATCGAGGCCAGCTCCTTCGAATCGCCGGAACCAGTCCAAGGCGGTGGCCCGTTCCTGGGTCGCGGGCGTAATGTAAACCGGCGGCGCCGCGTTCCGAAGGATGTCCTCAAGCATCATCCGTCGTAATTCGAAGGGCTCATTCCGCAAATCCCGCTCACCGCCCGAAAGCAAATCGAAGAACACAATCGAAGCCGGCGTCTGCTTAGCAAGCGTTTTGACCCGCGATGCCGCCGGATGCAGCCGCAGTTGAAGCGCCTCGAAATCGAGCACGCTCCCGCGCGCAATCACGATTTCCCCATCGAGCACGGCGCGGGGCGGTAATTGAGACTTGAGCGCTTCCACAATCTCAGGAAAATAGCGGTTCAGCGGCTTTTCATCCCGGCTTTGGATTTCGAGTTCGTCGCCGTCCCGGAAAACCAGCGCACGAAAGCCGTCCCATTTCGGTTCAAAGATCCACTTGCCCTCGGCCGGCAGCTCATCCACTCGCTTTGCCAGCATCGGCAACACCGGTGGGCTCACAGGAAGGTTCACGTTCTACATCTTATACCGGGCTTCCCACAAGATGGCCCTCCGGCCGCACTGTGGCTTCAACCGCCGAAGGAGGTTCCCGAACGGCAGTGGCGACTTTGATTCGGAGTGCGGTATAGCAGCGGTTGCGGCTGGCCGTCAATGATGCCCGTCGGAACCGATCGGTGCTTCAAGCGACCCACATTCGATTTAGCCCGGATTCCCCAACGTTGGGAAGCCCGTGGTTCGGGTCAACCCGTCCGCCGCAATGGGCTAAGAACGCCAAGCCAGGCTTCAACTCTATCGACTACGCAGCTCGGCCCTTCGGTTCCACAGCGCGGCCGGGAAACACTTGCCAGACCTGGCTTCGGGAAATTCTCAGCGGCTGTTCAGATCTTCAAGGAGTCTCCGCACTGCCACGCTGGCGGGCTTTCGGTCAAGCAGTTCGTTCAGGATGGCGATGGCAGTGTCGCGCCGGCCCGTCATGGCATAGACTCGGGCCAGGTTCAGGTGGAGGGGTTCGTCGTCGGGAAGTTTCGCGATGCCATAGCGAAAGACCGCGACGGAATCGTCGTATTGGCCCTTCTGAGCGAACAGTACGCCCAGATTATTGAGCGCGCCGGAGTGGTCCGGCTGCGCTTCAATGGCTCGCTCAAACCATTGGCGGGCACGCTCTGAATCGCCGGATTGCACTTCGAGAAGTCCCATTTGGTTAGCCGCTTCCGCGCAGTGCGTATCGGTTTCGAGCGCTCGGGAGAACATGGCGCGCGCGCCGGGCCGGTCGCCTTTCGCGAGAAGCGAGATCCCCACACTCACCATCGCCCCGGCGTGGTTTGGCTGAAGCGAGAGAGCACGCTGAAACGCGGCCAGCGCCGCATCCGGATTTCCCAGCTCGCGATGAATCTCCCCAAGAGCGAGCAACGCGCGCCAGTGGCCGGGGTTTGCGCGAAGCGCTTCGTCGAGAAAGGGCAGAGCACGCCGCGCGTATCCGGCCCAATAGAACGCGATGCCGAGCTTAAAGTAATTCCGCGATGGCTCGGTGTAATACTTGCCTGCAAACGGAAACGCGAGCCGGCGAAGCTGCGAATCATCGGTTGCGCGCAGCTTCTCTACATCGGCCTTTATCGTTGACTCGGGCGGCACGGTGGCGTAAATCTTCCGCACGCGGCTGTCGCGATCCACGAGCAGTGCGAGGGGCAGCGAGAGCCCGGTCCGGTACTCAAATACATATCTGTGCAATAGATCGTAGGCGGCCGCCAATTCCTCGGGCTGTTGCCTCAGATCGATCGCGTGAACGTCTGGCAGCAGCGCCTCCCGGTGGGACGTGCCTGCGTGCAGAAGGACGACGGCCGGACCAGTATGGCGACCGGGATCGGGTATCGGTTCCAGCAGCCAGGTGTCAGAGAACTCCGGGCTGTTGTTCGCGATAACCCTCGCCTCCGGGTATTCGGATCGAGGACGGAAGGGAACCTTGGCGGGATTTGCGGAACCCTCCGTGACAGTCCACGTAAACCCGGGTTGGAGCCCCGCGACTTCCTGCCTCAGCCCCGACGGCCATAGAATGTGGACGTCCGCCGAATCGCGTCCTCCGAGTCCGAAGTGCAAGCGCTTCGAATGCTGTGACAGGAAGCCGCTGCCTGCCGTTATCTCCTGCGTGTAGCCATTGACGGTGACGCGGGCGCCGATGGCATCGCGATTCGATGCCGTCCCGCGAAGCCGCAGCGCGATCGCCGGCCGCCCCAGCGCGCAGCGGTTCTGCATCATGCGAACCTGCGGCCCCAGCCGGCTTTTTAGCACGATGTCGGGATATCCGTCACCATCGAAATCCGTGACCGAGAACGCGCGACTGTCTTCGGCGAAGTCCAGGCCGGATATTCCGGAAGCGTCGGTGTAACGCCCGTCCCGCCGGACATAAAATACGTTCGGCTCCTGCCCGTTCCAATTGTAGTTCTCGCGGAATAACTGACCGATCGCGTTCCATCCGTTCTCGTACCCGGCGTCCGCGCCCGCAGACGCTGGAGATCTGGCGACGACCTGCCGCCAGAAGAAGCTTTCCAGATCGGGGCTTTGGCGGTTAGATTCAAACCCGTTCGAAACCATGCCCGCCGCAATGAAGATTTCCGGCGATCCATCGAGATCGAAATCGAATCCACCCGAGCTCCAGGCCCAGCGCCCCATTTCGACGCCTTGGTCCGGGCCAGTTTCCTCGAACGTGCCGTCTCCCCGGTTGCGATAAAGGGAATTGCCTTTCGTGTGGCGCCGATAGGCCTCCTCATTCCCGGCGGCCGGTTGGAACGCTTCATCGCGCACAACGCGCTGTCCCGCGGCGGTCCACATGTTGGAGACATAGAGGTCCGGAAGGCCGTCCCCGTTGTAATCGAACCATGACGCGCTCATGCCGGCGCCGATGTCCTCGACGCCCGCGCGCGCCGCTTCATCCGTGAAGCGCCCATTCCGGTTGCGATACAGATTGTTTCGGCCGAAATCGTTCGCCACATAAAGATCGGGCCAGCCATCGCCGTCGAAATCGCACCACGAGGCGGCGAAGCTGAAGCGGTTATTGTTCTGGTCTATGCCCGATTCCTCTGTAACGTCGTCGAAGATGAGGCCGCCCGCGCCGGATAAGCCGGGCGCCGCGAGGTTGCGGAACAGATAATTCGGCGGACCGTTGCGCGCATCGTGATAAGGCGCGGGATATTGATACACGTCTTCGCCCTGCACGTAGACGTACGTGCACAAATACAGATCGACGCGGCCATCCCGGTCGTAATCCGCGGCGGCCATTCCGGTGAACGCTCCTCGAGGCGGACGGCGGAACCGAAAGGCATCCGGCTGCTCACGGAAAACGCCGTTGCCCTGGTTCAGGAACAGCAACGGACCCGAGCGGCGGAGAACCACCAGATCCTGCAGACCGGAGTTGCGAAAATCGGCAAACAGCGCGCAGGTGGTTTCGTCGAGGATATCGAGGCCCGCCTTCCGGGTGATGTCTTCGGCCTTGCCTCCCGGGCCGAGCTTATATAACCGATTGGGCAGCCCGCCGGGCTGGCAGACGTAGATCTCATCGACTCCGTCGTTGTCGATGTCGGCCGCGGCGATACCCTGATTGCCATCGACATCGATGCCAACGGCCGAGTCGAGCCGGGCGCGCCACCAGGGATTTCCTTGCAGGAGTTGTTGCGTGAACGAAGCGGTCCCGCCCAACATATGGCCGGTGACGTCGCGGAACCAGGGCGCGGGCGATGCGATGGAATGGGCCGCGATCGGAGTAAAATCGGGGAGCGCCCATAGGCCGGTGTGGTGTTCAAGACCACGCCTGCCTGCGATAGCGATCTCGAAGCGAACGCGGGCTTCGGGCAGAACATGAAAACGCGTCCAGCGTATGTTGGGAAGCTCCCTGACCCAATCGCGAAGCGCGGGTGGCACGGCTTCAACTCCCGCGAAAATCCGGCGCAGCCGCTCCTCGATTTCGAGCGCGTCTTTCTCAGATGGAAAGGCGTCGAAACCCGGCTCGATATAGCGAGCAAGAACGTCGCGCGGGCTGGCGCGGGCATAGTGAACGGGGAACGGCGCCGAAGCCGAGGCGCGCGGCGGATCGAAACCAGCGAACGCAGCCGCCGCGGCAGCCGTGGCGAAATCGCGCCGTGTCATCATGCCTTCACCCGATATGCCTTCAACCTTGCGGCGGCGCGGCGACAGGCAAGGATGCCTGTCGTACTAGCGCCACTCAGCGATTCAGGGTATAGGCGTATACCGTATCCTGCGCGGCGATCATGACGAACTGAAAGCCATCCAGCAGGTACGTCTGGGCGCCGTTGGTAGGAAGCGACTGCATCCAGGTGTGCCACAGAATCTTCCCCGTGGCGGCGTCGAAGGCGCAGAAATTGGTCGAGCCGTCATGCCCGAACAACAAGCCTCCGGCCGTCGTCAGCAGACCCTGCGGCCCGCCGCCTTCATGCATCCACTTCGTTTCGCCCGTATGGTAGTCGATGGCACGAATACCCGAACGCCCGCCCGAATTGCCGCCGCCACCGCCGCTGAAGCCATAGCCCTCCGGCCGGTCGGTGGTATCGACCAGGTAGCTCATGCTCATGCTTTCGCTGGTGCCCACATAGAAGAGCCCCGTCTGCGGGTCGAAGCTCGGAGGAGGCCAGTTGGTAGCGTTCCCCGCGCCGACAAGCACTCCGTCGACCGACGATTCTTTCTTCGGATTGTTAATGGGCTGCCCCTTGGCATTGATCCCGAGCGTCCAGTTGAGAAACTGCTTATCCACCAGGGGCGTGGTCAGCAGGTGCTCGCCCGTAACGCGGTCCAGCACGAAGAAGTATCCGTTGCGGGCGGCCTGCGCCACCATCTTGCGCGGCTTGCCCTCCCACGTGCCATCGAATAACACGGGAGCCTCCGTACTGTCCCAGTCGTGCGCATCGTGAGGTGAAGTCTGGTAATACCAGGCCATCTTGCCCGTATCGGCATTGAGCGCCACAATCGAACACGTAAACAGGTTGTCGCCTTTGCGGCTCTGGGTCGCGCCCACGGGATTGGGATTGCCGGTTGTGACATAGATCAGATTGAGAGCCGGATCGTAGGTAAGAGGCTGCCACGGCCCGCCGCCGCCATGCTTGCGGGAGTAATCGTCGGGCCACGAATCGTAGCCGGGATCTCCGGGGTTCTGGGGGGTTGAGTACCATTTCCACTGAACAGCGCCCGTCTCCGGATCGCGTGCCTCCAGGTATCCCTGAATGTCGAGGGCGTCGCCGCCGACGCCCGTGTAGACATGATTGCCCACCACCAGCGGCGCGGTGCTGCCGTAGTAGTCCATCTCAACGGGCGCGAGTTGCTTGTACCACCGCTCCTTGCCTGTCTTTGCGTCGAGCGAGACCAGGTAAGCGTCCGGCGTCACGAAATAGAGCCAGCTTCCGTACATGCCCATGCCTTTGTTGCCGTTGAAGTGATGGCCCCCGCGCGTCTTGAAAAAATAACTCCATAACTGTTCGCCGGTGCGCGCGTTGATGGCCCAGGCGCGGTCCATGGCGGAGATGTACATGACGCCATCGACCATCAGCGGCGATCCCGCGATCCGGTAGCTGTCGCTGGGGCCGCCCCAGTAGGTAGGATCGCCGGGCTTCCAGGGGCCGCCGACATTATTGGCTGTCTCAGCCGTAGCCAAAGCCTTGAATTCCCAGGCCAGAGTCAGAGTATTTACGTTCGACTTATTGATCTGAGTGAGCTCGCTGTAGCGCTTGCCCGAGTAGTCGCCGTGATAGGTGGGCCAGGCGTCGACCGGGTTGGGCTTCTTCAGGACGTTCGGGTCGAGGAACTGAGCGCTGAGAGCGATGGGGAGCAGCGTGAGCGCGGCAACGGAAATGGAATGGAAACTCATGGGTATCTCCTACTTGTCGTTCAGATAGGCGGCGAGATTGTGGATATCGTCATCGGTGTACTTCAGCATCAGATCGATGTGAGCCTGCATCCGGTTGACCTGAGTTACCTTTGGCCATTCGCCGTCGCGCAGCCAGGTTTTAGCGTCGCCGTTCGGGAGCCGGATCTCGACCACGAAATCGTTCATCAAAGCGGGGGTTCCGGTAAACTTTTCGCCGGTCTTCAGAGTGACTGTGGCAGTCACAGTCGCTCCGCCAGCGCCGCGCCCACCGCGTCCGCCGCCACCCCGTCCGCCGCCGCCACCCCGGCCGGCCAGAATTGAGCCCTGCAGTGTCGGTGCGTCGTGATTGCTCTTTTCGCCGATGCCTTTCAGGTCGCCCGTCACGGAATGGCAGGTATTGCACTTACCGACCGGGCCGTTGAAAAACGCTTCGCCGGCCTTGGCGTCTCCCGAGAAGACGTTGAACTTTACATACGCGCCCCGGTCCGCGGCAACGCTGACCTGATAATGGAGCCAGGTCGCAACGTCGACGCCCTCGTCGTGCGAAAGATCGAACTTCGGCATGCCCTTTTCAGGACGACCGAATTTGAGGAATTCCGGCAACTCGCGCCCGCCGTGATCGAGGAGGACGATATCCGAACGGATCAGGTCGGCGCCGGTTTTACCCTTGCCGCCGCGCGCGTTATCGCCATGACAGGATGCGCATTGCGCGGCGAAGATTTTGCCGCCTCGTTCCACCGTCGGCATATCGAAAGAGCGTGTGGTGGTGATATCGACCGGACGCGGCGAAGAAGACGATGCCGGCGCCGCGCCGCGCCCGCCTCGTTGCGCGAAGGCGACCGGCATGGAGGCCGCGAGACTCACTGCCATGATCAAGATCAAAGAGATGCTGCGAAAGCTCATAGGACCTCTTTTGCCCCAAGCCGGAAACACAATTCGCGTACGGGGTAATTATTATTGGAACATAATCGGGCCAAACTGACCTAGAAAATAGCGCCACAGAAACCAGTAGTGCGCTCCCGGAATCTCCGTGTAGGAGGTTTCGAATCCGGCCTTCTTCACCATGGTCTCGAGATTCACCGTGCCTTCGCGCGCCATATCGGTAGTTCCGGCGCCGGTCCAGTAGAACTTCACACCGCCGGCCTTGACCGCTTCCAGTTGCTTTTCGAACGCCTCGTCGGCCGTTCGCGGTCCTGAGCTGAATACGCCGATATAGCCGAAAACGCCCGGATTATTGTTGGTCGCGGCGAGTGTTTGGCTGCCTCCCATCGAAAGACCGGCAATCGCGCGGTTATCCTTGTTCGGGATCACGCGATAAGTCTTTTCGACAAACGGGATCACGTCTTTGATCAGGCTTTCCGGGTACGAACCCGCATACGGCTGCGGCTGTCCGCCGCGGCCACCGGGCGCTGCGCCTCTTCCGCCGCCCGGGGCTCCACCAGCAGGAGATCCACCAGCCGCCTGCAAAGGAGGAGGCAGAGGCGCCTGAACCGACTGGCGCGCCGGCGTGGGGCCGAAGCCGAATCCCTGCGACACAGTTTGGGTCGCGTTGCCGTTGGGCATCACAACAATCATCGGTTTCGTTTTGCCTTTTGCAATCAGGTTGTCGAGGATAATGTTGGCGCGCCCCATGGTGATCCACGCGTCTTCGTCGCCGCCCCCGCCGTGCAGCAGGTACAACACCGGATAACGGGTTGTGGTGCTGGCATAATCCGGAGGCGTATAAACAGTCATACGCCGGCTGGCCAGTTTCAAGGTCGGTGAGGGGTACCAAACTTCCTGCACCGTGCCGTGCGGAACATCCTTGAAATCCCACAGGTCGGACGCGGGACCGGGAATCATCAGCATGCTGTCGAACCGCGATCCATCGCGCTGCGTCTCGCTATTGCCCGGATCAAGCGCTTTTACGCCGTCGACCATATACCAGTAGCCGAAGAGTTGTTCGGGCAACGGACCTACAGTGGTAGTCCACACCCCTTCGTCATTCTTGGTCATCTTGAGATTCGTGGCGCCTTCCCAGCTTCCGCTGAGGGTTACCTCATTGGCCTTCGGAGCGGAGATGCGGAAGGTGACCGTCTTATCCGGGTGAATCTCGGGCGACGCAGGGATGCGGGGCCGGGAAGGCGCCATCGCCGCGCCGCCGGCCGCGGGCGCCGCCGCCTGCTGTGCAGGCAGAGCGCATGCCGAAAATAATGCCGCGGCTATTCCCAGGGCATGAAGAATACTCTGCTTGGTCATACGTGTTTCCTTTTTCGCGGGCGATTAATATTATAGTTACCTGAACACAATTCCGACCGGGTGGTACGCTTGGCCGCCTGGCGCTGCTCCGGGGGTGCTTTAAGCTATGCGGTGCGTCTGCGGGATGGTTGCGCAATGCCCGTTCGGCAATGCCGCAGACCAGGTTCGGTTCCGAATCGATCCGCGAATCGAGCAACACGTTTGCAGCCGGCATTCGAGGGACCGATAATAGCATGACAAGACCCTGTTGTTCGAGGAGTAAGGAATGTACGCGCGCTTGGAACTCTTATTGGTAGCTGTATTGGGTTTTGCCACATGGCTTCCCGCTCAATCCGACCGGGCCGAGAATCTGCAGAACCCGTTTGCGGGCGATGCCGCGGCGCTGGCGGCGGGCAAGACGATTTTCAGCGCTTCGTGCCAGTCGTGCCACTCGGCTAACGGAAGTGCTTCGTCCTTCGTTAGCGGCGCGTTCCAGCGTGGCGGCGCGGACGGCGAGATCTTTCTCAACATCCGTAATGGCATCGGCAACACAGCAATGCCTCCTTATGCCCGGCTGAGTACGGATCAGATTTGGCAGGTTGTGACGTACCTGCGCAGCCTTGCGGTCGCCGGGGCTGTTACCGGATCGGCTGCGGCGCCCCCAGCGTCTGCTTCCGCGGCAGTTCTCGCAAGCGGCGACCCCGTCAACGGAGAGCTTGTCTTCGCGGGCAAAGGGGCCTGCCTGAGTTGCCATCAGTTCAACGGAAAAGGCCTCGCCATCGGCCCCGACCTCACTTCTTCGGCTTTGACCGCCGCTCAATTACAGGCCCTGATTGCCAACCCGAATGCCGCCGCGCCGGCCGCACCAGGGGGACGCGGGGGACGCGGCTTCGGCCGTGGCGGCAATACCGGTCGCGCCACCGTCACGGCTACAACCGCCGACGGCAAAGTCTACACGGGCACGCGCAAATCGCAGGACTCTTTCACGATTCAGATCGTCGACACTACTGGCGCGTTCCGGTCCTTTGCCCGCGCTGAATTGATGGATCTGAAGATCGACGCCACATCTCTTATGCCATCCGACTATGGCGCGCGTCTCACCGCGAATGAGATCCGCGACATTGCCGCTTATTTGAAAGCGTCCTCCGACCCCGCCGCGCGCGCGGATTCCGCTCACAGCGTCCTCTCATGGAATCGCCTTCTTAACGCCGCGAAGGAACCCGCCAACTGGCTGACCTACTGGGGCGATCTCGCGGGCACGCACTATTCGGCGCTGCCGGAGATCACCGCCGCGAACGTGAAGAACCTGCAGGCGCAGTGGATGGCCCCGTTCACCGGCGAAGGCCAGAACCAGGCCACGCCTCTGGTGGTGGACGGAATCATGTATACCACCGGACCGCTCGGCCCTGCGAACGCAGCTACGACCAAGGTCTTCGCGCTGGATGCCAAAACCGGCCGTCAGTTGTGGCGCTTCGACCGTCCCCAAAAAGTCAGGAATCAGTATGAGAATAATCGCTCGAACCGCGGCGTAGCCATCCTCGACAACCGGCTTTTCGTCGGCACGCTCGATGCCGCGCTGATCGCGATCGACGCGCACACCGGCAAGCAACTCTGGGAAGTTCAATTGGCCGACGCCATGGCCGGCTACGAACTTACGGCGCCCCCGCTGGTCGTTAAGGACAAAATCATCACGGGCATCTCGGGCGGCGAGTTCGGCATCCGCGGGTTTATTGAAGCTTATGACCCGGCGACGGGTAAGAAGCTATGGCACTTTAACGCGATCCCCGGGCCGGGCGAGTTCGGCAACGACACGTGGTTCGGCGATAGCTGGCAGCACGGTTCCGGCGCCACATGGATGCCTGGCACGTACGATCCCGAACTCAACACCCTCTACTGGACCGTCGGCAACCCGGGACCGAATTTGAACGGCGACGTTCGCAAGGGAGACGACCTTTTCACCTGCTCGGTGGTCGCTCTCGATCCCGATACCGGCGTTCGCAAATGGCACTACCAGTTCACTCCCAACGACACGCACGACTGGGATTCCACCGAGGATACGATTCTGGTTGACAGAATGTGGCACGGTCAGCCACGCAAACTCATGCTGCACGCCGACCGCAACGGAGTCTTCTATGTGCTTGATCGCGTGACTGGCAAGCTGCTTTCGGCCACGCCGTTTGTACGAACCAGCTGGGTCAAAGAATGGGACGACAATGGCCGTCCCATATTTCTGGACGGCTGGCGCGCGACGCCTGAAGGCGTGACTGTCTACCCTTCCCTGGGCGGCGGAACGAATTTTCAGGCGCCATCTTATAGTCCAAAGACCGGCTGGTATTACCTGGTGTATCATGACTCGCCCGGGAATTATTCGGCCGGTCCGCAGGCTTATGAGGAGGGCCGCCAGTACCAGGGCCGCGGCAATGGCGGCGGATTCGGCGGGCCGCCGCCTGGCGCTGCGCCCAATACGGCCGGTGTGATGGCGATCGATCCGGAAAACGGCAAAGTGCAATGGAGATACGAGATCGCGCAGATGGCGCTCGCGCCCGGCCTGATGGCGACCGCCGGCGGCGTCGTTTTCTGCGCCACCACAGAAGGATATTTCATCGCGCTCGACGCGGCGACAGGCAAACTCCTGTGGCTCTATGCGGCTGGAGGCCCGCTTTCCTCGTCGCCGATGAGTTACTCGTTGGACGGCAGACAATATATCGCAGTTTCGGGCTCGGGTGCTGTATTCAGCTTCGCCTTACCCAAGTAGAGTTCTGAGAGGACCATCCATAAATAAATCGACGCCGGTTTCCCGCACTTCTGTTGATCGGGAGAGCTTCGCCGACACTTCATAGCCGCTGTTCATCGACGAAGAACCCGCTTGCTCCGGCAGGCGCCGTGGAAGTGTGCGCCAACCTCGTCGAGTGTCTAAATGCGACGCGAAATCCACTCTCCGGAAGACTGAACTGGCCTTTCCGCCGCCGTCGCCGCCTTGGCGGAAACCCATCCGGCCCTTCTCGGGCGCCCGAGAAGTCTCGCCAGAGGCGCTTCGCTAACATCAATCCAAGAGGCTCGAAAGGAGATCCTCGAAGACTGCATAAATTATCCATGCGATTGGGGTTGGAAGCAAGAAAGGGAAAGCAAATTATGAGTACCGACCGTATCCGATGACTTTTATTATGGCTCCGCCGCATTCATGAGCGTTGCCCACCAATCCCGATCCGCACGCTCCTCCGATGGCACGCTGACCAGGATCGTCTGATCGCGGAACTCGAACGGATCGCTGGCGTTAGTGCGAGCGGATAATCGGCATGACCAGTCTCCAGCGGCGCATCCGCAAGCTCGAAGCACACGTTGCGGTTACCGAATTGCTCGGACTCGAGGGAGTCCGATATACTGGTTTCCGAGATCCGAGATCGGAGGAAATCGGGATGCACGGCCGACTTTTGTTGGCTCTGGCGGCGATAAGTGTCGCGTCCGGCCAGACGATCAGTACTTTTATAGGAACCGGAGTGGCTGGATATTCGGGGGACGGAGGACCGTCCACGCAGGCGGAAATCAACGATCCAGTGGGGCTGGCAACAGACGCGGCCGGCAACATCTACGTTGCCGACCAAAACAATAACCGCATCCGCAAGGTGGCTAAAAACGGCGTGATTACGACCTTCGCGGGGACCGGCGTCTCCGGGCCCAACGGCGATGGCGGCCCTGCCGTCCAGGCGCAACTCGATGGGCCGACGGGCGTGTGCGTGGCTCCTTCGGGCGCCATTTACGTGAACGATCTTAACAATAATAAGGTGCGCGAAATCTCAACTTCGGGAATTATCACCACGGTGGCGGGGGATGGATCGTCGGTGAGTAGCGGCGATGGCGGCCCGGCCACGGCCGCGGGAATGGTGCTGCCGATTCGCTGTGCGGTGGATGCCAGCGGCAACCTGTATATCGCGGACCAAGGCGGGTTTCGCATTCGCAAAGTGGATGTGAGCGGCACTATCACGACGTATGCGGGCACCGGAGTGCAGGGCTTCTCCGGGGATGGAGGGCCGGCGACGCAGGCGGAGCTGAACAACCCAACGTGGGTAACGGCGGATGGCTCGGGAAACCTTTATGTGGCAGACCAATACAACCAGCGGATCCGCGTGATCAATAGTTCCGGAACGATAACCACGATTGCGGGAAACGGAAACAACGCGTACGGGGGTGATGGAGCAGCGGCGACGTCGGCCAGCCTGAGCTACCCGGGTGGGATCGTAGTGGATTCCGCCGGCTCGATTTATATCGCGGATTCGGGAAACGCCAGAATCCGCAAAGTGAGCGGCGGGATCATTACGACCGTGGCGGGAAACGGGACGGCAGGGTATGCGGGCGATGGAGGGCCGGCTTTGCAGGCCGAGTTCAACAATCCATTTTCCCTGACGTCGGACACCTCGGGGGACCTGTATGTCGGCGATCTTTTTAACAACCGCGTCCGCGAAAGTACCAGCTTGACAGCGACGTCAGGGTCGCCCATCGTTACAGAAAGCCAGACTGCCGGTAGTTTCGGGGCCTTTTCGACGGTCGCGCCCGGCTCCTGGATCGAGATCTACGGATCGAATCTCTCCGCCGGTACGCTCAACTGGGCAACGGGTAATTTCAACGGAATCGACGCGCCGACCACTCTCGGCGGCACCACCGTGACCATTGGTGGCCAGTCCGCATTTATCGATTACGTCAGCGCCGGCCAGGTGAACGCCCAGGTGCCTTCGGGGGTGCCCACGGGGCCGCAACCGCTCGTTCTGACCACCGCCGCGGGCAACAGCGCCGCCTACAGCGTCACAGTGAATGCGACCGAACCCGGCATGCTGGCTCCGCCGTCGTTCGAGATCGGCGGCATTCAGTACGTAGTGGCGTTGTCAGGCGCCAATTACATTCTCCCGCCCGGCGCAATTTCCGGTCTCGCCACCCAGCGCGCTACGCCCGGCGAGACCGTCACGCTCTATGGAGTCGGCTTCGGCGCGGTCACCCCGAATATTCCGGCAGGCCAGATCGTGGAACTAAACAATACGCTCGCCAACAGCTTCGGCGTATCCATCGGCGGCGTCGCGGCCAACGTCACCTTCGCGGGGTTAGTCCAGGACTCCGTCGGCTTGTATCAGTTTAACGTGGTGGTGCCGAACGTTCCCGCCAGCGACACCACGCCATTAACATTTACCTTGGGCGGCGCTAGCGGCAAGCAAACCTTGAATATTTCAATCGGGAATTAGAACGCGCCGCGCATCGCCGGTTCCTATCGCCGCCTAACATTTCAGGGACTTCCGGCATCTAAGTTGAAAATGAGCTGGTTTCGCAGTTGCTGTCCGCGGCTGCGGGCCGCTGGAGGCCGGCGCATGACGCGAGCATCCGCATCAATGGGCTTATCCGCTCTACTATCTCTGGCCGCATTTGGCCAATCCACCGGTTGGGAGAACTTCCCTGGGGAGATATGGTTCTACATTGACGGCCACGTGCGGGTCTATCACGGATAAGTTGTTGGCATGGGCGCCCACGCCGCCCGCCCGCTCAGCCCGACCAGGAGGGCTCCCCGATAGAGAGGGCTGCCGGATAGCTAGCGATAGTAACGAATAACGGGCCGGAGCGCGGTGCATTGTTCGCGAGGTCAATCGCGCCTTAACGTGCGAGCGGCCGACCGGAAAGGAATGGGATTTCATGACTCGATTCGCACCTGTTCCTGTTGGCCTCCTGGTTTGCCTGTCTGGTTGGATGACTGCTCAAGCGCAGACGCAACCCACTTCGAAAGTGATCGAAGCAATTGAGTTCCGTCGCTTGCACCGCTTGCCACAGTGGACTATAAGGGCGAAAATCGAGAGCCAAGTGGGCGATGTATACAGCGAAGAAGCGCTGCGCCGCGATCTTAAGACCCTCTGGAAGACCTGCTACTTCACCGATATCCAGGTGAAGACGGAACCGGGCGCACAGGGCGGCGCGATCATCCGATTCGAGATGACTGAGCGCCAGCGGCAACCCGCCGCCAATTTGATCGAAGGCATCGAATTCGGAGGTTTGAGCGGCGTCACGCAGGACGCCATGAAGACGACCATTAGTAGCAAGGTGGGCGACATCTGCGACGAATTAGCGCTACGCCGCGACCTAAACGCCCTCTGGAACACCAACCGCTTCGACGATGTCCAGGTGAAAACTGAAGCTGGCCCTCATGGTGGTACGATTCTGCGGTTCGTCGTAATTGAACGGCAGTGAAAGTTTCGATCTTAGCCGCGTGCATGCTGACCGGCGCTGGTACGTCTTGAGATCGGGTTGTATGCAATCGGCAAGATCTCCAGCCGCGCGCTCGATGCAGCCGGGAGGCTTGTTCCAAAGGTCAGAATCGATTTGTCGGACCAAACGCCGCTCCGCGGAGGCTCGATATTCCAAGCCAACGAGAAAGGCGAATTCAAGAGCGAAGAAGTCCGGCCGCACGGACCGCTTGAGGGAGCCGAAAAATGATTAAGGCAGTTCGGAGGCCGCCCGTGGCGGCGAAAATAGCTAACGATATTTACGCTTAACGCCTTCCATGACCTCATTAACCCATCGCCGCATCCGATCAATTTTCGGACGGCTTCTCTGCATGATCGATTATCGTGATCTCGAACGGCTCCTTAGACTGAGTGACCTTTAGGCCGAGTAATTTCAGTGCATCAAAAATGGACGGCCCGGCACCGGCATTGCCGCGTTGCGCCATCGCGGCAGCCTCGTTCGTGAACATCTGCCGGTTCACGCGCCTGTATTCCAGGGTGAAGTCATAGCTGCCCTTGAGGCCGGTCTTATCGAGCAACGGCCGATCGAAATTGGAGGCGATGTGCGTGACCAGATCACTCATGGAAAGATTGGCGTAACTGAATTTCGAAACCCCACCTGAAAATGCAGCGCTAGATTTGCTTTCCGTGCCGGGTGCGGTCTCTTTCAGCCTTGGCCCATTCTTGTCAGCGGTCACCACATACACCGGCATTTCCTTTGTTTCGCGATGGAGCTTGAGGCGAAAGCGGTCGGCCAGCAGGGTCTGCATCATTTGCCTGGCCAGATCCGGCGCAAGTGGGTCGGCGCCTTCCGCCTTAGCCTGGATATCGAACGCCAATGGGTTCCCCTCCCGATCAGTCCACTCGGGGGCGCCCGAAACCTGATGAAGGCGCAGCTCGTACGCGGCCATAACGAACTGCGTGAGAGTGCCAAACGTGGCTACCCGGTTCCCGCTGATACGTAGAGCGCTTGGCCCGCCGATTTGGAGTCCCGTTATACCGGGAGGGGACTCGCGTACTTTGACCGATGCCACTTCAAACCCAGGTTTCGCAGCCTGATCCCAGGCGATTGGTGATCCTAGGAAAATACAGACTGCCAGAGGCGTAACGTGCTTCATAGTCGTTCCCCATAAATTGTATTTCATCGACAGTTCGTAGAACGGGACGAACGGTCGCGCATCTCAAAGAATTTACGGTGAAGGCTCGGTCCCGACTAGCCATGGCTTGCGGGCGCGCCGACGGCGGCGAATGAACGCCTGGCAGCGCGGGGTCCGCTGGGCCAAGCCACTCCGTCTAGCGTGCCAGGTACTCCTGAACGATGCGCCCAAGGACGAAAAGAGCGGCAATAGAGCTGCCAATCATCAGAACGAGCCCGATCTGACGCGTGAGTAAATACCGGCGTGGCAGCGGTTCCAATGTACTCGTAGGTGGAGGGACACCAGCCGTCTCCTGAAGCCTCATCTGCGGAGCATCCACTGCATCCTGCGGTTGTGGCGGATTGGACTGTTGGGCTTGAGCGCGGGCTTGGGCGAGGATCTCCTCCTTAAGCCGCTCGGCTTCTCGTCTTCGATCGGCTTCGGACTGGGCGCGGCGTTGCTCCTCGGAGCGTTCCTGCGCGTTCCTTATTTGCTCTGCCTGGGCAGCCGCGATACGGCGCTCCGATTGTTCCAGTGCCTCGCGGACTTCGGCTTGCGCGCGACGCTGCTGCTCCATTTGCTGGAAACTCGGCTGAGCTGTGGCCTGGGCCGCCGTGGATACTCCCCGCGGCAGAAGGCACAAGGCCACGATGATTCCGTACGGACACCTTGTGCCCAACCGGTGAACCGCTCCCGCCATGAGCTGCCTCCTTTCGCTTCGACGTTCTGCCGCGTACTCGGGTTTCCAGCGGCCCGCTCGCTCACCAAGCCGGTCCCTCCTGGGATCTACGTCGGTGCTTTCAGTGGCGCCCACCAGGACGCCAGCGTTAGCGGGCGCCCATGTCGCGCCGCTTCCCGCCCAGTCGCCCAGTCGGCCTACCGGAAGACGACGAATGCGCCTGCCCGGATAGCAAACGATATTAACAGGCCGCTTCAGCCACCGGCAGCCAGAAGTCAGCAACGGCCGTTACACGATCAAGTGGACCACTTCCGAGTTGGCCTGCATCGCGGCCGAAGCTTTCCAGATGCCTCGCGGGCTGGTGGCAGCCGGCTCAAGGTTGGCTTGTGGAGTCGCGCGGCGCAGTGTCGGGCCGCCGCGCTCAAAGCGCCTCCCCTTAATAGTGCTAAGCTGCGCATAATGCGCTAGGCGTCCTGGTGCTCGCCGCGTTGCTCTCCAGCGCCCAACACTCCGAAGACGCGACCTTCCTGCTCGGCAAGATAGTCAATTCCGCTCGCAACACGGACGCCTGGCTGGTAGAAGGCAGCTCAACCGTTGAGAATGGGAGCGGAGGAGATCCGGATGGTAAATTTAGGCTTGCATGGCGCGCACCCGGTCTCGCTCGCTACGAGTCAGGCGGTACCGGATCGGGGCGAGTGTTGGTTGTGTGCGACGGCGCAGCGTGTGGACATACTTTCCAAACGCAAACCACTAGGACGAAGTGGCGCGCTTCTGGTCCAGCTTTCGGAACTCACGGGATCTGGCCATCGTGGGACTGATGCTCCTGCAGGGGCTTCGATCGCAAGAGGTCCTGGATCTCCGCCGGGACGATTTGCAGCTGTCGGAAGCACAGATCCGTGTGCGCGGCAAAGGCAACAAGACCCGGGTCCTGCCGCTAGCTAGCCCCGGAGGCGACGCAACTGCTTGACCACTACCTGCGGCTCGAACGGCCGCAGACTGCGACGGACGCACTGTTTGTCTCTCTCAAAGGCCCCGTTCGCGGCGCCCGTATGACCCCGGCGGGATTACGCTCGCTGTTTCGATACCATCGCCGGACTACCGGCGTCAAGAAGGCCAACCCACACCGGTTTCGCCACACATTTGCCTCAGATATGGTGCGTGCAGGCGTCAGCCTGCCGGCCCTGATGCAGTTGATGGGCCACGCACAGATTCAGACGACGATGATCTATGTCGAAGTCACCCCTCTTGAGGTCTATCAGCAAGTATGCAAAAGCGGTGGCCCAACACATTAGACCCGTTCCAGGCAGAGCGTCGTGAAACTCTGCCGCTACGCTCCGCTGGAACATCCGCTGGTGCAGCAGTTCCAGCGAGCGATTGACTCACTGACTGCCGCCCTCTCTCCGGCCTCCGCTCGTCAGTATCGTGCCGTTGCTCGCTGCTTTCTGATCTATCTTGGTGAGGACTACCCCGCCATTCGGTCGCTTGATCAACTGCGCCGCGATCCCCACATCCTCGGTTGGTTCGTCGATCTGCGCTCCCAGAACCTGGCTCCCGCGGTCTACATCGCTCGCCTGCTGCTCATGCGCTGCATGCTGGAAGAGCTTGCCTGGAGCGCGCAGATCCCCGACCTTGTCCATCTGATCCGCCGCGAGGAGATCCCCCGAGCATCTCAACGGCTGCCACGGGCCTTGACGGCCCAGCAGGATCAATTAATCCAACAGGAACTGCTCCGCCGCAACGATATGCCCTCCAACGTCTTCCTGCTGCTGCGCCACACCGGTATGCGCATCGGGGAATGTGTCGATCTTGCCTATGATTGCCTCGATAATACCGGCCCGGATCGGTGGGCGATTCACGTTCCTCTCGGGAAGCTGAAGACCGAGCGCATGGTCCCGATCGACTCGTTCGTTTGTCAACTCGTTCATCGTTTACGCTTCTTCCGTTCCTTCGATCCACTTCCGTTTGACGGCAGGCTCCTGGCCCGCCCTCGCGACAAGCACACACTCGAAAAGCAACTGCGTCCTTACCTTTCCGATGTCGCCGCCGCGGTCCGTATCCCCATCCGCATCGTTCCGCACCAACTTAGGCACACATATGCCAGTGAGATGGTACGCGCAGGGGTAGGCTTGCCTGCACTAATGAAGCTTCTCGGGCACGTCAATCCCGAGATGACGATGCGCTACGTCGACGTTGCTGGAAGCGATCTGCAACGGGAGTTTCATCTGGCCCGATCGCAACCCCGGCATCTGGCGCCCCAACCGAAAGCCCCGGACTTCTCGCCGCGTGGTGGTCTCGACGGTGTCGTTGATTCCTTGCTGTTCGCTCAACATGCCATCGAGATGTTCCGGCGCTCGCTGCCTGACGGCCCTGCCCGCCATCGTCTTGATCAGCTCGCCAATCGACTCACCAAAATCCTCGCCGAAACCCGCAAAATCAGCCCAGCCGGATAACGGGCAGAGATTGGCCGGTTATGCCGAGCTCGGCATAATGCAGAGCATTTTTAGCCCGGCGGCGCGGCCGCAGAGAGGCTGGAGCACGAAGAAGAAAATTGAGGGCCGCGACGGTGGGCTAAAAATGGATTGGACTAAAC
>JBEKNN010000072.1:0-33534 GCA_049522755.1 Bryobacteraceae bacterium | reverse complement strand
AAGCCTGGCGCAACTGCTGTCGGAGCGTCGAAAGCAGCTCGGTTGCCAGTTCCATGAGCGGAATAGTGCAGCCGCCAAGTTCCAGTTGCGTCGTGGGGCCGGCCCGTTTCAGCAACCGCTTCAGCGAGCGCAGCAAGGTCCACTGGCGATCGCCCTGTACCTGCCAAGCGTTCCAGCCGTAGCGGCGTTCGTTACCATTAATCGCCACCAGGGGCGGGAACCACTCCCGCGTTTGCCCGTCGGGCGATTCAAAACCGGCCAGTGGGTAGTTTCCGCGATCTGCCGCCGCAACTACGATACGCGTAGTGCCGAAATCGATTCCGAGTCTCATTGGGCACGCGCCACCTCTTGCATCTTAGCGCCTTTCGGACGTTGGGCGGTTCGGCGCCAGGAGTCGGCAAAGCTCCAGACAACTTCCTTTCCTTAACCGTCCGAAACCCACATCGCGGCCAAACACCTCAACCACAAGAAGGAAACGCCTGCCATTCGAAGACGCGGCGAGCTACGTTACAAAATAACAAATCGCCCCCCGTGCCATGTTCGGGCGCACCTTTTGAGCTGTCGGATTCGCACGAAACTCGAAGTTACAAATGAGTGAGAAAACAGCTGCTTCTTGATCTATTGTCCGGCTTTCGAAATTGCTTGCGGCCTCTGGCGCAATATGTTATTTTTTAACACATTGGAGCCTAACGAGCATCTCATATCGGACAACGACCGGCGCGACGCCATGCTGCATCTGCTACGCGAACGGACCACGGCGTCTCTGGCTGAAATCGCCGAAAGGTTTCAGGTTTCGGAGATGACGGTTCGGCGGGATATTCAAAAGCTGGCTGCATCGGGCCAGGTGATTCGCGTTCCGGGCGGCGCCCGCATCGAAAGGTCTTTCGGCGGGGAGAAAAGTTTTTTCGAGCGATTGCAGCGCATGGGCGACGCCAAGCAGAGCATTGGCAAGGCCGCGGCCGCGTTGATCGAAGATGGCCAATCCGCGACCATCGATTCGGGGACCACCACGCTCTACATCGCGCGCCACCTGCGGCAGCATCGGAACATCTCGATTTTCACGTTTTCGCTGGCAGTGCTCGAAGAGCTGTCGGGATGCGACTCGGTGCGCGTCGAATTGACCGGAGGGACCTATCGCCGCAGCAGCCACGATTTGATCGGCCACGCCGTGGACGAAGCCCTGTCGACGATCCATACCGACAAGGTATTTTTCGGCGCCGCCGCGCTTTCCTTCCGCAAGGGCGTCATGGTGTACGATCCGGAGGCGCCGCGCGGCTTGTTGCAAACGGCCAATAAGCGAATTCTGGTGCTCGACAGCAGCAAAATCGATCGCGAGGCCCGCTTCGGTTATTGCCGTCTGGAGCAATGCGACCTGATCGTCACCGATCGCGGTATAGCACCCGAAGCGTTGAAGCGGCTGAGCAGGCTGCGAAAGGTCATCGTGGCGGAATGACGCCCGGCCGGCCGCGTTTGTTGATCGTCGGCGCCCGAGGTTTCCTCGGGAGCTACGTGGCTGCCCTGGGCCAGGGCCGATTTGAGTGCGTTCCCGCGGGCCGCAACAGCTCGGGCGTCCGTGTCGATATTGTCGACGCCGACGGAGCACGCAGGGCGCTGGAGCAGACTCGGCCGAGCGTAGTCGTGCTCACCGCGGCGCTCTCCGATATCGACGACTGCGAGCGTAGACCGGTAATGGCCCGTCACACCAACGTCGCCGGCGCCGGCAATATCGCCCGCGCATGTGCGCGCGTGGGTGCGCGGATTCTATTCACATCCTCGGGGGCGGTCTTCGACGGCGAGGCGCCGGAGTATACCGAGGACAGCTCTCCGAATCCGCTGAGCGTTTACGGCAAGAGCAAGGCCGAGGCGGAACGCATTGTCGCCGCCGAGTGTCCCGGCGCCGTCGTGGTGCGGCTCTCCCTGGTGCTGGGCGCGGGACTGTCCCCCGGCACCAATTCGTGGTTGGATAAACTGCGCGGCAAGCTCGCGGCCGGCCAGCCGGTAACAGCTCCGCCGGACGAATACCGCAATGCCATCGATGTCGAAACGGCCGCGCAGTGGATTCTCGATCTCGCCGCCGCGCCCACCGCACGCGGCATATTTCATCTCGGCTCGGCGGACGCCCTGTCGCGATTCGAAATCGCGCGCCATTTGGCGCTGGCGTGGGGTTATCCTGCGGACCTGGTGACCGCCGCGAACGGCGCGATTCCCGACCGCGCGCCGCGAGGCCGCTGTCAGATGTTGCGGTCCGCCCGCCTCGCGGAGTTCAGCAGCGTTCCAGTTCCTACCTGCCTTCAGTCCCTGGAAAGGTGCGTCCATGCCGTTGCCTAGCGCGATTCATGAACTGGAGTTCAGCCACGGTTCCGTCTATGGACCAGAGGAAGCGGCGGCGGTTGCGGATGTGCTCGCCGCGTCCGCCCCGTCGTGCGGACCGCGCGTCAAGGCATTCGAGAGGGCTTTCGCGGACTATTGCGGCGCCGCCTACGGCCTGGCCGTGACCTCAGCCACGGCAGGACTGGACATCGCGATGGCAGCGGCGCAAGTCGGCCCGGGAGACGAGGTCATCACCACGCCGATCAGTTGGATCTCGACGGCCAACGCCGCGGCCAAACTGGGCGCGAAGGTGGTCTTCGCGGACGTGCAGCCGGACACGTTGAATCTCGATCCGGAGTCGGTGGCCCGGAAAATTACGCCGCGCACCAAGGTGATTCTGCCGGTTCACCTGTACGGACAATGCTGCGACATGGATGCGTTGGCCGCGGTGGCGCGGCCGCGCAACATTCTGCTGATTGACGACTGCGCGCACGCCGCCGGCGCGTCCTACAAGGGCCGAAAAGCCGGCTCGCTCGCCGATATCTCCGTCTTCAGCTTTCATCAGCAGAAGAATATGGTCACCCTGGGAGAAGGCGGCATGATCACCACCTCCCATCCGGCCCTGTTCGAGCGCATGCTTGGCCTGCGCTCTCTGTGCTGCCGGTCTTACGATCCCAAAGGCAAATACCTGGCCTTCGACGAACAGCGGGAGCCGATGGGCAAGCGCTACTGGCATCTCGATTTCGAGTCCCTTGGCGGCAACTCTCGCATGACCGAGATACAGGCCGCTGTGGGGATGGCGCAATTACGGAAGCTGAACTCGCTGAACCGGCTGCGCGCTGAAATCGCATCCACCTATTGCCGCCGTCTTGCGCGGCTGCGCGGCCTGCGTTCCCTGGCCGTCTCGCCGGACGTCGAGCACGTCCATCACATCTATTGTGTGCTGGTGGAGGACGATTTTCCGTTGGACAAGGAAGAATTCATGTGGCGTCTGTACACGCAATATCGCATCAAGACGTGGTCCCACTACATGCCAATTCACCTCACCTCGGTTTATCGAAAACTGGGCCACGGCCCCGGTGAGTGTACCGTGGCGGAATCGATGTTCCAGCGCTATGTGAGCCTTCCGATCCATCCTCGCCTCACAGCCGAGGCCATCGACTATCTCTTCTGTAGCATTGAGGCGCTTGCGTCGTGAATTTTCCGGAGCGTGTCGCTCAACTGCGGACCGAAGGGCGCGTTTTCGGCGAGGACGGCTCCATCTTTGTCGCACGCGCTCCCGGCCGGCTCGACCTGATGGGCGGCAACGTGGATTATACCGGCGGGATGGTCTTCGAAACTACCCTGTGCGAAGCCACCTGGGCGGCCGTCCAACTTCGCGACGACGATTCCATCGTGCTGATCAATCCCCAAATGCGCGAACGCGGATGGGAAGACAACGTGACGTTTCCGATCGCCGCGCTTACGTCGGAAGAAGCCGTGCGAAAACTGGTAAACAGCGATCCGCAAATCCGCTGGACTGCCTATGTATTGGGGATCTTCTATTTACTCAGTCGGCAGCAGGCGGTCTCCGGCGCCACAGTTTACATCGCCTCAGATCTGCCGATGAACAAAGGGGTCAGTTCGTCCGCGGCGGTAGAAGTAGCAGTGATGAAGGCTGCGGCGGCGGCTTACGGACAGCCGGTTCAGGGAATCGAACTGGCCGAATCCTGCCAATGGGCGGAGAATGCCATCGCGCAATCGCCCTGTGGCGTCATGGACCAGGCCGCAATCGTGCTCGGGGACGAAAGCTTTCTGCTGCCCTTGCTTTGTCAGCCCTGCTGCCCCTATTCCCCGGTGCGCTTGCCGGAACAACTGGAGTGCCGCGCCATCGATTCGGGAGTGAGCCATTCGGTCAGCGGAATGGAATGCGAAATCGCCCGTGCAGCCGCCTTCATGGGCTATAAAATGATCTGCGATTGGGAGAACCTGTCCGTGGTCCGCGACGACTCGGGGCGCATTCCGCGCTGGAAAGACGCACGCTGGAATGGCTACCTTTCGAACGTGCCGCCCTCCATCTTCCGCTCGCGCTTCGAGAACCGGCTGCCGGAAACGTTGTCCGGGGCCGATTATTTCGCCGCCGGACGGACGCATGTGGACATGTTCACGCCGGTTCGTCCCGAAGCGGTCTATCCGGTGCGCGCGGCCGCGCGCTATGCGGTCGAGGAGAATCAGCGCATCCGCCTCTTTATCGAGTTGGCCGGTGACGCCGCCGCGGAAGGCGCGTTCGACCTCATGGGAGAGCTGATGTATCAGTCTCACTATGCTTATACCGAATGCGGACTCGGCTGCCAGCAGACGGATTATCTGGTGGACCTGGTGCGCGCGGAGGGCGCGTCGTCCGGTCTCTATGGTGCGAAGATCACGGGCGGCGGCGTGGGCGGCACGGTCGCGGTGCTGTGCCGTAAGGGGTCGGGCGAAGCGTTGGCACGAGAAGCGTTCGCTCGAGTCGTAGAACGCTACGCCGCGTATTCCGGCGTGCAACCCTACGTGTTTGAGGGAAGCTCGCCTGGCGCGGATCGCTACGGCGTGCAGATGCTTTGAGGGGCGCGAATGGCGGCAACGTCTACAGCATTGGAGACCAAGCGTGGCAGTGCGTGGCGCTATTTCGCGTTGCTGGCGCTCGCCAACCTGATGTGGGCCTCGCAGGGCGTCGCCGTGAAATTTCTGGACCGGCAACTCGGCCCCATTGCAATCACGTTTGTGCCCTTCTGGGCGACCACCGTTCTGCTGCTCCCGGTGCTCATCCGTTCGCGGCGCCGCGATCCCCATCCCGTGAGGCCGAGCGCGCGCGACTGGGTGGCGTTCGCGGTGGCCGGCGTAGGCGGGCAGGTGCTGGCGCAGTTGGGGATGACGTGGGGCATCACTAAGTCGCTGGCTTCCAACGCGGCGATTCTGAATCTGCTCATCCCTGTGATCAGCGCGGTGCTAGCTTCGATGATGCTGCGCGAAAGGCTCACCCCGCTCCGCTGTATCTCGTTCGGGATCGGCCTGGCCGGCGTGCTGCTGATGTCCATCGAGGACCTGCGGCAGAGCGCCTTGCTCGATTCGAAGATGCTGGCCGGAAATCTGCTGATTCTGGCCGGATGCGCCGGCTCGGCGTTTTACAACGTCTTCTGCAAAGGCCTGATGCGGCGCTTCCCGGAAGTGGAGATCCTCATCTTCAGCTACGTCTTCGCGTCGCTGGCCAGTATTCCGCTGCTCGTCTGGGTGGAGCCGCTACAGATTTCGGCGTTCGCGCAGTTCGACTGGAGGTCTTGGGCGGCGTTTGCCTTCCTCGCGATTTTCATGTACGGCGCTTCCATGCTGCTCTTCTTCCACGTGCTTCAATTCCTGGAAGTCACCGTGGCATCGGCGTCCCTGTATCTGGTCCCGGTGTTCGGCGTGATCCTCGGAGCAACCTTACTGGGCGAACGGTTGAGCGCGGTTGCCGTTGCCGGCGCCGCGGCAGTGCTCGTCGCCACTATTCTGATCATGCGCTTCGACCAGGTTTGAGCCTGTCCTTATTGAGGAGCAACTCGTGTCTACCCGCACTCTGCTACTGATCCTGGCTATCGCCGGCGGGCTGCCGGCCGCCGACCCAACCACCTTGGCGGCGCGTCCACCCATGGGATGGAACAGCTACAACGCATTCCGCAATAAGATCGACGACGCGCTGATCCGCACCCAAGTGGATGCACTAATCTCGAGCGGCATGAAAGATGCCGGTTACCAGTACGTCAACCTGGATGAAGGCTGGGCTGCATCGCGCGACGCGCAGGGTATGATTCATCCCAACGCGGGTTTTCCAAACATGCAAGCCCTGGCCGATTATATCCAC
The DNA here is from genome assembly GCA_049522755.1 of Bryobacteraceae bacterium. GTDB lineage: Bacteria > Acidobacteriota > Terriglobia > Bryobacterales > Bryobacteraceae > PALSA-243. The sequence goes on along the minus strand of JBEKNN010000072.1, from coordinate 27,365 downwards.
TCCAAAGGATTGAAATTCGGTCTCTACTCGGCGCCCTCGCCGCAAACCTGTGGCGGCAGTCCCGGTAGCATGGGACACGAATCGCAGGACGCGCAAACTTACGCGCAGTGGGGCGTCGATTACCTCAAGTACGATATCTGCGGGTTCGAGGACAGCTTCAACAAGATGCTCGCCACCGACCCGGCGGCGGCGCACGCGGCCATGATCGAGTGGTACCGAAAGATGCACGACGCCTTGCAGGCCGCCGGCCGGCCGATGGTCTACAGCGTCTGCCAGTACGGCCTGGACGCGGTGTGGCGATGGGCGCCCGAAGTAGGCGCTAATCTCTGGCGGACCAGCAACGACGTGAGAGACAGTTACGGCAACATTATGAATAACGCACTCAGCGAAGCCGGGCTCGCCCGATTCGCGGGGCCGGGACATTGGAACGATCCCGACATGCTCGAAGTCGGCAATGGAAAATTGACCGCCGCCGACGGCCGCACCCAAATGAGCCTCTGGGCGATTCTCGCCGCCCCTTTGGTCGCCGGGAACGATCTCACGAAAATGACCGCGGAAACCCGTGAGATCCTGTGCAACCGGGAAGTGATCGCGATCGATCAGGATGCCGCCGGAAAACAGGGCGACCGCATCGCGGCGGAAGGCCCACTGGAGGTCTGGATGCGTCCTCTGGCGGACGGTTCGAAGGCTGTCGGGCTGTTCAATCGCGGCCGTTCCGGCATGACCATTCGCGTCCTTTTCGCCGATGCCGGATTTCGCGGCAGCGTCGCCGTGCGCGACGTTTGGGAACACAAAGATCTGGGCACGATGCGCGATTCGTTCGAGATCTTCGTCCCGAAGCATCAGTCAATACTGGTGGTGCTAAAATCGGCCGCCAAATGATGACGCTACGGCGGAAGTTTCTGCAAGCTCTGGCCGCGGCTGCGCTGGCCGCGGGGCCGTTCCCACTAAGGTGACGAATCCAAATCGAGGGCAAACGCCAATGCGGCCTTCACCGCCGCCATCGCTTCCTTTGACAATCTGCCAAGCTTTCGTTCCAGTCGCACGGCCGGTATGGATGCCAGCCCTTGAACATTGGCTACCGAATCACGGTCAAGAAAGGGAAACCGGGGTAAGCCTACTTCGTATGGGCTGAGCCTGTTTTGCGTCGTGAGAGGCACGTATAAGACGAGGGCGCGAGGCGGGTTGGGATCTTGACGAGATACGATCACGATCGGCCGCGTTTTGCCGCAAGTCCCAAATCGGCCAACCAAACTTCACCTGGTTGTGGCCTCATCGAGCAGGTCGAGGACCTCCTGTTCGATTCCACGCGGGCGCATCAGATCGAGAACATCCTTGTCAGCAAGTTCCATAACCTCGGCCACGCGCTCTCGCACTTCGGCCGCTGTTTCCGGCCCCCATTCGCGTAACCTGGCATCCAGTTTCTCAACCAGCGCATCCACGCCTGTGTCCTCCCTCGATTCAGTTTAGCGCTGATCGCACACGCGACGACTTCGGAGTGCAGCAATGCCGCCTGGCAATGGATTTTTTGAATGGTTTGGCGACAAACCGTCAACATGGATACCCTGAACGGCGTTTCACGGGATCTATCCTGTGGCGCCATTTCTCGGCACGGCCGCGAGCAACTCCGGCGCGGACTCCACTATATAGCAGATTGGGGGCGAAAGGCCCCGCAGATCCAAACGGCTCGATCGCCTCGTCAAACTCGCCAGTGGGACACTCAAAGAGCCTGAGTCCTCTTTAGATCGAAACCCGCGTCGCGGACCCATCGAGGCCTGGCTAATGGCACAACTCACTAACAGGAGACGCGGCCTTTGTAGTCACGAAAAATCCAAGAACCTCGCAGATGCCCCAACCCGCGCGAACCACCAGCACCGAGCCTTACTCGATCCCCGGCCCAAGCCACACACCCGCCTGAAGCCCTTTTCCGTCAGTGTCCACTACACCGGTCACACATCCCCAAAATAAATGTTAGTGAGCCAGCCCCTTTCCTTTCAACCTGATTCCAACGTCATCCCGGCAATCCCTCCCGGAATCCCGAGTTCGCCGTGCTTTTATGTGGATAGAGGTTACACAATGAAGTTTGACCTAAAGCAGGCAATGGCGAAGACCATGGCCGATTTCGACGCCCAGTTTCCCATCGCACCCCCCGGCGCTACCGGACCCAGAAGTGAGGCCGGAAAGCAGCGCACCCGTCTCAACGCCTACAAACACGGCCTCACCGGCCAGATCCACCTTTTCACCCCCGAAGAGCACGCAGCCTTCGAAAGACACTGCCAATCCATCGTCGAAGCCCTCGCCCCCGTGGGCATTCTCGAGCAGGAACTCGCCCAATCCATCGCCGCAGACAAATGGCGCCTCAATCGCGCCCGCGCCATCGAATCCGGCATCTTCGCTCTCGGCCGGTTGGCGGATGAATCGCAACCCGGCTCGCTCCAAGATGACCAGCGCGAAATCGACCAGCCTGAAATCAGCCAAACTTTGTCGCAAGCCAAAACCTGGCTCGCGGACGGCAGACAAATCCAGTTGCTGTCTCTCTACGAGCAGCGTATCCAGCGCTCTGTCGAGAGGAACATGGCCGCACTCCGCACCCTGCGGGCCGAACGCCTGGCCGTCCGCCAACAAGCCGTCGAAGAGGCCGTGCTCCTCTCCCAACTCGCCAAAAGCAAAGGCGAAACCTACAATCCAGCTGCCGATTTCCCATCCCCGGAGTTCGTTTTTTCAACCGCCGAATTCGAGCCGCTCATCGCCCGCGAACAGCGTCTCGACGAAGCCCGCGCACTTCCCAAAGCCCGGCAAAACCCAAATCCCGGCGTCCAAATGGCCGCCGCCGCATGAACAACCCCGCACCAAACCCCGAGCGTAAGCAGTCGGACGTCACTTTCGCCCGCGGCCAACGCCTCCCGGAACTCCAAGACCCCGCTGACTGACGCTGACTGACACTGAAGCGCGCCCTACTCGAAAAACGATATTCTGTGGCCCCGGTTCTCGGTGTATTTCGCCCAGCCGTTCCCACCCGATCTTTGACAATTGAATATAATCGACCCCACCGGCCGCGCGCGAACCAATCTGGCGCGCGCTGGCCGTCGGCGCCCTGGGCTTAACCGCTTCGCTAGCGATTGCCACACCGTGGGCCGGTCCGCGACGCCGCATCCATAGTCGTTTGAATTAGTGGCTTGAATTGCCGCCGATTCCGTCTCCCTTCGCGCCGCACGCGCGCACGTCGAAAGACGCCGCCCGCGTCTGGCGGGCAATTAGGATCGCGGGAAGGCGCGCCCTTACCGCGCTTTATCCGCATAAACCGCGCGCGCCTGCCGATAGAGCGCCAGCACCTCTTCTCGCTGGCCGTCGCTTTGGAAACGCGTGCGATCTTCCATGGTTTGCCGGATCAGTTCGTCCATCCACGAGACAAAATACACAGCATCTTCGCGCGCATCCCATTTGCCGTTGAGGTAGATCGGCGAGGAATGGGCCAAGCGGATATTGTCCGGCGTTTTCAGGAAACACCGCACCGCGCACCATGAATATTTCCGCGGATCGATGCGCCAGCGGGCCTTCATACGATTCGTTTCTCCCGCCGCGGAGATGCTCTCGACGATGCGGCCGTTGGCCACCAGCTCCATGCGATCGATGGGCTCGCGCGCCTCCGCGGACGCGTCAATTTCGAAGCTTGCATCGCCCGGCTTCGAGATCGCAGGCGAACTCACAAACAGCATGGGACCGTTGGTAACGAAGCTCCGGCCATCGCGAATCGCCTCGTACCACTTCTCCACGCTGAAAGCGCCGTCGATATGCGCATACAGCCGGTCATAACCCGCGGGGCTGGGCATCACGCCGGTTCCGGTTCCCGCCGATGGCGGCACGCGATATCCCAGGTTCAGATAGCGATAATAGAGGCCCATTGAATAGTCGACGAAACCCTGCCACCCGGGAAATTCCGCCCGATCGCGCGGGCGCCCCCAGTATTCGCTCTGGTCGATGCCATATTGCAGGAACTGGTTGTGTAGAATGTCGATGGAATCCGGCTGTCCCAGCGCCACCATCACCGGAACCTCCCACCAGAACGGCATGTCGATGTCGAACCACGGCAGCAGACTGCCGGCGGCGCGCTGGGCGTGGGCTTCGCGCGTATACCCAAGACCTTGCGGGAACCAGCCGCCTTCCCTGCCCAGCGTCAGCGGCGCCTTCAACCCGTTCAGGATCCACGACCCGCCGCGCCGCTCGTCCTCCGCGTTGCGCAGCGAAATCGAGTACCTGTCCGATACCTTCTGAATCGGCTCGGCCGGCCAATGATCCGGCCGGAAAAGATCCTGCTTGCCGCGGTTGACCAGCACCGTGAAGTTGAGATCCTCGGCCTGCACGATTCCCGGCGCATCCTCGGCCGAGTGGTGTACATGCATGTCCCCGGACCACCAGCCTTTGCCGCGCATGCGAATCCACGGGCTCAGACGTAGGCTGACGCGGGCCGGCGATTCGGCGGTCACAGCCGCCTCGCGCTCCACTCGGCCGTATTCCAGTCCGTGCTCCGCGACCGCCGTATATGTTCCGGCGGGAACCTCGAGATCGGCCGACCCGTTCACGATGAAGCTGCCGAGGTAATACGGCTTGCCGCCGCGGGCTTTCTGCATGTTTTCATGAATGGAACCGGGCGACTGGTACATCTTGCCGCCCGGGCCGCGCACTTCGAGGCGCGTCCAGACGGGCGAGCCGTGTTCATCCACTACCTCAATATGCAGATCGGCGGCGAGCGCGGTCAGCGCACACAAACATAAGAGGACGGGAATCAGAGCTATTTATATCCCTTCTCGCGCAGATATTCGACCAGAGGACCCGGGCGGTCCGTCTGAATCCCATCCGCGCCGGCGTCGATCGCCGATTGCCACCCTTCGGGCGCATCCGTCGCGCCCATTCGATCGACATAAACCTCGGCGTTGGCCTCCTTCGCCACAGCGATGATCTCAGGTGTCCAGTCCCCAGCGCCAAATGCGATCACCTTGGGATGAAGCAGCTCCACCAGAATGTGCGAATGCTCCACGCTGCTCGATTCCGGCATCACTTTGAGTTTGGGATTCAAGTCCTCGATTTGTTTGCAAAGAGTCGCTTTGCAGTAGATCACCACGTGCTCGGTCATACCGTGCCCGTCGATGTGCGTGACCAGATCTTGCGCGGTGGCGTTCTTGACGTCCACATAGATTCCGATCTTGCCGCGCGCCAGGTCGAGCGCCTGATCGAAGGTCGGAATCTTCGTCCCGGCATATTCGGGAGCCTTCTTGATGCCGGCGTCCAGCGCCTCCACCTGTTCGAAGGTCATCTCGCTCACGCGGCCTTTTCCGTTGGTGCAGCGGTCCACCGTGGCGTCGTGGCTGAGCACCAGCTTGCCGTCGCCGGTCGTCTGCACGTCCACTTCAATGAAATCCGCGCCCACGCGGATCGCTTCCTGGAATGCCGGAATCGTGTTTTCCGGGCGCTGCAGGTGTTCGCCGCGATGGGAAATCGCCACCACGCGACGAGTTTGAGCGGCCACCGGAAAGATCGTCAGAACCAGCAGAAGGACGTATTTGGACACGGCGGAACTTCCTTTTCTGTTAATTTTTAACATCGATGCCTCAAGCTATAATCCAAACACAAAATTACCCTACTACCCCGCCAAAGCGCAAAACAATATTGAGTTACAGACCGCCGATGATCCACCTGCGGTGATCCACCTGGATAGGCTTCCCGCTCGCATTCCGAGGCCCTGCCGCGATCTTTCTCGCCTGGCTTGAGAAGGTTGGGCGGCCTCCGCCGATTTTCATGCGGAAGAGCCTCCATCGAAATGAAACTGTAGCTTTCGTATGGTAGTGTTGTGAATTCCTAACGCCGCCCGGTGCGACGGCTTCGGAAAATTTTCGGGAAGCGAGGAGTACTGCAAAATGAAGACTTCTGTGCGTCTGTCTCTGGTTTTGTTGTGGTTTGCCGCAATCGTATGCGCCCAAACCTTTTCGGGAACCATCGAAGGCATTGTGAAAGACAGCTCCGGCGCGCTGGCGCCGGCAGTCAAGGTCACCATCACGAATGTGGATACGAGAATCGAGATCAAGACCGTGACTAACGGCGTGGGCAATTATCTGGCGTCATTCCTGAACTCCGGCAATTACTCGGCGGCGTTCGAGAAGGACGGCTTCGAAAAGACAATTGTGAAGGACCTCACGCTCGATATGAACGGCAAGCTCCGGGTAGACGCAGTGCTCAAGACCGGCAGCGTTCAGGACAGTATTGTGGTGACGGATACGGCGGTGGATGTCAACAAGGTTTCCCCCGACATCGGAACTCACCTCGCCAGCGACGATCTGATCAATCTGCCGGAGAGCGGTTCCGAGTTCACAATCATTAAGATTTTCCCGGGAATGTCCGGATCGAGCCCCAATTACAGCAACATCAATAACATCAGCTTGGCTGGCGGGCGCCCCGACACCAACCCGATCATCGTCGACGGCTTACCGAGTAACATGGCCGCCGACGACACTTACGGGCTGGTGCCCACTCCCGATTCCACTGAGGAGTTGCAGGTTCTCACGCAGGCTTTTTCCGCCCAATACGGGCAGACCGGCGGCGGCGTCATTCTCACCAACACCAAGGCCGGAACCAGCACGCTGCACGGGAGCATGTTCGAATACAACACCAATCAGCATTTCGATGCGCTCGATTTTTTCAGTAGCGCCAACACGCAGAAGCCGGTGAGTATCCAGAACTACTTTGGCGGCTCTCTCGGCGGGCCGGTTTATATTCCCAAGCTTTTTGACGGCCGCAAGAAACGCACGTTCTTCTTTACCGATTGGGAGGATACCCTGATCGCTGGAAACAAGCTGGTGAATCAGGACGTCGCCACGCCGCTCGAACTGTCGGGCAATTTCTCCGGGCCCACCCCGCAGAACACCCAGGTAACCATCTACGATCCGCTGACAACCTCGACTTCCGGCGGCAAGACCGTCCGCGCGCCTTTCCCCAATGACACCATCCCTGCAAACCGCCTTGACCCGGTAGGCGCCAAGATCGCGTCCTACTATCCGGCGCCCAACTGCCAATACCAGACGTTCAATTACTGCGTGGACCCCGCCTCGTGGCATACCGATCTCTACAACGCGGACCGCGTCGACCAGAATCTGGGCGACAACGACCGCTTGTGGTTTCGCTACGGATCGGATGCGCCAACCTCCCACCTGGTCACTATCTTCGACAACGCCGCCAACCCATCCACCCTCAATGGCTGGAAAGACTGGCACGGCGCCGCGACCTGGAGCCACATTTTCGGGCCTTCCCTCACCAGCGAACTGCGCGCCGGCTTCGTGCAGGAGGACAACTTCACCACCCCGCCCGTGGGCGATGTATCGTCACTTGGCTTGGCCGGCGTACCGCTGACGCAGTTTCCAACCGTCTCGGTGAGCAACTATTACGGTCTGGGAACCAGTTCCTACTCACGCACCCGAGACCGCCACTGGATCTTGAATGATGCCATGAACTGGCAGAAGGGCCGTCACAACTTCCAATTCGGCGGTGAGTATATGCGCTATTTGTATCACAATTTCTCCCCTGGAGTCTTGTCCGGCAGCTACTCGTTCACCGGCGCCTTTACTTCGCTGCCCGGCGTGGGATCCACTGGAACCGGATTGGCCGATCTTCTGCTCGGCGTGCCTGCGACCACCAGCATCGGCACCAACAATTATGAATTCCGCGAAGTGACCAATTACGCGTCGCTCTACTTTCAGGACGACTACAAACTGACGCCCAAGCTGACCGTCAATCTTGGTCTTCGCTGGGAATTCGACGGCCCTACTTCCGAGGTGAACGGGCAGAATTACAGCTTCAATCCGAGCCTGGTGGACCCCACCACCGGCAAGCTGGGCGCGATCCAGTTCGCCGGCATCGACGGCGCTCCCAGCCATTTCGTGCCGAACGACTATCGGGGCTTTCTGCCGCGCGCCGGCTTCGCCTACAACATCTTCAAGAACACCGTGCTGCGCGGTGGGTACGGCATCTATCAATTGCCGAGCATCGGATTTTCCACCGTCGGGGCGACCTCGAAATACAGCGTCTCGGCGACCTTCAGCAGTCCGGATGGCGTGACGCCGGCCTACCAGCTCGATCAAGGGGTGCCCGCTTATTCCTACAACGTGGGGCCGAACGGTTTGCCGAATATTGTGTCGAGCCTCACCAAGCCCACCGCCACCATCCAGATGCAGCAGCTAACCGGCGTAATCCCCTACAACCAGGAGTGGTCTCTCTCGCTCCAGCAGCAACTTCCGCACAGCTGGTTTGGAGAAATCGACTATCAGGGAAGCCGCGGAGTTCACCTGCCGGTGACGTTCAACATCAATCAGATTCCGCCCACTCCCGATTGCTGTTTTGGAGTCTCGAACGCGCAGTCGCTTCGCCCGTACCCGCAGTGGCTGAACATCAACGCGTCCGTGGATCGCGGCAACGCGAATTACAACGCCCTGCTCTTGAAACTCCAGCACTACTGGAAGAACGGTATCTCCGCGGTGTTCAGCTACACCTGGGCCAAGTCGATGGACGATGTAGACGCCGCCGCCCGCGCGGACGCCGTCGCCGTCCAGAACGTCTATAATCTCAATGCGCAATATGGCATTGCCGGAATCGATATTCCGCAGCGCTTCACGACGGCCTTCGTCTACGATCTGCCCTTCGGCGCCGGCGGAAAACTGGCGCGTGGGATTCCCGTGTTGAGCTACATACTCGGACATTGGGAGGCCAGCGGCTTGGTCCAGATGCAGGACGGATATCCTTACAACGTGACGCAGGCGAACACCCTCGGGCTGTTCTCCGGCGCGCAATATGCGACCACTGTTGGCAATCCGAATCTCCCTCGGGGCAACCGGACGGTTCAGGAGTGGTTCAACCCCGCCGCTTTTGCGATTACTCCGCAGGACCAGCTCGGCAACACGGCGCGGGCATCCTTCTTCGGTCCCGGCCAGAACAACTTCGATCTTTCGGTGCAGCGGATTTTTCCGATCAAGGAACGATTGCGCTTCAAACTCCGGGTGGATATGTTCAACGCGTTCAATCACCCGCAGTTCAGCAATCTGAACACTACCATCACCAGTCCGGCTTTCGGCTCGGTGACATCCGACCTTGGCCCTCGGGTAATGGACGTGTCGGGACGCTTGACCTGGTAGCGTCAAGCACGCAGATTGCCGGTTGCATCCCACTGCGTGAAACTTTGTTGCTGTAGCAGGCCGGGCTGGGGGACCCTAGAAGACCGGTACCTTGGTACGAGGATCAAGCCGCGCTTTTTCGCTCTACACTCCTGTCAGTGGATTTTATGCTGCGCACGATTGTAGCTGCTTTGCTTTTCTCCCTGACGGCCTGCTACGCCGATACGGTGACCATGTTCTTTACGGCGCTGCCGAAGACCAACGAGAACAGTACGTATAACGGATTCTCTACCGCAACAGTGAATGGAGACCCGTACCAGTTATTGATTTGCGACGACTATAACGACGAGACCATCATGCCGTCGCCGTCGAACATGATCTACGACTACTCGACGCTCACCGGCGCCGACGCCCTGCAGTATGCGATGTTCGACCAGTCGAAGTATGAGGAGGCCGCGTTGCTGGTCTATGAGTTGGCGGAGCTGCCGAACGCGTCCGCCAACACCATCACGGACTATCAATACGCGCTGTGGAACCTCATGACGCCGAGCGCCAGTCTCGATTCCAGCCGCGTCGCGCAGGAACAGACGCTGCAAAACAATGCGCTGGCTATGGTGAACAATCCCGCGGATGCGCAGTTTCTTACGAGCACGGTTTACGCCTATACCGAGATCTACACGCCAACCGCGGCCTATGCGGGCAATCAGGAGTTCATCGAATACGCGACGCCCGAACCAAAGCTGGGTTGGGCCGTGGGGCTTTTTCTGCTGCTGATGACGGCGGTGGGGCTGAAGGTGAGGCAGAATCCTCAGCGGTTCAAGCTGTGAAGAATGCCCGATTGCATCAGGCGGTCTTTGTCCGGTCCGAAGATCAGCACGCGCCATGGACCAGTCAGCGGCGTGGTTCCCTCCAGGGCCAGGCTTGGGGTTCCAGGCCGGAGGGCGAGCCGCGTGACCAGCGCATTCGCGTCCAGGTGCGCCAGTGATGCGGGTGGATACGCGCCCGAGCGGACTTCGGTAATGGCGACCCATCCGACGCCAGGCTGCGGCAGAATCAGGGGTAGCGGAACACGGGCCGGCGTGTCCACTTTCTGCGGGAAGCGGAACTCGGTTACCTCGTCGGCGATCAGGAGTTCTTCGAGCGGAGTCTGGCGTGGCAGCAGGTAGCGGAAAGCCACGCCATCGTTATAGACGCGGACTTCCACATTGATGCGGCGGCCAATGGAGCCGTTCTGCATGTATTCGGCCGTGAGAGAGCGGTAATCGGCAGCGGCGGAATCGGTTTTGGACGAAAGCAGGCCTTCGTTCTCGCCGAGCAGGGGCTCCTGGTTTTCGATATCGAGGCCGAGGTAGGACGTCTCGACCAGCAGCTTGCCTTGCACGAGCACCTGGTAGGCGAGACGCGACAAACCGCCCGGCTCCTGCGGCGCGACGAAGATGCGGAAGGCGATGCGGCCATCGGGAGAGGCGACGGCGCGGTCGTCCAGCGCGAAGGCGGCTGGTACGAAGGCGACTGCCGCGAGCGATAGCGCCAGCAGAAGCGCTAAGCCGGCGGTGCTGTTAGCGCGCGGTTTGGTGCGTTCGGGCAAGCCTATCCCAGGAAGTTGGCAGGCGACAGCGCCTGCCCCACTTTATGCCCAGCTAAGCCCGGATTTCGACAGCGGCATGGTGCGGTAACGTTTTCCGGTGGCGGCGAAAATGGCGTTGGCCACGGCGGGCAGCGCCGGCGGCAGAGCCGGCTCGCCCAGACCCGTCGGATTGAAATCCTGGTTCAGCAGGTAATGGATTTCGATTTCCGCCGGAGCTTGCGCCAGCCGGATCATGGTGTGCGTATTGTAGTTGGTCTGCACCACGCGGCCCTTTTCGACCGTAATTTCCTGGCCCATCATCTCGCTCAAGCCATCGATGACGGCGCCCTGGCAGAGGTTGTCGGCGGCGCTGGGATTGATGATGTGGCTGCCGACGTCCGCCGCCACCCAAATCTTGTTGACCTTCACTTTGTTGCCATCCACTTTCACTTCGGCGACGTGGGCGAAATGTCCGGAATGGCTGAAGTGGAAAGCCACGCCCATCCCGGTTCCCTTAGGCAATGTGCGCTTGCCCCAATTGCTCTTTTCAGCGACCAACTGGAGCACGCCCTTCATGCGATCCGGATTCAAGCCGGGAGGCGCGCCGCCGCCGCGTCCGCCGCGTCCAGCTTGCGGCGCGGGCTCGGAGGGAACCATTCCAGAGCTCAACAATTCGAGACGGAACTGCACCGGGTCTTTGCCGGCGGCGTGAGCCAACTCATCGATGAACTGCTGGATCACGAACGCGAAGGCATTGCTGCTGGGCGCGCGCAAGGCGCCGGTGCGGATGCCGAGCGGCTGCACCGAGGCGTGCAGCGCGTAGTTGGGGATGAACCGCTGCGGAAACTCGGTTGGCCCCATGGCGCCTGAGGAGACGAACCGCTGCCCGTCGCCGTAGCTGATAAAGTGATTGCGCCAGGCGATAAGCTTGCCGGATGCGTCGACGCCGCCCTTGAGGTATTGGAAGCCGCCGGGACGATAGTAATCGTGCGCCATATCGTCTTCACGGGACCAGAGGAGCTTCACCGGGACGCCGACTTCCTTGGCGATATAGGCGGCTTCCGCAACATAGTCGTTATTGAGGCGCCGGCCGAAGCCGCCGCCGCCGCGGACCAAGTGCATGGTGATATCGGATTCGGCCACGCCGGTGAGTTGGGAGGCGAAGCGGCGGCCGTTCCCCGGAATCTGGCTGTTGGTCCAGACCTCGAGCTTGCCGTCTTTGTAGTGCGCCGTGCAGCCCTGCGGTTCGAGGGGCGCGTGAGCGATGAAGGGATACGAATAGGCCCCTTCCACCACTTTGGCGGCGGTCTTGAATGCCTCGTCGGGGTCGCCATCCTTGCGAATGGTCCACTGCGGAGCCTGCTTGCTCATTTCATCGGCGCGCTGCGCAAATTCCGCGCTGCTCTGGTTGGCGCGCGGACCTTCGTTCCACGTAACCTGCAGCTTCTTGCGCGCCGACTGCGCCAGCCACCAGTTATCGGCGACGATGGCGATGCCGCTCTCAAGGCCCGGGTCGCCGGGGATTACGGCATCGGTAATGTCCGGCCGCTCCACCACAAAAGCATGGCGGATGCCGGGCAGCTTTTTGATCTCTTCGATATTGGAGCTGGCCACTTTTCCGCCGAAGACGCCGCACTTTTCGTAGACTGCGAAGAGCATGCCGGGCACGGTGACGTCGATGGCGAAAATGGGCTGGCCGGTGACGATGGAATGCACTGCCACGCCGGGTGTGGAATGGCCGATGATTTTGTAATCGTTGGGATCTTTGAGCTTGAGGCTGTCGAGACTGGGCGCGGGGAGGGTCGCGGCCTTTGCCGCCAACTCTCCGTAGCCCAGCGAACGGTTGGACGCGGCATGGTGCACGCGTCCCGAAGCGGTGGCGCACTCGGATTCCGGCACGCTCCAGGTCTGCGCGGCGGCCGTGACGAAAAGCGCGCGTCCGGCTGCGCCGACCTGGCGCATGGGCGTCCAGTTGTTGGGCGTGGCGGTGCTGCCGCCGGCGCTTTGCCCGTTGTACTTCGTGGTGTCAAAATCCGCCTGTTCGATTTTGACGGACTTCCAATCTACGTCGAGCTCTTCGGCGATGAGCATGGGAAGCATGTTCTTGACGCCCTGGCCGAGCTCGGGGTTCTTGGCGATGATGGTTACCGTGCCGTCCGCGGCAACGCGGATGAACAGGTGCGGGTCGGGCAGAACCGGCGGGGCGCCGCGTCCCTGTGCTTTTACATTTGGCGCGTAGAGGCCGAGCAGCACGCCGCCGCCGCCGAAAGCGCTGACTTTGAGAAAAGATCGCCGATCGATGCGCATGATTTTGACCTCCTTATTGATTCAGACGCGGCAGCCCATCCGGCGCCGATGTAGGTTTCTTGGTGGACGCTGTGGACGCAAGCTGGGCCGCCTTGTGAACCGCCTGGCGGATGCGCAGATAGGTGCCGCAGCGGCAGAGATTGCCGTTCATGGCGGAATCGATATCTTTGTCGGTGGGCTTGGGGGTTTTCGTGAGCAACGCGGCGGCCGACATGATCTGCCCGGCCTGACAATACCCGCACTGCGGCACATCCAGTTCCAGCCAGGCGAGTTGGGCGGGGTGCGTACCATCCGCCGAGAGGCCCTCGATGGTGGTGATCGGCTGATTCCCGACGGCGGAAACCGGCGTCAGACAGGAACGCACGGGCTGGCCGTTGAGGTGCACCGTGCAGGCGCCGCACTGGCCGATTCCACAGCCGTACTTGGTTCCGTGGAGGTTGAGAACATCCCGGATGGCCCAGAGCAGGGGCATATCCGCTGGCACGTCTACGGTGGTAGACCGCCCATTCACGTTGAGCTTATAGGGCATGGCATTAACTCCGGATCACTCCAGGGTACACCATTCGCGGCGCCGAAGGGTATCGGGAAATCGCTGAATATTGGCCGGCGCGGCGTGAGTTACAACAATCGCGGCAAGGAATGTATCGCGCTGCTTCGAAAATCGGCTAGAATGGAATTTAGCAGGGGGGTGGGCCTTCTCGAGTAGCAGACGGGCTGCATTCGCAAGCATCGGTCCTTCAGTAGTCAGATCAGCTTCCTGCGCCCTTTTTTCTCTTGTCTTCCCCTCCGATTGCCGCATCTGCGGCGGCGTTTTAGGTACGCTCAGCCGCCTTCCGGTTTGCGCCGGCTGCGTGAAGCGGCCCGAGCCATTGAGCGCCGAATTCTTCTGCGTTATTTGCCGCACGCCTTTTCAAAACGCCTTTCCGCTGGATGACCAGGGGCGGTGCGGCATTTGCCGGCACGGGCTGCGCGGTTTCGACGCGGCATACTGTTTTGGCGCTTACGAAGGCGTGCTGCGCGAGCTGATTCACCTTTATAAATATGGCCGCGTACGGACCCTGGCCCGGCCGCTGGGCGATCTGATGGCGTCGGCGCTGCCGCGGGATGAGCGTTTCGACGCCATTGCGCCGATTCCGCTGCATTGGCGCCGCCAGTGGCAGCGCGGGTTCAATCAGTCGATGTTGTTGGCGCGAACGCTATCGGGGCGGACTGCTATCCCGGTGATCAACGCTTTGCGGCGCGCCCACCCGACGGCGACGCAAGCCGGGTTGAGCAATACCGAGCGCCGCCGCAATGTAGCGAAGGCGTTCGATTGCCGGCGGCCGGATGCGGTGGCGGGCAAGCGCATCCTGCTGATCGACGATGTAATGACCACCGGTTCCACCGCGGCTGCGTGCGCGGTTGCGCTGAAGCGGGCCGGGGCCAAACGAGTGGCGCTTTTGACGCTTGCGCGCGTGGACCGGCGCATGGATGTTGCGGATTTAGAGCCGCAACTAATCAACGCGGGGGGAGCATCCTGAATGCCGAGCGATCGAATGCAGAGGCCGGTACTGGTATTGAACGCGAGCTTCGAGCCGATCAACATTTGCGCCGCGCGGCGCGCGTTGGTTCTGGTCCTGAAGGGAGTCGCTTCGGCGGAGGAAGAGACGCTGCACGCGGTGCATTCGGCGCGCTCCATGACGCGTCTGCCCTCGGTGATCCGGCTGCTCGAATACCGGCGCATTCCGCACCAGACGCGCGCGCTTTCGCGCAAGAACATTTTGATGCGCGACCGTTACACGTGCCAATACTGCCACCGGATTATGCCGTCGGGCGAGCTGACGCTGGACCATGTGATTCCGCGCTCGCGCGCGGGCGAATCGGCCTGGGAGAACCTGGTGGCTTGCTGCCATCCGTGCAATAACAAGAAGGGCAACCGGACGCCCGAGGAGGCCGGCATGAAACTGGCCCGGCAGCCGCGCCCCTTCAGCCTTCACACCAGCCGTCACCTGATGCGCATGCTGGGCAAGGGCGACGCGCAGTGGCGGAAGTATCTGTTTTATTGAGCGGGCGGGAAAGGGCGCGAACCTGCGTCTTGACCGGGATGTAAGCCAGCGAAAGTCGGCTGCGGGTAAGGGTGCCGCAAGAAAGCGGTTCCGGCTCGATCCGAAGCGCGTTCACACGAGTGTGCACGCGGCACGCAGGAGTGCGCGCGCCACGCGCGTTACCTATTGGAAGAACCGCGCATCGTAGTGAAAATCTTTGGCTGGATGCACGCGGATTTTGGCGAAGGCCGGGTGTCGCGGGTTGATGAGCCAATTGGATTCGGTTGGCGCCAGCGCCGAGGGAACGGTCAGCACCGCTGCCCGTTCACTATGTACGAATTCATCGCCGATCCCGGCGAGAGCCGCCGGCGCTGGGGCCTGACGCCAATTTGGCGGCAGTTCTTTCGGGCCGATCGATAGCCTGGGCACATTATCCGGTACATCCGCCTCGACTACTGCCAGGTCGTGGGGCGGATGGTCCGGATCGATGTGAACGAAGTATTCCAGCATGGCCAGGGACAAGTGCTCAGCCGCATATGCCAGGCGGACGCCGGGGCTGGACCAACGTCCACCAAAACGGTATGGGCCCTCGCCGTCGAACGGCTGCTTTGAATAGAGTTTCCGAAGGATCCGGTATACCCGCGTCAACTCACCCCGCCATAGGCGATCCGGCCGAGAACATTCTCGACGGCCCGCGCTCCGGGTTCGGTATCGAGGGACTCAAGCGGAATCTTGCCGCCCAGCGCCCGGTTAGGGCGTTTGAGCCACTGCGTCGCGAGTTGATCGTCGCCCAGATAGTGCTTGGCCAAGGCAATGATCCGCGCCAGGCGATAGAGGCGATCGGATTCGAAACGCGCCAGGCGCCCTTCGTTGCGCCGCCGCTGCAAGCTGCGAATGGACAGATCGAGAGTTGCTGCTAGCTCGCCTAACGTGATGCCAGCTGAGTGCATGACGCCTTCGACCACCTTCTGGGGAAAGCCCTCGCGAATGGCGGCCTGCAGGTCAGTTTCGGATCGGAGAGATCGTCCGAGAACCCGCTCGCCGCCCAGCTGTTCTTCAACCGCGTGGAGTTCGATGTGTTGGCTTAGCATTCTGTCGTATATTATAGCGCCAAATGGCGGGGGTTGAGGGAGGGGTGCGCGACATACAAGGACATGTTTTGCTACTTCCTTTTTGGGCGATATAATCCTAACGTATGTATACGTTAGGATTGGAAGTGTCCTTTGTCCCAGTCCCTTGCCGTCCTCGAGCAGCAGCGCTCCCGCATTCTGATGCAGATCCTGGAACTGGGTGATTTTCGCGGCGGCTCCATCACCGCAATCAACGGTCGTTGCGGCAAGCCAAATTGCCGCTGTCATCAGCCCAACCAACCCGGGCACGGCCCAAATTTCCGGCTGACTCGCAAGGTCGACGGAAAGACCGTCAGCGAAAGTTTCGCCTCCGCGGCGGAACTGCGCAAGGCGCAACGCGAAGTGGAGGCATTCCAAGATTTCGGCAACTCAGCCAGGAGTTACTAGAGGTCAACGAAACCATCTGCCGGGCGCGGCCGGTCCAGGACACGCTCTCGCTACAGGAAAAAAACGGCCGACGCGATCCGCCAAGAAATCGCGCGCGAAATAGACCAACTGCTGCGTGTCGTCTTCAACGGTCGTCGGAAAACCGGACGCCTAGATCTGGAGGCTACCGAGACGTTGGTGCGCTCGGCCATGCATCATGCCGGGGCTGCAGCTTTAAGCCAACTCTTGCAATTCCCGGAGCCGACTGCCGATCAGCTTACTCTGCCTTGCGCTTGCGGCCGGCAGGCCGTTTACCAGGAGTTGCGCTCCAAGCCAATCCTCACAGCGGTAGGGAAGGTGGAAGTAGGGTGCTTAACCGTTTTGGGGGTCCAGCTTTACTTTCAAGTCGACCCCATTGCCCTGTCGCGGTTTCCCCAAAACGGTTAAGCACCCATTGCCGCTATTTCAGCCGTTTAACGGTCGGCGCTTCGCATCGTCGTTGGAGTGGGCACACCGCATCCGCAGTTCCCTTACAGTTACGCCGTCGACGCCGCCGCGGGTCAACTGGTCAACTGGAGGCGAACTTAATGCCGGAACAATGTGCCATTGCTGCTCAATATCCACCGGAACGGGCCAGGAAGAATATGACGGCGACGTAGATCGCAGTTGCGCAGGGCAACTCAAAGTTGCCGTACGGCAACAGCGCGGGGTATCCGATGTTGTCGATTCCGGCCCCGCCTTGGTGATCCTTTTGCCCGGCGGCAAGTACGTGAGTCGCGCGAAGCTTCGGGAGCATCCGCGTGCGGTACAGAGTCCAATCCGCGGGGCATTTCGTTCCGATTTCGGCCGCGTTGAGATGACGTTTCTGACGGTGGCAGAGTGGTCGCGACCAATTACCAGAGGATGTGGATGCTTCAAAAGCTAGTGGCTGATCGCTTTAAGCTGACGATCAGCCGTCGAAGAAAAGGACTGCTTCGATGAGTCGGCCCGTGATTGTGAATCAGAACCGCTGCCGCAACTGATCGAATCTCTCGAGCACCAGCAAGCGTCCCTCAACCGGCCGGATCTCTTCCTTCTCCAGCACCCAGGTATGCGCGTGCGGAATGAAGACGGCGTTCAAGCCTGCGTCCAGCGCCGGGTTCACATCCGATTTCGGGCTGTTGCCGATCATCCAAGCGCGTGCCGGGTCCATCGCGCGTTCTTGCACCAGCTTGCGGTATGCGGGCGCGTCTTTCTCCTTCACGATCGCGGTGTGGCTGAAGTAGCGGCCCAGGCCCGAGCGGTCCACCTTCAGCTTTTGCTCGTCCGGATGCCCCTTCGTGAAGAGCGTCAAATCGTGCCGGTCTGCGAGGTAGGCCAGCGTCTCTTCCACGCCCTCGATTACCTGCATGGGGCAATCCAGAATCCGCTCGGCGAAGCGCATCACGATTTGCAGATCGCCCTCTTCGATATGCCGCTCGCACAACCGCTCATAGGTCTGCCGCAGATTGAGTGCAAAGTTGAGAGTGCCATAACCGTGCACCTTCGCGTTGACCCTCTCGATGGCGTCCAGCACCTCGCGGACCTGGGGCGGCTTGAGCGACGAGTGGTCCAGAAACGACACAAACTCGTCGAACGCGCGCTCGAAATAGATGTTGTTCTCCCACAGCGTATCGTCGGCGTCTACGATCAGGAATTGGCGCATTATCTGGTGGTTCGGGGAGCCAGCCGGAATGGGATTTCGAACACCGCGTCCACATCCACCGGCGATCCATCGCGCAGCGCGGGTTGGAACTGCCATTTGCCGAGCGCTTCGGCGGCGCTCTTGTCGAGACGGTCGTCCAGGTGCTTCAGCAGTTCCACCGATTCCACACGGCCATCTTTGCGGATCACCGCCGACAGCCGGACAACGCCTTCCACACGCTCCAGGACGGCATCGGCGATATACTTGGGGTCCACTTTGTGCAGCGGGTCCGGAGGGCGCATTTCGAGCGGCGGCGCACCGGGCAGCGGTTGGTGTTCCGCGAACCATACCATCCAGCTTCCGGAATAGCTGGTGATGTTCTGCATCTGAATCGCCATCATGTATACCAGGCGGCCGCTCATCCGCGGATCGGGTGAACTGGAGACGCGCGGCGCATTCGGCTGCGGGGCTCCATGGGCGGCGACACTGCCCGTACGCATGGCCGCCATGAGATTCTGCTGCGACATCGGCGCGAGGCCGGCCGTCAGTGAAGGGCGAATGTCTTTCGGGCCGCCGTGCGCGTAGAGCCCCGGCACGGTGAGCATCGCGGTGGATGCGGGAGTGCTCTCGCCATCCGGATTCAGCTTGGGACCGGCCGAGAAGTTGGCCTCGCGCGGCGCCGGCGGCTTGGGTATCTCCATGGTCTTCGCGGGATCGAGGCTCACGATAGCCATGGATGCCGTGCTCACCGGCAGCGCGGCCATTTGCGCCTCAGGCGGCAGCGGAAGTTCCGCCGTGTTCTTCACATCCGTCTTGACGGTAGGAGGCGGTACGAAGGTTCTCAGCGGCCGCGGAGTTCTGATGTCGAGGGAAAAATCCGTCGGAATTGCCGCCGCGGGTTTCAGCGTGGCTGCCGGCGCTTCCGGTATCACAGGTAGGGGCTTCGGTTTCACTTGCTGCTCCGGCGGCGGTTGAAAGGCTCGTAGCGGGCGCTTGGGCGCCGGCGCAACTGCCAGCAGATTCGGCAGCGGCTCGACTATCACTTTGGCAAGATCCACTTTGGGCGCGTCCGGGATCCACACCTTCTGCGGCGGCCGGGCATCTTCTTTCACTCCTGCGATCAGGCTCTGGTCGAACTTCCGGATGGCGCGCGGCGGCCGCGGAGTTTTCTTCGCCGATGTGGGACGCACATCCGGAGTGCGGTTCTTCAGGCTGTACCAGATCAGCTTGTGCTCGTAGGGGCGGATCTCCTGGTCGTAGAGCGAGGGCGGCGTAGCGGACTGCGTGGCGGAGCTGAGCGCCAGCAACGCTACGACGGCGCCATGGAAGCATAGCGACAGAAAGAACGGGCGTGAGCGGCGCGGAGCGGCCGTGTGCTGGCCGCTCAAGACTGCGGGCGGGGGTGCATATTCCGCGGCGGAAGAGGCCGGCCAGGGGGCCGGCCGCGGACCGGGGGGTCCGCCCCACGCGGCGCCGCGAATCCTGATCGTCATCGGCTAGAGCTCCGCGTGCTTGCCCCCGAATCCGTTGGTGGGCGCTACCGCTTTAACTCGCTCGATGGTGCGCTGGCGTGGAATGTACTGTTCCAGATATTGGTTCAATTGCTTCAGCCGGCCGGTCTCAGACCGGTCGCGCTGTAGCGCGTGCAGAAAATCCAAATCGGGCAGGATCTGCGCCAGTTGGAAACTGAGCTGCGGATCGTTGAGGTCGGCCGCTTCCCGGTCATCCACGCTGGTCAGTTCGCGAAGCGCACTGTAATTGGCCAGCGCGCGGTCGCGCAGATCGGCGGGCGTGGCGGCGATGTCATCGTCGTCGAAGAATTCCACTGTGGCTTGCAGATAACTCTTCTCCTGGTTCAGGTCGAGGATTTCGAAGCGGTCTTGCCCGCGCGTCAGAAGATCCATGCGCCCGTCCGGATAGGTGTGCAGCAGCTTCTCGATGCGCACCGTGCATCCGGCATTCACGATGCCCTCTTCCTTGGCCAAAACGATGCCGATATCGGTGTGGTCGCGTATGGCATTGCCCGTCATCTCTTTGTAGCGCTCCTCGAAAATATGGAGGGGCAGCGGGGTTCGGGGAAAGACCACCACGCGCAGGGGAAACAGCGGAATGAGGCGCGAGGCCATGATATTATTATGCCGCGAACGGGAGTAGAGTAAGATGGAGCCAAGCGCATGATTAACAACGTACAGCTTTACCTAGCAATTGGTTTGCCGATCTTGGGGAACGCTGCCATGTTCGGCCTCCTGTCGATGTACCGGAACGTCCGGTTTGACTCTTTCGAACGGCGTTTCGATGTCCGCTTCGACGCGATCAATCAGCGCTTCGACGACGTGCGCAGCTAGGCATCCGCCCGCACGGCGCATGCAGATCCAGAACAAAGTCGTCCTCATCACCGGGGCTTCCGAAGGCATCGGTGCGGCCTGCGCCGCGGAATTCGCACGACGCGGCGCCAAGTTGTCTTTAACCGCACGCTCCGAGGACGGCCTCCGCAAAGCCGCCGCTTCTGCCGGTACGCCCGATGCCCTGATCACGCCGGGCGATATCACCAATGACGCCCATCGCCGCAACCTGGTCGAACGCACTGTGGAGCGTTTCGGCTCGATTGACATCCTGATCAATAACGCCGGCGTGGGCCTCTACGTTCCGGCCTGGCGCGTTCCCATGGAGGAGGCGCGCCATCTGATGGAGCTCAATTTCTTCGCCCCGCTGGCCCTCACGCAGGTGGTTGTGCCGCATATGCGCGAGCGGCGAACTGGCATGATCGTCAATGTCGGCTCCATCGCAGGCAAGCTGACGCTGCCTTGGATGACGCTGTATAGCGTCTCGAAATACGCGCTCGGCTCGCTCACCGAGGGGTTGCGTATGGAGCTGCGCGGCGACAACATCCGCACTATGATCGTGTGCCCCGGTTACGTCAAAACCGCGTTCCAGCAGCATGTGCGCGCCGGCCAGGCGCCCGAGCGTGTTATCAAAGCGCGGCGCATGGCGATTGAACCGGCGCGGTGTGCGATGGCGATCCGGCGCGGCGTGGAAAGGAATGCGCGTACGGTGGTGGCGCCGCCGGCTTCCTGGCTGCTGGTGGTGGCGGCGCGAGTGTTCCCGTCAATTGTGGAAGGGCGGCTGGCGGCGATGAACGGGACTGGGTCATGAGCGGGGGGAGGGTCTCTGGGGCAGAAAGCGACTTATCGCTGGGCGAAGAGAAGCCGGCTGAAAGCCGGCTGCAGCCAGGATTGGCTGCCCCACAGGGGCAACCTGCAGTACAAGGACAACCTGCAGCTTGCTCTGACAAGTAACTTGCACTATGAAGTAATGATATGAGAGGTACGGCATGAACGTTCGGCTGAAACGCACGCCCGGTCTCTATATGGTGGGCTTCATGGGCAGCGGGAAAACTACCGTCGGCCGCCATTTGGCCCATCGGCTGGGGTGGAGTTTCTTCGACCTCGATCATGAAATCGAGGCGGCCGAGAAGACCACTATCGCGGAGCTTTTCGACGCGCGCGGCGAGCCGGAGTTTCGCCGCATCGAATCGGAAATGCTGCGGCAGCATGTCGGCTGGATCGAGCGCGGACGCCCGGCGGTGCTCGCGCTCGGCGGCGGAGCATTCGTGGATGCGGCCAATCGCGAGCTGATCTTGCAGAACGGAATCGCCATCTGGCTCGATTGTCCATTTGACCGCGTACTGGGGCGCGTTGGCGACACTTCCGTGCGCCCGCTCGCCCGCGATCCGCAGCGCTTCGCCGCGCTGTATGAATCGCGCCGCGAAGTCTACGCATTGGCCGACGTGCGCATCGCCATCGAAAGCGACGATGCCGAGCAGGCGCTCGAAGCCGTTCTCAACCATCCGATGCTGAAATGAGCGCACGAACGCTACGCAAACACGCCCGCGCCATCTTCGACGCCGCGCTGGCCGCGGCCGATCCCTCGCGCGCGGTGGAGCGGCATCTGGAGCGCATCGACTTCAGCCGCTTCCAGAGCATTTTCGTTCTGGGGGCAGGGAAGGCGGGCGCGTCTATGGCGCGAGCCTGCGAACGCGTGCTTCTGTGGGACAGGCCTCCTGGCCTGTCTGTTCCGGCGGGAACCGGATTGGTGAACGTGAAGTATGGTCACGCCGCGGCCACGTACCGCATCGAGTTGAACGAATGCGGCCATCCGGAGCCGGATGAGCGCGGCAGGAACGGCGCGGAACGCATCGCCGCCCTCGCCGCGCAAGCGCAGCGCGACGACCTGGTTTTGTGCCTGATCTCCGGCGGCGCTTCCGCCCTGCTGCCGCTGCCCGCGCCGCCGGTAACGCTCGAGGAAAAACGCGAGTTGACGCGGCTATTGCTGGCCGCGGGTGCGGACATCCATGAGATGAATACCGTGCGCAAACACCTTTCGCGGATCAAGGGCGGGGAATTGGCGCGCCTGGCCGCGCCGGCGCGCGTGGAATCGCTGCTGCTGTCCGACGTAGTCGGCGACAACGTGGACGTGATCGGCTCCGGCCCGACCGCGCCCGACGGCTCCACTTTCGCCGATGCCGCCGCCGTCTTGAAGCGCTATGGAATCTGGCGGCGCGCGCCGAAGGCGGTCCGTGTTCGCATCGAAACCGGCCAGCGCGGTGAGATTCCCGAGACGCCCAAACCCGGCGATGCAATATTCCGCCGCGTCCGCAATACGGTAATCGGAAGCAACCGCCTCGCACTGACCGCCGCTTCCGCCCGCGCACGCGAGCTCGGCTATCGCACGCTGATTCTATCGAGCGAAGTTGTCGGCGAGACGCGCGAGATTGCGCGCATGCACGCGGCTATCCTGCGCGAAGCCGCACACACCGGCCACCCGGTGAAGCCGCCCGCGTGCATAATCAGCGGCGGCGAAACCACGGTTACTCTCAAAGGCGATGGGACTGACGGCCGGGGCGGCCGCAATCAGGAATTCGCGCTGGCGGCGGCAATCGATATCGCCGGTTTGCCCAACGCCGTGGTCTTCAGCGCCGGCACCGATGGCACCGACGGCCCCACCGATGCCGCGGGCGCAATGGCCGATGGCGCGACGCTGGCGCGCAACGCGGAAGCCCGCAGCTACCTGGACAACCACGATTCGTACCGCTATTTCGAATCGCTCGGCGACCTGGTGAAGACCGGACCAACGCACACTAACGTAATGGATGTGCGCATCATGCTTCTGGGAGCTGTGCAATGAGTTTCTGGCGCGATGAGGTGATCGACTTCGCGCTCGACCACGAGACGCGCCTCCACATGGACGAACAGCGCGAGTGGATCGCGCGTGAGCCATCGAACGCCAAGCCGTACTATGCGCTGTCGCAGTTTTACCGCATCGGCGGCAAGGCCGATTACGCGCTGGCGTTGATGCTGGAAGCCGTGCGGCTGGAGCCTGGATTCGCCGAGGCGCACGCGTCGCTGTGCGAAGAGTACGCCATCCGCGAAGATTACGCGGCGGCGTGGCGACATGCGCGGCTGGCGGAGCAAAACGGGCAGCCGAGGGGGGTGGAACTGCTCACGCGGTACCGGGTTCCGGAGCAGGGCGTCCCGGAGCAGGGCGTTCCGGAGCAGATTCGTGGGACCGATTGACTCGCGCGATAATAGAAGACGGTGAAACCAGCCGTCCGGTTCAGCGTCAAACCAGTTATCTACTCAATTTGGCCCGACTGATGTACCGCCCCCTCGCAGCCTTTCTCTGTTCCGCCGTAGCGCTCTTCGCCGCGGACGATCTGGAATCCCAGATGAAGAGCGTCATGCGCGTCTACGCGCTGATGGAGCAAAACGCGGCCGACCCGATATCCTCCGAACAGGTCTTTTACCAGGGCGCCATCCCCGGCCTGCTGCGAACGCTGGACCCGCATTCCATCTTCTTCGACCCTGGCCAGTTCGACCAGGTCAAGAAAATGGAGGCGTCCACGCAGAAGGGATTCGGCAGCGTTGTATCGCTGCTGCCGGGCCGCGTAATCATTCTTCAGACCGCTCCCGGAACCCCGTCGCAGAAGGCCGGGCTGGCTCCGGGCGACGATATTGTCGGCGTGAATGGTTACATTATCAACCGCCTGGATATGGATCAGATCGCCGAGCTGCTTACCGAATCGCGGCAGCAGCAGGCGCAACTGGATGTCCGCCGTCCCGGAGTTCCGCGGCTGCTTCACTTCGTGCTGACGCCGGAAGAGCTGCAAGCG
This sequence comes from Bryobacteraceae bacterium, assembly GCA_049522755.1. Classification (GTDB taxonomy): domain Bacteria; phylum Acidobacteriota; class Terriglobia; order Bryobacterales; family Bryobacteraceae; genus PALSA-243. The sequence continues at coordinate 2,987 of JBEKNN010000072.1, read as the reverse complement.
CCGAGTGTGGAGCGCACCTTCCTGTTGCGCGACGGAGTGGGCTACATCCGCGTCTCCAGCTTCGATGAAAAGACCGGCGAGCAGATCAAAGAGGCCATCGAAAAACTCGGCGGCAACCATTTGAAGGGACTGGTGCTGGACCTCCGCAACAACCCCGGCGGAGTGGTGGGCGCGGCCCTGGAAACAGCGTCGCTGTTCCTCCAGCCCGGCCAGCAGATCTTCTCCGTCCGCGGCCGCGCCATGCCGGAAAAAGCCGAAGTGGTTCCGCCCAACTCCACTCCGTATACCTTCAAACTGGCGGTTCTGGTGAATGCGAAATCGGCCAGCGCATCGGAGATTGTCACCGGCGCGCTGCAGGATCACGACCGCGCCGTGGTACTGGGCGAGCCCAGCTTCGGCAAGGGCCTGGTGCAGAACGTTTTCCCGCTAAGCCAGGGGGCGGGGATGGCGCTGACGATCGCGCTCTATTACACGCCCAGCGGCCGCTCGATTCAAAAGCCGCTCGATTCGTCGCAATACGAGCTTGGCGCGACCACCGCGCATCTCAACGGACAAGCGGAGTTCCACACCGATAGCGGCCGCGTGGTGACGGGAGGCGGCGGCATTCAGCCCGACTATGTGGTCTATCCGCCGGCTTCCAACCGGCTGCGCCAGGTGCTGGACGCCAGCGGCTCTTTCACCAGCTTCGCCACCGAATTCCTGCACGCGAACAAGATCGGGGAAGACTTCGAAGTGCAGCCGCAGCTTCTCGATCAGTTCCAGGCTTACCTTTCGGCGCATGACATCCGGCCCGGCGTCACGGAATGGTCGGTGGAACAGAACTTCATCGTCAATCGGCTTAAGACCGAAATCCTCAACCAGGCTTTCGGCGTGGCCAAGGGCGATGAAGTGGAAGCGCAGCGCGACCCCGTGATTCAGAAGGCTCTCGAGGTGATGGGGTCGTAAGCGCGCCGCGGATCCCCGGAATGGGGAGTCCTATGCGGGCTGGCGGCTGAAGGCGACTAAAGGCAGCCATCGTGAGGATTGATGAAGTACACGGTCATCTATGAAAAAGGGCCCACCTCTTGGGGGCGTACGTTCCGGATCTTCCCGGCGTGATCTCCGTTGGCGACTCGCGAGACGAAGTGGAACACCTCATCCAGGAAGCCGTCGAATTTCACCTCGAAGGCATGCGCGGCGAAGGCATCGCCATCCCTTCACTTAAAGCCTGACTCGAAGCGCATTCACACGAGTGTGAACGCTGCACGCATAAGTGCGTGCGCCACGATCTGGTCTGGGGCCACACACTCGGAGAGCAAGTCTGCCGGACTACGCGCGGCTTGATAGCATAGTGAATTGGGAGGATGCTCAAGTGGCCACGTACGCTGCACCTGTATCCATTTCTTACGACAACGAGAAGAATCCATGGCTGGCGGCGGCCGTGCGGTTCGACGAAGCCGCCATGCGCCTGAAGCTGGACGACGGCATGTGCAAGATTCTGCGTTCCCCGGCGCGGGAGATCACGGTTCACATTCCCGTGCAGCTGGACGACGGACGCCTGGAGGTTTTCACCGGCTATCGGGTGCAGCATTCCATAGCGCGCGGGCCGGCCAAGGGCGGCATCCGCTTCGCGCCCGACGTCACGCTGGATGAAGTGCGCGCGCTGGCGTCGTGGATGACGTGGAAATGCGCGGTGGTGAATATACCCTTCGGAGGCGGCAAGGGAGGCGTGATTGTCGATCCGCACCTGCTCTCGGACGCGGAGCTGGAGAAGCTGACGCGCCGCTACACCGCGGAGATCATCGACTTCATCGGACCCGAGAAAGACGTACCCGCGCCGGACGTCAACACCAACGCGCAGATCATGGCGTGGATTATGGATACCTATTCCATGCACTCGCGCCAGACCGTGACGGCGGTGGTCACCGGCAAGCCCGAGTCTCTGGGCGGCTCTCGCGGACGGCCGGAAGCCACCGGGCGCGGCTGCATGATCGTCACGCTGCAGGCGCTCAAGCGACTGGGCATCTCGCCGGAAGATTCGCGCGTGGTGATTCAGGGCTTCGGCAATGTGGGCGGCATGGCGGCAAAGCTGATGAAGGCGATGGGATTCAAGATCGTGTGCATCGTGGAGTACGATGGCGCCGTATACAATGCCCACGGCCTCGATATCGCGGCGCTGGGACAGCACCGCAAAGAGACCGGCTCCATCACGGGCTTCGAGGGCGGCGAGGATATGGATAAGGCCGAGGCGATGTTCCTGCCGTGCGACGTCCTGATTCCGGCCGCGACGGAGAACGTGATCACCTCGAGCAATGCGGCGCGGGTGCGCTGCAGAATCCTGTGCGAAGGCGCCAATGGGCCCACGACGCCGCTGGCCGACCAGATTCTGGAGGATAAGAAGGTGTTCGTGATTCCGGATATTCTCGCCAACGCCGGCGGCGTGACGGTTTCCTACTTCGAGTGGGTGCAGGATCGCCAGGGCTTTTTCTGGACCGAGAAGGCCGTCAACGAACAGCTGGAGCAGATCATGGTGGAGAGCTTCGATTCCATTGTCGGCTATGCCGATCAGCACCACGTGAATAACCGCACCGCGGCGTACATGGTGGCGCTTGACCGCGTGGCGGCTGCGATTAAGCTGCGCGGGATTTACGCGTGAAGGCGGGTAGCGTGGGCGGTGTTGCTGCAGGCGGTTTGCGTTGGATTCGTCCTCGAGGTTCGCGATTGATCGCGAGGACCGGCGGCAAGACCGCCGGCGCTACCACCACCGGCGGCGAGACCGCCGGCGCTACCACCGGCGGCGAGACCGCCGGCGCTACCACCGGCGGCGAGACCGCCGGCGTTACCCGGCCGGTGGGAAAATAGGTGGCTGACGCCGCCACGCCGCTGATGCGGCAGTACCATAGCGTCAAGCAGCAGCACCCGAACGCGTTGCTGTTCTTCCGCCTGGGCGATTTCTACGAGATGTTCTTCGAAGATGCCGTGGTGGCGGCGCGCGAACTCGAAATCAC
>JBEKNN010000071.1:0-33557 GCA_049522755.1 Bryobacteraceae bacterium | reverse complement strand
CCATCAACCGGTCGCGCATCAGCGATTCTTTGATCTGGGTCGTTAGCACCGTGAAATCGATCCCGAGTCCCGGATGGATTTCGGCGACCGCCGTTTCCGCGGCGTGGTGGAATTCGCCCAGCGGCGCGTTCGTGCGCAGCACAAACGTCCCGCCCGGTCCCGGATCTTCATCCTGCGCCGAGGATACGAACGCAATCGGCCGGAAGTCCTCGCGCAGTTCGTAATACTTGGTGTTTCGCACCAGCCCCACCACCAGGAACAATGAGTCCTGCTTGTCCGCCGATTCCTCCCGCCGGAACGAGCGGCCCACCGGATTTTGCCCGTGGAAGATCTTCCGCGCAAACTCCTCATTCACAATCGCCACCTTCGGCGCCGTCCGATTGTCGTGCTCGTCAAAATCGCGCCCCGCTACAAACGATGTACCCATGGTCCGGAAATATCCCGGCCCGGCGCGGTTAAACATCCCATCGACGCGCGCATCCGTCGAGCCATCCGCCCACACGTTCTGGTCCCACCCCGACCCGCTGACCGGCGTCATATCCACCTGTCCGGCTGAGATTGCCCCTGTCCTCTCCCGCAGTTTCTCCAGCGTCTGCCGCCGCACTTCCAAGAGCCGGTCTTTGGGGTAATGCGCGGGGCGATAATCCACGCTCACCGCCACGATGCCCTCCGGCCGGAAGCCCGGATCCACCGCAAGCAGCTTCTGCAAACTGCGCACAAACAGCAGCGCGCCCGCCAGCAGCACCAGCGACATCGCCACCTGCGCCACAACCAGCGCGCGCCGCAAACTGAATCTCTCGCGACCCGCCGTCAGCCCCCGCCCGCTCGCGCGCATCACCGACGCCGGCGTGACCCGCGTCGCGCGCAGCGCCGGCGCCAGGCCGAACAGCACGCACGTCAGAATCGCCAGCCCGCCCGTCAGACCCAGCACCCGCCAATCGATACCCAGCCCGACGAACATCCGATTGTCCTGCGTGGTCAGGAACGAGATCAGTCCGCGGCTGAGTATGGCCGCCATGGCTGCGCCCAGCGCGGCCCCGAAAAGCGCGAGCAGCATGCTTTCCGAAAGCAACTGCCCAATCAGCCGCCCGCGCGACGCGCCGATCGCCTGCCGCACCGCGATTTCCCGCTCGCGCACGCTCGCCCGCGCCAGCAGCAGATTCGCGAGATTCGCGCACGCGATCAACAGCACCAGGCCGGTGGTCGCGAGCAGAATCCATAGCGGATCCTCGTATTGCCGCCGCAACTGGGAAACGCCGGTCGCTCCCGATGTGACGGTCAGCTTGTTAGCCAGGTAGCCCTTCGCCATATCCGCCCGGTACGAAGGCGGCAGCGTCTCCCGCATGATCGCCGGAGAGACAGTCTGAATCTGCGCGTTGGCGCGCTCAATGGTCCAACCCGGCTTCAGCCGGCCCATCAGCGACAGCCACCACGCTGTCCGCGTCGGAATCCGCCCCTTGCCCGCTTCCCAGAACATTGGATCCGAGCAGATCGGTATAGCCACATCGAACCGCTGCCCGATCTCCACGCCGAAAAACTCCGGCTCCATCACCCCGATCACGGGGAACAGCCTGCCATCCAGCCTCACATTGCGGCTGGTGACGGCGGGATCTCCCGCAAACTCACCCTGCCAGAACGAGTAGCTGATCACCGCGCCCGGCGACCCGCATCCCGGCCGATCGTCTTGCGCCGTAAAGGTCCGTCCAATAAATGCCGGTACGCGCAGGACGTTGAAGAAATCTCCGCTAACGAACAGACCTTCCGCGTATCGCGCTTTCCCGCCCTGCGCAAGATTGAACCCTTTCGCGCTCCACGCAATCAGTCCGGAAAACGCCTGCTGTTGGGTGCGCAGGCTGTCCCATTGCGCCGACGTGAAGTTCGCGCTGCGCGTGGACCACCAGCCCCCCCGTCTGGAGCCTTTCATGAAATCGATATACGCCAGCTCCCGCGGATTCCCCACCGGCAGCGGCCGCAACCGGATGGCATCGATCAGTTGAAAGATCGCCGTATTCGCCCCGATCCCCAGCGCCAGTGACAGCACTGCCACCGCCGTGAACATCGGATTCAGCCGCAGTTGCCGCAGCGCGAAACGCAAATCGCCAGCGTATTTGCCCATACCGCTTATACTGTGCGGAACGGAAATAGTTACGGCCCGGTCGAAGAATTCTCATTTCTCGCAGCGCGCAGGCAACCGGAATGCGCGCGCCGACCTAGCGGCGGCAGTGGATGCTCCCGCGTTGCAGCCGTCAGTTGTCAGTCGGCTTCTGTTCCACGTGATCGATCACCAGGACGGGCAGCGGGCGCTTTTGCATCTCGAGCTTGAGTCCCAGTTCTTTGGTCAGGGCGTCGAAAAGCGAGAGTGCGCCATTTGGAGTCGATGCCTCCGGGACGCCGCCCGCACCCGCGCCGCCGTCTCCACTCTGGCCTCCGCCCATCTGGAGCACGCCGACCGGGCTAAAACTGAAGGTGAAGTCCCAGCCGCCTTCGAGGCCGGTGGCGTCCGCAACCTCGGTACGAAGATAGCCCGGCGCAATTCCAGGCAGCATTTTGGCGAATTGCGCCATGGTCACGTTCTGGCAGGTCACCAGTCTTCCCAGCGTAGGATTCGCGTTCCTGGTGTCTTTGGAATCCGTTGCGACGCCTTCCTGCCATTTCGTACGGCTCGTGGGATCGGCCTTCTTGAGTTTCGGCTTGGCGGCCGTCAATGTATACGCAGGCAGGGGCCGGTCTTCCGTGTGCACCACCAACTTGAAGCGGTCCAACACCAGCGCGCGAATCATGGGCCGGAGGGCATCGAGGTTGAGCGGCACGGACGATCGCTGGGGCGTCAGGTCCCCAATCGCGACGCCGTCCGGAGCTTTCGCAATGACATCGAAGCGGTCCGTATCCAGCCACTTCGGCGCGCCGGCTAGCCTTTCGTCGCCATTGAGGTCCCAGGCAATCATGATCAGGTTCTTCAGCGTGATGCCCGGCACATAGACCCGGCCGTTCTTGATTTCCGGCTGTGCTCTGCCTCTGCCTCCGTCCCCGCTGGGCGCCGCCGGCTTGATCTCCGCCACGTCGAATTCCGTCGGAAGCGGCGGAAAGCTCTTGGTCACATCGGGCAAATTGTCGGTGGGTTTCTGGTTCACGCTATCCACTACGAAGACGGGCATCGGGACGGTGGACGGCTCCAGTTTCAGCCCAAGCTGCTTGTCCACAGCGTCGAAAATCGGTATGTTCTCGCCGGTAGTCGGGATCCCGGCCGGAATCTTTGGCGTGAACTTCAAGCTGAAATCCCACGCGCCCTTCAGCTCGGTTTGGTCCACCACCAGCCGGTTGTTGAAATACTGGCCCGCCCCCGGCATAGAAAGCATCCCCTCCGCAAACGCCGCCATGGTGGTGTTGTGGCAGGTGTACAAAATAAGCGGCAGTTCGATGGGCCCGGCCGGCGCCCCACCCGATGGAGGAGACGTTGGGGCATTTTGCTTGCGTGCTTCTTCACCATTTTGCACCGTAAACTTGCATCCGGTTTCGCCGGACCCGTCCGCTTCCTTCAACTGCGGCCGCTTGCCGGCCGTGAGGGCGTATGCAGCCATGGGTTTGCTATCGTTGTGCACCACCAGCTTGAAGCGATCGGCCAGCAACGCCTGCAGCATGAGCTTCCGCAATTCGGCAGTCGAACCGGCCGGCGTCTTGGCGAATACGTCGAAGCGGTCCATTTCCAGCCAGCTCGGCCCACCCAACACCTTCTCGGGATCGACTCCGTACGCGGTCCGGACAAGATCCAGCATGGTTGCGAATCGCAATTCATAACGGCCGCTGCTATAGAACGGTCCTCTGACGAAGGGCTGCGCGGTCAGGGGACTGCTATGGACGTCCGCCACTTCAAATCTGGGCGTGGCCTCCGTGGATTGGCCGAACGCCGCGCCGGATAGCAGAGCGACGAAGCACAAGCCCGCACAAACTCGCATCATTACTCCACCCTCCATCGGACGAAAAGGATAAGCTTTAGACGCCGAAGGTCAGACCGCAGTTCCCGTCTGCGATCATCTAAGCCCCAACAGTCCAGGCCATGGCGTCGAATATCAGCTCGTATATTAGATGACGCTCGTGTCACGGACTCTTAACAACACCGTCAAATCCCGCTACGAGGACGCGCGCTTTTCCTCACAATGGCCCGACCTGTGCATTGCGGAATTATGAAATCTGGAGGCGCAGAGTGACGATCAGAAAAATGAAGTTCGCGTGGAAATATCGCAGGCCGCTGTGGAGATATCGGAAGCTGCTGGCGCATCGCCGCGAAATCGCCGGTGCGGCCATCGCCGGCGCGGCCATACTGGCATGCGTGATGCTTAAGCGCGTAGTCGCGAAACAGGCTCCGGCGTTGCACTAAGCGTCGCACGAGAGCGACGCGGTTGGTCCACATTAAAGACGCTGGACGGCCGGAATAAAACGGATTATGCAATCGACCGCCCGGAGCGGCTTGGGACAGGCCATCGGCCACCCTCCCCTGCTATCCTGAAACCCGGTGATGCCGACTGAAGAAGCGAGCGCCGCCGCAACTCCCACGCCTGACGTCTCGCGCTCGCCGCTGCGCTGGACCCTGCTCGGCGCCTTCGCAATCCTGCTGGCGCTGCTGGTTGTTTCCGGCGTCACGGCCGTACATGTTCTGCGGGAAATGCACCGGCAGGCGCAGTCCATTCGGGCGGCGTCTGCGGAGCGTGAGCAGGCCAATTCGAACATCTGCGTTTCCGTCCAGATCTACGACCAGACCATCACGCGCTATGCGGCCAGTCCGCGCGCCGAGCCCGACCAGGATGTCATCGACGGACTTAGCGAGCTGAGCGCCCAGGTTTCCGGAGCCTGGAATCGCTATCCCGAAGAGAGACCGTTTCTCGAAACGCTGCGCGACCTGGTAGCGGAGCAGCGTGCGCTGTACGCAGCCCGACAACCGGCGCTGGTCATCAAGCAGGAACCGGTTTTGCACGCGCGCGTACTCGAATGCGCCAAGCAAGTGAGCCTTTGGAGCGGGCGCGGCGCGCAGCAGGACGATCTGGCGCTGCTCGCCCAGTTCGGCGAGTTGCAGAGCGGACTTTCGCGCGCGCTGCTGATCGCCTTCGGCAGCGGCCTGGTGCTGGCGGCCGCGAGCATGGTCTACATTGTGCGCCTGGAACGGCAGACGCGCGGCCGGTATTATGAGCTGGCGCGCAGCCGCCACGAATTGCAGCTTCTTTCCTCGCGGCTGGTGGACGCGCAGGAAACCGAGCGGCGGTCCATCTCGCGCGAGCTGCATGATGAAGTAGGTCAATCGCTGGGAGCTTTGCTGGTGGACCTGGGACGGCTCCCCGCCATCGCGCCGGACGCCAAAGAGCAGATTGACCGCATGAAATCGGTGGCCGAGCGGACCTTTCAATCCGTCCGCAATATATCGCTGCTGCTGCGCCCCTCCATGCTGGACGATCTCGGCCTGGCCGCGGCTCTGGAATGGCAGGGCCGCGAGGTCTCGCGCAACAGCGAGATCGAGGTGGACGTGCAGACGGGCAACCTGTCCGAGAATCTGCCGGACGAGTATAAGATCTGCATCTATCGCTTCGTGCAGGAGGCGCTGCACAACGCCGTACGGCATTCGGCGGCGCGCACGGCCACCGTCACGGCGGAGCAATCGCCCGATCGCATCGTGGTGCAGGTGAAGGACGACGGCCGCGGCTTCGATCCGCGGCGCACGCGCGGGCTGGGCCTGCTCGGCATGGAGGAGCGCGTCAAGCGGCTGGGCGGAACCTTCACCGTCCATTCGGCGCCGCAGCAAGGCGCGACAGTCATCGCCGAGCTGCCGTGGCCGCCCAAGACTTTGGAAAGCGACAGAGACAGGCCGCGGGAGCGAGTATGAAGAAGGTCCGCGTGCTGCTGGCCGACGATCACAACCTGATACGAGCGGGCTTGCGCCGGGTGGTGGAATCGCAGCCTGACTTCATTGTGGCGGGCGAAGCCGAGGACGGGCGGCAAGCGGTGGCGATGGCGGAATCGCTGAAGCCCGACGTGGTGGTGATGGATATCGGCATGCCGCTGCTGAACGGCATCGAAGCCGCGCGCCAGATCCGCGCGGCGCACTCAGATACGCAGATCGTGATGCTCAGCATGCACTCCGACGAAGGCTACGTGCTGCGCGCGCTGAAGGCCGGCGCAAAGGCGTATCTGCTGAAGGATTCCGCCGAGGCCGACCTGGCGCGCGCCATCCACGCCGCCGCCGAAGGCAAATCGTTCTTCAGCCCCGCGGTGGGAAAAGTGCTGCTGGAAGACTACATGCGCAAGCTGCAGCGCACCGGCAAGGAAGACTCCTACGAGCTTCTCACGCCGCGCGAACGCGAGATTCTGCAACTGGTGGCGGAAGGCAAATCGAGTAAAGAGGCGGCCAATTTGCTCGATCTTAGCGTCTATACGGTGGAGACTCACCGGGCGCGGGTGATGCAGAAATTGAACCTGCATAGTATCCCGGAGTTGATACTGTATGCAGTGCGCAAAGGCATCATCGCGTAAGTGCGGGGCAGGTCGGCAATTTGCTGCCAATCTGCCCCAAATAGCGGCACGCCGTCAACGCTGTTCACTTAAACGCCTCCGGTTTCAAAGCGCGTTCGCACGAGTGTGAACGCTGCACGCATGAGTGCGTGCGCCACGAATTGGTCGTGAACAGTAAGAAAGCTAGAAGCGATACTTCAACGAGAACTGCAGATTCCTCGATCCGTCCGAGGTGTTCACTACGCCCGTGGGTATGCTCGCGGTATAGGCCGCGTTCACTCCGTAGAGCGCGTTGTTGATGCCGCCGCCCGGATAGACGTCGGTGGCGTAGCCGGACACTGCGAAAATGGGCGTGTTGAACGCGTTGATGGCGTCGAAGCGGAACTCCACGCTGTGGCGCTCGGTGATGGAGAAGCGCTTGGAGAGGCTCATGTCGATCTGTTTCAGGCCCGGTCCGTGCTCGGTCGAGATGCCGCACGTCCCGAGCTGGCCCGGTCCCGGAATCGCCATAGTGGTCGGGTCGAACCAGACATAACCGCCGCCTACGAAATTCTTGTAAGGCGTAGGCCTCGAAGGCTCGATGCAATCCGGACGCGGCTGGAAATAGGCGCCGGTGGGATCGTTGCCGAACTGGATCATGGAAATCGGCAGCCCGCCATGGACGGTCACGATGGTGGCGTAGCTCCAGCCGCCCAGAATGGCGTTCACGACCTTGTTCGCGTTCTTGCCAAATTCACGGCCGTGGCCGAACGGCAGATCGTAGTTGAGATAGCCGCTGAAGCTGTTGGTGACGTTGGCGTCGCATTCCCCGTAATCGAGAGAGATGTTATACACGTACTCCTGAAACGACACATCGGCCGTAGTCTGAGCGGGCGCCGAGTTGCCGTAGCGGCCGTAGTAGCCCTGATTGTTAGTGAGGCACTTCGACCAAGTGTAGTTGAACTGGAACGCAAGGCCATGGGCAAAGCGCTCCATCGCGGTAAGCTGCAAGCCATTGTAGTTCTGAATCGCCGTCGAAGTGTTGAGCCGCTGCTGGCCGGTTCCATCGGCCTCGAGCGCCGGGTTACCCGCGAGATATGGTCCGGGTATGGCCGTGCCATTGGGCAGCAGGAAATCCTGACCCATGTCATAGATGGCGGCTAAGTGGTCGCTATGCTGCCCGACGTAACCCGCTTGAAGCGTCAGCGACTTAGTCAGTTCCCGCTGCACGGTGAAGTTCCATTGATTCGAAACCGCGGGCCGGTAGTTCGGATCGGTAGCGTGGAGACGCACGCCGGCGAAGCACGAAGCCGGGGCCGAAGTGACATTGGCTACCGTGCAGCCGCCGGTGGAGCCGAGCGCGCCGAAGCCCTGATCGAGAGTGATCTGGTTGGCCGGAATGCCGCCTTCCGAGTTAGTGGCGCCCCACTGACCTACCAGATCCACATTCCAGGGCGCATTAGTGGCGAGGCGGTTATATTCGCCGGTACCTTCTTCGAAACTGGATCGCGAGAACGCGGCGCGAATCACCGTCTTACTATCGAGGCTGTAAGCCAAGCCCAGGCGCGGCAGGAAATTCGCGATGCCGTTGTATTGGTTGTAGAGCGCGCGGCTGTTTCCATCCACTCCCGCGAGCTCGATCTGGCCGGTGTATTCGTTGAAGTTCGTCATGCGGTTATCCACTTCATAAATGGGCGTGAATAACTGCCAGCGGAGGCCGAAATTGACAGTCAGCTTGTTACTGACGCGCCAGTCATCCTGCACAAAGGCGCCGAGGGCTTCATTGCGCTGACCTACGGTTCCGGTGAATCCAAGTCCATAGCCCATGTAAGCCGGCAAGCCAAGGAAGAAATCGGCTTCGGAGTAACCGGTGTAAGTGCCGCTGAAGCTGAGCTGGCCGGCCGCGCCGTCGGCGCTGGTGGCGGGGACGTAGTTATTGCGGTAGCGAATCCCCTGGAAGCCGAAGTGGATGGTATGCGCGCCGTGGGTCCAGATGGCGGTGTCGGAAACCTGGATGGCGGTCTGATGGAAAATCTCGGGCCCATCCACTGTGCCGAAGGCGAACGGTCCGTTCAACTGACCGCCCAGTTTCGAACTGGCGAAGGAGAGGCCGGGGAGATACTGCGTGGGCTGACCCGGAATCAAATTCGCGCCGGCGGTAGTGTCGAGCGACTGTATGTTCGCATCGGCCGGGTAGTAGTTCATGCCGACGCGGAAATCGTTCACCAAGCTGACACTCAGCGTCCGCGTATAGTCGAACACCGCCGACTGCAGCGGGAACAAATTGCTGCCGCTGCCGCTATAAAGGAGTGTGTCGCTGTTGACAGTGGGATTTTCGATGTGTTGCTGCGAGTAGCGCGCAAAGAAGTGGTCTTTGTCAGTAGGCGACCAATCGACCTTGGCGTCTCCCTGGTTGCCATGCACGTAGGTTTGGGTGACGTTATCGAGATTGTTGACTGTTCCGCCGGCGAGTCCGGGAATATTCGGCTTAGGCAGCGCGGCGGCGATCTTCAATGCGGTGGGACTGATGCCGGTGATGCACGGATTCACGCCCATCTTCTGTCCGGGTCCGCAAATCGTTGCCTGCGTGAGGTTGGAAGGCATGACGACGTTGGTGCCCGGATAGTGCAGGGTGACGCCGAGGTCGGAAAGGTTGCCGGTGGCGTCCTGCGCGGTGAAGGTGGTCTGGGGCGTGGCGGTGGCGGGCAGATCGAAGCGCGATCCCTGGTAATCGGTGAAGAAGAAAAGCTTGTTCTTTTTGATGGGTCCGCCGAAGGTGGTTCCGTACTCATTCCAACGCTCGCGCGGCGTGGGAAGACCATTGAAATTGTTCGACCATTCATTGGCGTTGAAGAAGTCGTTACGCAGATACTCGAAGGCGCTGCCGTGGAATTGGTTGGTGCCCGATTTCAGACCGACGCTGATGACTCCGCCGAGGAACATTCCCAGCTCGGCGCTGGGATTATTGGTGACGATGCTCATCTGCTGGATGGCGTCGACGTTCGGTGAATACGCGACATTGTTGTCGACAAACTCGTTATTATCCATACCGTCGAGCAGATAGTAGTTGGCCTGCTCGCGGTTGCCGTCCAGATTCGGACGCGCCGAATTGAAGGTCGCCAGCCCGGTATTAAAGGATGCGGGGCTGATGGTGACCGAGCCGGGAACCAGCAGAGTCAATTGATTGTAGTTGCGCGTTTCGAGCGGCAGGTTGGCGATGGACGACGAATCGAGCACCGAACCTACCTCGGTGGTTTGCGTCTGCAATATCTCCGCGCCCGACTCAACTACGACCTGTTGTGAAAGCTGCCCGACAGGGAGGGCGACATCGACGGATGCCGTCTGCCCCAGAGTGAGCGGGAACGCGGGACGCACGGCAGTCTGGAATCCGTTGGCTTCCACGCGCACTTCATAGCGGCCGATAGGGAGCCGCGACAGGTTGTAGGCGCCGTCGGTGTTCGACTGGGCGCTGAAGACCGTCCCGCGGTCAGCGTCCTTCGCCGTGATCTTGGCGTTGGCCACGGCGGCGCCCGATGGATCGGTAATGCGGCCGGTAATATTGGCTGTGGTTTCCTGCGCTATGGCCGGGCGAAGCATCGCCGTGGAAATCGCCGCGAACGACAAAACTAACGACGCGACTAACGACGCGACTAACGACAGCGCCGTGAGAATAGTTGTACGGTAAGTCACCTCTCAACCCCCTTATTAGATCTTAATGGCTCCGGCGGGCGGAGCGTCTACGACATACTGGGCCGCGGCGCGTCCGGCGTCCAGTTCCAAACGGTTGCTGCCGGGTTATGCGACGTTCGTAACCGGGCGGAACAGCGGCCGGCTGGGCGGTCTGAGGCTGTTGGTGGCGGAGAAGTGTTCGGAAATGGGACTGGGGTCGTTTGGTATTTTGGCATCGGGGCCCGGAAAAGATAGGGGCTCTGGGGGGGGCCGGATAGGTAAGTGGTTGAATGTCGGAGAGAAAGGTGCGGTGACTGCGGCGGCGGGCGCCGGGTGGGCGCCGGGGAGAGAATTATCGTCACGGCTACAGCGGCTGTTCCACTTTGCCATCTTTACACTCTCCTATTCCATTGTCTCTTACGTTACCTAGAAAGGGCGGGGATTGGCCTTCGGGATTAGGGCTAAGGCGCTTCGGTTGTTGATTTTACGAGTATTTTCAGGTTCTGTGACGGTAGGTGGAAGGCGGGTCCAGGGGGACCCGCGCGGACCAGGGGGTCCGCCCCACTTCAAAGCGCGTTCACACGATTGTGAACGCTGCACGCAATGAGTGCGTGCGCCACGATTTGGTCGGCGGGGTTAGACGGTTCGCGTGACCTTTTGGAGTGCGCGCGGGCGGTCCGGATTTAAGCCCTTGATCGCAGCCAGGTGCGCTGCGAAAAGTTGCGCTGGGACAATGTAGGGGATCGGAGTGTATAGATCGCATGGGCCTTGCGCCGCGATGCAGTGAATGGGAAGCTGGATGAGCCGCGCGGGCTTGGCCGCCGCCTCGGGGTTCGATTCGTCGGTGATCACCAGCGTCTCCGCCTTCAATTCCTCCAGGCGGTCCAGCATGGCCGAGATGGAAGGCCAGGTGACTCCCGGAGGCGCAAACGCGAAGACGGGGAATGAGCGCTCGATCAGCGCGATGGGGCCGTGCATCAGATCGGCCGAGGAGAAGCGCTCCGCCACCACGTAGGACGTTTCCATCAACTTGAGCCCCAACTCGAGAGCGTTGGCGTAGTTGAGGCCGCGCCCCACTGCCACGGCGCGCGTCATGAACGTGTACCGCTCGGCGATTTCGCCAGCGCGCTCCTCGAGTTCGAGCACGGTCTGCACCCAGTCCGGCAAACGGCGCAACATCTCGACCTGTACCTCACCGCCCAGCGCCGCGGCTAGCAAATACAGCGCCATAAGCTGGCACGAGTAAGTCTTCGTGGCAGCCACGCTCTCCTCGCGGCCGGCGCGCGCCGCGAGGGTGAATTCGGCGGTCCGCGCCATGGTGCTTTCACTTTCGTTGGTGATGCCGACGGTCAGCGCGCCGCGAGCGCGGGCGTCTTCGAGCACGGCGTTGGTGTCAGTGGATTCGCCCGATTGCGAGATTCCGACTACCAGCACGTCGCGCAGGTCGAGCGGGCACTGGTAGAGCGTGAGGACGCTGGGCGCGGCCAGGGAAACCGGAATGCGCGTGGTGATTTCGACGAGATAGCGGCCGAACTGGGCGGCGTTGTCGGATGTGCCGCGCGCCACCAAGGTGACCAGGCGGGGACGTCTGGCCTCGAACTGGCGGCGCAGATCGCCGAGCGTGGCCAAACCCTCTTCGAGCGTCTTTGCGAGCGCCTCCGGCTGCTGCCGGGTCTCGTCGAGCATTCGGGACATGGGTTGGACCAGACCGATAGTGGCGCGGCTGGCGCGGTAAGATCCAGTTTCAAACGGTTGCGGGAGGGTTATGCGAGGTTCGCAACGGGATCGAACGTGGTTATTTTCTGGTTCCGGGGGGATGCGGGGGCGGCGGTTTCAGGGATCGGTCTGATCCAGCAGTGCCGCGCGCTGCTGGGGGGTTACATCGCGAGCCGCATGGTAGAGCCAGAATGGACCGATCCGGAGTGGGGGATAAGACGGCCGTTTCCCCGAAGTTCACTTTGGCCGCCATGCCGCCGCGCTTGTGCGCGCCCCGATTGCGAGCGGCGTCCACCAGGATGCGCCGCGTCATCGACCTTCGTCACGTCTATCAGGCGGAGATAAACCTCATTGACCAATGCCGTGGTCCGCAGCGTGTTGCCCCGGCGTTCATTCTTCATGTACCGGCGGGCCAAGCTCGCAGTAAATGGGCGATTGCAGCAGGTCGGGATAGCGCCGCGGCGATTCCTGATGGACCGATTCGGCAACCATTCTCCAGCAGGTAGAAAAAAGATATACAGCCATGGCCGGTTTCGCCGTTCGCTTGCGCCTGCACCGGTGAACAAGGGAACAGGCGATGAGAATGAAATCGCGTCCCCTTTTCCGAATGGAATGGAGGCACCATATGAAAACGATCTTGATTTCGATAGCAGTTTCGATAACAGCGGGCGGCTTGCTCGCCACGCTCGCAACAGCACAGACGCCACGCTACAGGGTCACTGACCTCGGCACCTTGGGAGGGACGGTTGGCTCAGCCAATGGCATGAACTATGAAGGCCGTGTGGCCGGGGCTGCGACCCTCCCCAACGGGAACTCACGTGCGTTCCTTTCGGGGCCAGGGGTAATGTACGACTTAGGCACACTGGGCGGGCCGAACAGCAATGAGGGAGGACTGAATGCGAGTAACCAGATGGCAGTTTTCGCCGAGACCTCAAAGACAGATCCATCGAGCGAGAACTTTTGCGGTTTCGGCGCCTCATACATATGCCTTGCGGCGATTTGGAATGGGACCATGACGGCGCTGCCCACCCTGGGCGGGAATAACAGTATCGCCTATGCGATCAACAATCAAGGGCAAGTGGCCGGGGCCGCGGAGACCAGCACTAAGGACCCAAGCTGCATAGCGCCTCAAGTTCTCGATTTTGAAGCCGCGCTATGGGGGCCGGGGGGCCAAGTCCAGGAACTTCCGCCGCTTCCCGGCGACACGGTCGGAGCGGCTCTGTGGCTCAACAACTACGGTCAGGTGGTCGGCTCATCGGGCACTTGCGCAAACGGCGGAGTTTATCCGACCTACGATGGGCAGCACGCCGTGCTGTGGCAAAACGGCTCACCCACTAACCTCGGCAGTCTGGGAGGCACGATGGCCAACCTGGGCCAATCTATTAATGACTTGGGTGAAGTGGTCGGGTGCGCGGATCTAGCCGGCGAAGTCCCCGGCTTTCCTTTCGTCCAGATTCACAGCTTTTTGTGGACCCAGGCGGCCGGCATGCAGGACCTCGGCGCCGTGGGCACGGACTTCTCAAGCTTTCCGTTTGGGATCAACGACAATAGTCAGGTGGTGGGCGCATCCTGCGATGATATGGGGAACTGCCGCGCCTTCCTTTGGCAAAACAAGGCGATGGTGGATCTTAACACCCTCATACCGGCGAACTCCCCACTGTATCTGGCGTTCGCCTTCGTGATCAACGATGCGGGAGAGATCGCTGGCCAAGCCATGGAGACAAGCACCGGCGAGATGCATGCTTTCGTGGCGACCCCGATACCCGGCGGAGCCGCTGCCCAGGACTTCGCGCCTTCCTCGCCAGACTTGAGCCGGCCGATGGTTCTCCCGGAAAGCGTCCGCAAGCAACTCCAGAAGCGGATGGGTTTCGGACGGTTCGGAGCCGGATCCAACGGGCCGCGATAATGCGATGCGCTACGTTCTCCGATAATCGATGGCAAGCCGGCGGGCACGATCCGGAGCGCCCGCCGGCTGTGTGTGGCGACCGGAATGTTGGCGGGCTTCGAGTCTCGGTCTTCCTGCTCGCCGTAGTGATCACCAGATGGCCGTTCCGTTGAACGAGAGTGGATTTCTTTCCATCGGGCCGCCGGGGGTGAACTCGTCGGCCCGAACGTTCGAGGAGCTTAATTGCCCGTTTTGGCGCCACGTTATGGATGAGTTCCGGCGGCTCGCCGAGAACCCTTTATCGCAGCATATGCGCACAAAACCTCGACGCCATTTTCACAAACCGGGAAGTCGCCGAATGCCGTCAAAATAGTGTTGGGGGCTGCCACTCTTCTGGCAAGGCTGGCCGTGGGCGAACTGTGACGCGACGGGCGGCGTCCTTTCGCACGGCGCGGCACATCGGTATAGCCTGAGATATGTCCGACGGCGAGTTGCTTGGGACGGCACGCAGCCAGGCGCCACGGATTTCAGAAAGGGCTTTCCGACGCGCACCCCCGGCTCCGCTCGCGATTGGCAATGCGCCGCTGGAACTAACGGCTTCCTGCTCTCGGAGACCAGAACGGTTCGCCGGCGCGAACGAACTGAATCGGCGTCTCGGTAATGAAGGTGCGCAGCCAGTTGGCGCAGTCCTCCATGCCAGACTCCTCGGAGATGGCGTGCCCCAGGATGATCTGGCCCTTGTTCTTGCCCAACGCGGCCGCGTCCAGAACATATTCGCTATCGTCGAGGGGACCGCCCGTTTCGGGATTCTCACCCCCAATCACCACATCGATGTCGGGCGAAACTCGCGGCATCCCGTAGCCCATGGCGAGGGCCACAGTACTCACTTTGGCGTCGGGGTTGCCCACCACACGCAGCGCGCGCGAACCCAACTGCTTTTTCACATCGGCTGCCAATGCTCCCAGAGTCGTCGGCGGAAGAGCAAAGGATCGCTGGTTGGGACCGGTCGCGCGATCGGTCCAGCCCAGCGCTCGCACGAGCCCCACCCAGATCAAGTCCGGCCGCCGTGAATGGATGTTGTCATGGAAACGCCAGACCACCATGTTGTTTTTGGTGCAGAACTCGACTTTGAACTTGTATATCGGATCCGCAGCCAGATCCTGGATCTTGTCTTGATCGTTCCAGAAGGTCGGCTCGTGGGTGATCACCATATTCAGCCCCGCGGCGTGCGCACGTTGGATCATATCCAGAGTGGCCATGAACGTAGTCGCGATTCCCTTCACTCCGGTATCGGGACTGCCCACTTTGAAAGTATCGCGGGTCGTCTGCTCGTTCCACGGGATGCCGAGATTCTTCTTGATGCGCTCCACCACGTCGTTCGCGGTCATCTTAGGCAGGCCTCCAGTACAGGTCGCCCGCGGCCATCCACCGGACGGGAACCTCAGGGACCAAGGCTTTCAACCACTCGGCGCAAACATTCATGCCAGGCTCTTCCGATACTACCCGCCCCAACATAATCATGCCCTTCTTCTGGCCCGACGCCACGGTATCCTGCGCATACTCAACCGACTCCCACTCGCGCGTCTCGCCGGCCAGCAGCACGTCGCATTCCGGCAGGCTCTTGATGGCAGCGGCCAGAGTGGAGACGCCCGGCAGCAGTGCGATCCGTCGCACCCTGGTTTGCGGATCGCCAATCACGCGGATACCGGCGCGCGCTTTGAGTCGCTTCGCCAGGCCGTCGGCGAGCGCGGTCAGCGTGACCGCCGGCACATCGTAGCGGAACACATCGTCGCCCACCTGGTACTTGGTCCAACCAAGCACACCCGCGAGGCCAATGGCGAATGGATCGGGTTTGCGGCCACGCCAATGATCGGTAAAGCGCCAGACCACCAGTCCGTTATTCCGGATGAACTGCTTCTTAGCCGCATAAACCGGATCGTCGGCGCCGACGCCCGCCTGTCCGCGTCCGCCGCTCCGGCCGGCCCCTGCGACAGGATCAGGCTGCGCATCCAGGCGGCCGAAGAAGGTCGGTTCGAGCGTGACCACCAGGTTCGTTTTATCTTTGGACGCGCGGGTCAGCATGTCCATGGTCGCCATCCCGGTGGTGGCAATCCCCGTGACGGGCGTGGCCGGATCGCCAGCCTTGAAGGCATCCAGCGACTGCGGCTGCCACGGAACGCCGACATTCTGCCGGATGCGGTCGACGACCTGTTGAGCCGTCAGCGAACTGCCCTGCGCCAACATGGGCGGTCCCGCCAGCGCCGCCGCGCCTGCCAGGTGTGCGAAGCATCTTCGAGAGATCTGCATGACGCCACCAATCATATCTTTGATGGGCGGGCGCGTCAAAAAGTGGACTCCGGCAACTCGCCAAAACTCTTAGTTTAGCGGTTCGGATTGACACTCATGCGTGCAGCGTTCCCGCTTGCGTGTACGCGCTTCGATTGGCTGTCCCGTGCGCAATGCCCCCGTTAGCGCCGGCACTGTTTGGCGCCGGTGTTTTTCGTATCATAATCTGAACGCCTTCACCCCATGTGGATTGTCCAACTCGCTCTTCGCCGCCCGTACACCTTCGTCATCATGTCGATGCTGATCGTGATCCTCGGCGTGCTCGCCACCCTCCGCATGCCCACCGACATCTTCCCGGAGATCGACATCCCCGTGGTCAGCGTCATCTGGAGCTATAGCGGCATCAATCCCGAGGAAATGGCAGAAGCCATCACCGCACGCTCCGAGCGCAGCTTCACGAGCTCCGTCAACGACATCGAACACATGGAGTCGCAATCCCTCCCCGGCCTCGGCGTCATCAAAGTCTTCTTCCATCCGCGCGCCAAAATCGAAGCCGCCGTCGCGCAGCTTAGCGCCACATCCAACTACCAGGTGCATTCCCTGCCGCCCGGAACCGTGCCGCCCAATATTCTTCGCTACAACGCCTCCAGCGTCCCCATCCTGCAAATGAGCATTTCGAGCGACTCGCTCCCTGAGCAGCAGCTCTATGACCTCGGCTATAACTTCATCCGCACGCAATTGGCGAACGTGGAAGGCGCCACTTTCCCGCTGCCCTACGGCGGCCGCCCGCGCGAAATCTCCGTCGATCTCGACCCGCGCGCCCTCTACGCCCAGGGCATCTCCGCCGAAGACGTCACCAACGCCATCAACGCGCAGAGCCTCATCATGCCCGCCGGCTCCGTGAAGATCGGCCCGCAGGAATACTCCGTCAAGCTCAACAGCTCGCCCGATGCCATTGCCGCGTTCAACCGCCTGCCCGTCCGCCAGACCAGCGGAACCACGATCTACGTTGGCGACGTCGCCCATGTGCGCGATGGATACGTGGTGCAGACCAACATCGTGCGCCATAACGGAGCGCGCTCCGCCCTGCTCACTGTGCTCAAGAACGGCGGCTCGTCCACGCTCGACGTCATCCGGGAAATCAAGGCGCTTCTGCCGCGCATCCGCTCCACGCTGCCGCCCGCGCTCAACCTGACGCTGCTCTTCGATCAATCCATCTTCGTGCGCGCCGCCATTCAAGGCGTGCTGCGCGAGGCCGTGATCGCCGCGTTTCTCACCGGCTTGATGATCCTGCTCTTCCTTGGAAGCTGGCGCAGCACGCTTGTGGTTTGCATCTCGATTCCACTTTCCATTCTCACTGCGCTCGCGGTTCTTTATCTGCTCAACGAAACCATCAACGTGATGACCCTGGGCGGCATGGCGCTCGCCGTCGGCATTCTGGTGGACGACGCCACAGTCGAAATCGAAAACATCCATCGCAACCTGGCGCAGGGTAAGCCTATTGTCAAAGCCATCCTCGATGGGGCCATGCAGATCGCCGCTCCCGCGTTCGTTTCCACGCTCTGCATCTGCATCGTCTTCGTGCCCGTAGTCTTTCTCACCGGCGCCGCGCGCTATCTTTTCACGCCGCTGGCGCTGGCCGTGGTGATCGCCATGATGGCGTCCTACCTGCTCTCGCGCACGCTCATTCCCACCATGGTGCGCTATCTGCTTGCCTCCGAGGTAGGCCGCGAGCACCCGCATGGCGGCATCTCCGGCGCGTTCCAACGCTGGTTCGAAAGGCTGCGCGAAACCTACCGCCGCACTCTGGCCTCCGCGCTGGCGCATCGCAAGACGGTGGCGGCCGGCTTCTTCGTTCTCTGCGCCGCGTGCCTCGCGCTCACCCCAATGCTGGGCGAAGATTTCTTCCCACAAGTGGACGCCGGGCAGATTCGCCTGCACGTCCGCGCGCCCGCCGGCACGCGCATCGAAGAGACCGAGCGCTACTTCGCGCAAGTGGAAAACACCATTCGCCGCGTGATTCCGCCCGCCGAATTGACCGACATTCTCGACGATATCGGCCTGCCCTATTCCGGCTTCAACATCGCCATGAGCGACACCGCCACCATTGGGCCCTTCGACGGCGAAATCCTGGTTTCGCTGCGCCCGGGCGAGCACGCCTCCACCTGGAACTATATCCGCGAGCTGCGCGTGCGCCTCAATCGCGAGTATCCCAACCTCTCGTTCTTCTTCCAGCCGGCCGATATCGTCGGCCAGATTCTCAACTTCGGATTGCCCGCTCCTATCGATGTCCAGGTGGTCGGCCCGCTGACCAACGACAAAGCGAATTACGCCCTGGCGCGCCAAATCGAGCGCAGCATCTCCCGCATCCCCGGCGCCGTGGATGTGCACACGCATCAGGTGGTCGATGTTCCCGAGCTGCTTTTCAACGTCGATCGCACCCGCGCGTCGCAAATGGGCCTCTCGCAGGAATCGGTCGCCAACAGCCTTCTGATCGCCCTTTCCTCCAGCACGCAAATCGCGCCCAATTATTGGATCGACCCGCGCAACGGCGTCGATTATCCCATCTCCGTTATGACCCCGCAGGTCCGCATCGATTCCACCTCGGAGCTGCTGCGCACCCCCATCCGCGGCGGCCCCGGCCGGCAGTTGATGGCCAATGTCGGCCTGCTGCAGCGCGGCGTCACGGCGTCCGTCGTCAATCACTATAACGTGCAGCCGGTTTACGATATCTACGCCAACGTGCAAGATCGCGACCTGGGCTCGGTGGCATCCGACGTCGACCGCGTCCTCGCCCGGTATGACCCGAAGCTTCCCAAAGGCAGCTTCATCGAAACCCGCGGTCAGGTCTCCACCATGCGCACCTCGTTCACCGGGTTGAGCGTCGGCCTGGTCTTTGCGATCCTGCTCGTATACTTTGTCATGGTAGTTAATTTTCAATCCTGGCTGGACCCGTTCATCATCTTGATGGCGCTGCCCGGAGCGCTTTCCGGCATCGTGCTGATGCTCTTCGTCACCCAGACCACCATCAGCGTTCCATCCATGATGGGCGCCGTGATGAGCATCGGCGTCGCCACCGCCAACAGCATTCTGCTGGTGAATTTCGCCAACGACTGGCGCGAAACCGGCTCCGGCGCTCTGGAAGCCGCGCTCGAAGCCGGGTACACGCGTCTGCGACCGGTGGTTATGACCGCGCTGGCTATGATCGTCGGGATGCTGCCCATGGCGCTCGGTCTCGGCGAAGGCGGCGAGCAGAACGCACCGCTGGGCCGCGCGGTGATCGGCGGCCTGATCCTGGCGACTGTAGCTACACTATTCTTTGTACCGGTTGTGTACAGCGTCTTGCGACGCACGCCGCCAAAGTTCGCCGGCCACTCCAGAATGGACGAAAACTAATGGCGGCTCCCGCTCCACCCAAACCCGGCATTCGCCCGCTGCTCACGTTCTTCGCGGTGCTGGCATGCGTTGTGGTTGCGGCCATCGTCGCCGGCGTGCTACCGCGTCTCACGCGCCAAAGAGTCCTGCTTGCCGCGTCCGATACTGTAGCGCAACAAAAGCCAATCGTCATCGTCTCGCCTGCCCATCTGGCGCCTTCCAAGGACACTATCGATTTGCCCGGCGACCTGCAGGCGATGGTGGAATCGCCCATCTTCGCGCGCGCCGACGGCTACCTGAAATCGCGCAGAGTCGACATCGGCGATCGCGTCAAGGCCGGGCAATTGATGGCCGATATCGAAACTCCCGAGCTCGATCAGCAGATCGCCCAGGCGCGCGCCACGCTCGCACAATCGCAAGCTGCGCTTAGAGAGCTCCAAGCCGATATCGCGCTCTCCCGCGCCAACCTGAACCTTGCCAAAGTCACTCTCGACCGCTGGGAACGTCTCTCTACCAAGGGCGCCGTCTCCAAGCAGGATCTCGACCAGAAGCAGGCCGATTTCGACGTCAAGAACGCCCAGACGGATCGCGCCGAAGCCAGCCTGGCCACCGCGCAGGAGACGGTGAACGCGAGCGCCGCCAACGTCAAGCGACTCGAGGAGATGAAGGGCTTCGCCAGCGTGGCCGCGCCCTTCGACGGCATCGTCACTGCGCGCAACGTGGATATCGGAACGCTCATCAACGCCGGCAACACCAGCGCGTCCAAGGAAATGTTCCGCGTCGCCAAAATCACGCCGCTGCGAATCTTCGTCAACGTTCCGCAGACCTACGTGCAAGAGATCCACGACGGACAGCTCGCCGAGCTGCGCGTACAAGAGCGCCCCGGCCAGATTTTCCCGGCGCGCGTCACCAATATTTCGAATGCGCTCGACGCCGCTTCGCGCGCCATGCTGGTAATTCTCGAAACGCCCAATCCCACCGGTGCTCTCTACCCCGGAATGTACGCGCAGATACGCTTCGCCGCCTCGAAATCGACACCCCGGCTGCGCGTCCCCGGCGACACGGTAATGCTCACCACTAATGGCCCGCGCCTGGCCGTGGTAGGCGCCGACCGCGTGGTCCACTTCCGAAGCGTCACTCTGGGTGAAGACTTGGGCTCCGAAGTGGAGATCCTCTCCGGCCTGCAACCCGGCGAGTTGGTGGTTTCAAACCCTAGCGACTCGGTGCAGGAAGGCGCAACTGTGGAAATTCGTACCAGATAGGTTGGAGTAGATGCGTGGCAGTTTTTCGACGCAGAGACGCGGAGACGCAGAGGCCACGCAGAGAAGACTATAGAGAATGAAGGAGTTTTCTTCTCAGCGCTTATCTCTGCGTCTCAGCGTCTCTGCGTCGAAGAACTTCGAAGAACTGCCACGCTGCCCAGCGCCCACTCCAATCGCGCTATAACGAAGATAGGGCCCATCCATGAAAATCACCTACACCGGCAGGCAAGTCGAATTAGCTCCCGCCCAGTTGAAGAAGCTCGAAGCGCAATTCGCCAAGACCGGAAAACTTCTGGACGGCAAGGGCGACTGCGAGATCCACGTCGTCCTATCCCTGCAGCGCCATCTCCAGCGCGCCGAAGCCACCGTCAGTTACTTCGGCCACGAGCTCGTTGGATTGGCTACCGACTCCGACCTTTTCACCGCCATTCATGCCGCCGCGCAAAAGCTCGAAAAGCAGAGCCTCAAAGTCCGCGCCAAGTGGCGCGACGGCGCGCGCAAACCGCATAAGATCGCCTCCGAAGTGGAAGGCAAGCCCACACCCGCTGAGCCCGAGGTCCAGCCGCAGCCCGCGGTGCAAGTCTACCGCGTCAACCATCATGAGCGCCGCAAACCCATGACGCTCGAAGAAGCGCTCCTCGAAATGGACAACACGCGCGATTATATGGTGTACCGCGATGCCTCATCCGATTGTGTTTCCGTCCTGATTCGCCGCCGCGACGGGCACTTTGACCTGGTCGAAGGATAGCCGCGCCGCACATGCCCAAGAAGGCAGCGAGTGCCCCGCGAGCCGCCAAGCGCGCGAAAAAGCCGGCCCGAAGCACGGAGCTCGTCATCATCACGGGCATCAGCGGATCCGGTAAAGGCTCGGTGCTCCGCGCGCTCGAAGACATAGGCTACTACGCGGTCGACAACATGCCTGTCGACCTCATACCCAAGTTCGCCGAGCTGATCCGCGATAATCCCAGCGTCGATGCCGCCGCCCTGGTCGTCGACGTGCGCGAAGGCGAAGGGCTCAAGCGGTTTCCCGAGATCTTCCCGCTCTTGCGCCGCTCCGTCACGGCGCGCCTGGTCTTCATGGAAGCCGAGGACGAGGCTATTATCCACCGCTTCAGCGAAACCCGCCGTCCGCATCCGCTCGGCACGCACCACTCGATTCTCAAGAGCATTCACGCCGAACGCGATCAACTGGCGCCCATCCGCGCCATGGCAGACCTGATCGTCAACACGTCGAAGTTCACCGTCCACGAACTCCGCGATTTCATCAGCGAGCGCTTTCGCGGCCAGCGCGAAGAATCGAAGATCATGATCTACGTCACCAGCTTCGGCTTCCGCAACGGCGTCCCGCCCGATAGCGACCTGGTCTTCGATGTGCGCTTCCTGCCCAACCCTAACTACATCCCGAAATTCAAGAACCTGACCGGCCGCAACCCTGGAGTTGCGAAATTCATCCGCTCATTTCCGCAGACCACCGAGTTCATCAAGCGCATCAGCGACCTGCTGGTTTACCTGCTGCCCCACTACATCCGCGAAGGCAAGAGCTATCTCACAATCGCTTTCGGCTGCACCGGCGGACAGCACCGCTCGGTGATGATGGCCGACCAGATCCGCAAGAACCTGGCCGACGCGGGATACAAGGCGAAGGTGACTCACCGCGATATTGTCCGGCACTGACTTATCGATTGTAGGGCGGACCCCCTGGTCCGCGCGGGTCCCCCTGGACCCGCTCTTCGCTCCGCGAGATCAGCCTCATGAAGTTCCCGGGAGGCCGACCGGGGGGTCGTCCGCGGACCAGGGGGTCCGCCCTACAATTCGCCGTACAATTAACGCCGACCAGCCGATTGTGGGGAAAGTAAATGATATCGACACGTCTGTCGGTCGCGGCCGCTATGCTGGGGCGGCGGTCGCCAACCGCCGCTGTCACCATAATCAATGAGACTCGATAACCGGCCCGCACGTCTCCCACTCGTTTAGCCACCCCTTTTCTGTGGCAGAATGCAGTGGTGCTCCACTCACTCACCGGGCGCAAGGAATGGAAATTCTTCGCCGTCCTGCCGAAGGCCGCCCCCGCCCTCGCCGCCGCGTGGTGGACCGCTCTTCTGCTGCGAGGCATCCTGCCGGCGGCGTTCGCCATCGCCATGGGCGTGCTCGTCGGCGCCGTCCAACACGGCAACGGTCTCGCCGGTCCGCTCGCGTTCGCCGGCGCCGTCTTCGTGCTGCTCCAGGTGATCAGCCCGATTCATCAGGCGGTGGGCGCCAACCTCGGCGACCGCACTGCCGCCTGGCTCTACGACCGTCTCACCGAGGCCTGCGTACGTCCGCCGGGTATGGGGCACCTTGAGGATCCGGCCCTCACCAGCGACCTCACCGTCGCGCGCGATTTCGACCTCGGCATGACCGGGCCGCCGCTCGCGATCTCCATGGATTTCATAGCCAACGGCATGGTCGAAATGATCGGCGGCGTCGCCTCCGCTGCCATCCTCGCGCGCTACGCGTGGTGGGCCCCCATCGTGCTCGCCGGCGCGTGGCTGGCGACGCACTGGCTGCTCCGCGAGAGCGCGATCTGGCGCGACCGCAATACCGAGGAGGTGCGCGGCGCGCAGCGGGATGCCGACTACGCCTACCGCCTGGCCGTGGACCCGCCCGCGAGCAAAGAGCTGCGCCTGTTCGGCCTGGCCGGCTGGACCATCGACCGCTTCATCGCCAGACGCACCCGCCTGCACGAGCTTCAGTACGCGGCCACGCGTCTGCGCGAGCGTCCCGTCATTTGGAGCATGCTCCTGGTGGTCTCCGCCAACCTCCTGGTGTTCTGGTTGCTGGCGAGCGCCGCGACCCATGGCCGCATCAGTCTGGCGGAGGCTGTCATCTATGTGCAGAGCGCCGTGGGCGTGTCCATGATCGCGTTCGGCGGGTTCAGTTGGGCGCTCGACGGCGCGGCTGCCCCCGTCGCCGCGGTGCTGCGGCTCGAGTCGGCCATGCGTCCCGCTGGCGCGCTGCGCTCTGGCAGTCGCCCCGCGGACGCGATGCCCGCGCGCGAGATTCGTCTCCGCGATGTCACGTTCGGGTACCCGGGCGGCGCGCCCGTGCTTCAGGGCTTCAGTCTCACGATTCCCGCCGGCTCGTCGCTCGCCATCGTTGGACAGAACGGCGCCGGCAAGACCACCCTCGCCAAGCTGCTGTGCCGCTTGTACGATCCGCAATCGGGTTCTATCGAGATCGATGGCGTCGATCTCCGCGAGTTCGATCTCGCGTCGTGGCGTTCGCGCGTCGCCGCCGTGTTTCAGGACTTCATCCGCCTCGAGTTGCCGCTGCGCGATAACGTGGCGCCGGCGGGCGCGCCGGATAGTGTCATACGCGGCGCGCTCGAGTCGGCTGGAGCGGCGAACCTGGCCGCATTGGATACGGTGCTGGCGCGCGGCTACACCGGCGGCACGGACTTGTCGGGCGGACAATGGCAGCGCATCGCGCTCGCCCGGGCGCTGGCGTCCGTGACGCTCGGCGCCGGCGTGGTGCTGCTCGATGAGCCCACCGCGCAGCTCGACGTGCGCGGGGAAGCGGAGATCTTCGACCGCCTGCTCGCAGCCACACGGCACTGCACCACCATCCTGATCTCGCATCGCTTCTCCACCGTCCGCCATGCCGATCGCATCTGCGTGCTCGAGCACGGCCAGGTCATCGAGCTCGGCACGCACGACGAGTTGATGGCGCTTGCCGGCCGCTACCGGACGATGTTCGATCTGCAGGCGCAGCGGTTTGATTTAGACGCCCAGCGGGTTGACGTCCAGGGCGAAGAGGAAGGAGCCACCTATGACGTCCTCTCCTGATCAGGCGATCGCCCCGCTGCCTCCCGCGCTGTCGTCGATGTGGCGGTTGTGCAAGCTGGGGTACCGCCATCAGCCGCGCCTGATGGTCGCAGCGTTCCTGCTCTCGCAGCTCGCCGCGCTGCCCGATGCGCTCCTCGCCCTGTGGCTGATGCTGCTCGGCAAGGGCGTCCTCCAACACAGGCCCGGCATGGTCCAGGGCGCGGCAGTCGGCCTCGCCGTGTCCACCGCCGCCACCTGGTTTCTGCGCACCGTCAGCACGCGCGTGCAGCGCCGCTTCCGCGACAAAGTGACCATCGCGCTCGAATCGCACGTGGCGCACTTGCAGGCATCGGTCGCAACAGTCGCGCATCAGGAGCGCCCCGAGTATCTCGACCGGCTGTCCATGCTCCGCAATCAGGTATTCGTGCTCGACCACATGTATATGTCGCTGTTCTCCACGCTCGGGTGGATCCTGCGGCTCGGCGTGACCATGGCGCTGCTCGCGTCGATTCACCCGGCGCTCATTCTGCTGGTGGCGTTCGCGATCCCCACTGTGTTGACGTCCACGTGGCGGCCCGCGGTTGAGAGATCCGCGCAAGAGCGTGGGGCGCAAACCAATCGGCTGGCGCGCCATCTGTTCACCATTGCCACCACCGCGGCGCCGGGGAAGGAACTGCGCGTCACCGGCATCGGAGAGCGCCTCATTACAGAGCGCCGGGCGGCGTGGGAGCGCTGGTACGGACCCGTAGCGGCTGCCAGGTGGGGCTCGGCGTGGTGGCACGTGCTGGCGTGGGCGATCTTCGGCTTCGCGTATGTCGGCGCGGTGGTGTTCGTGTCGTCGGGCCTCCGCGCGCCGGCCAGCGCCGTGCTGCTGGTGCTCGCCGCAGGAGCGCGCCTTTCGGCATACATCGGCGCCACCGTCGGCGAGATTGGTTTCCTGCGCGGCTTCTGGATGGATGGCTCGCGGCGGCTCGCGTGGCTTGAGGACTACGCCGCCTCTGTCGCCGCGTCGGGCGATCTGCCGGTTCCCAATATGCTGCGCCGCGGCATCCGCTTCGATCACGTGTCGTTCGCCTACCCCGGCACGTCGCGCGTTGTGCTGGACGATGTGTCGCTGACGCTGCCCGCGGGCGCGGTGGTCGCGATTGTCGGCGAGAATGGCGCCGGCAAAACGACGCTGGTCAAGCTGCTCGCCAAGATGTACGAGCCGTCATCGGGTTCCATCTTCGTGGACGACACGCCCCTCGCGCGCATGCCGGCGGGTGAGTGGCGGGCGCGTCTGGCGGGAGCGTTCCAGGATTTCTTCCGCTTCGAATTCCAAGCGCGGCACACGGTCGGTTTAGGCGACGTCCCGCGGATGGACGACCAGCCCGCGGTGGCCGCGGCTATCGATCGCGCCGGCGCCGGCGACGTGGTGGCGCGTCTGACGTTGGGCCTCGACACGCAGCTCGGTCCGACCTGGCCGCGCGGAGCCGAGCTCTCGTTCGGCCAGTGGCAGAAGCTCGCTCTGGCGCGCGGCTTCATGCGCGATCGGCCGCTGCTGCTGGTCCTCGACGAACCCACCGCCGCACTGGACGCGGAGACGGAACACGCGCTGTTTGAGCGCTACGCCGCGGCCGCGCGCGGCGGCAAGAGCACCGGCGAAAACGAAGGTGAAAACGGCAGCGGCCGCGTCACGATCCTGGTCTCCCACCGCTTCTCGACGGTCCGCATGGCCGATCTTATCGTGGTGCTCGACGGAGCCCGGTTGGTGGAGGTGGGCACGCACGATGAGCTGATGGCCAAGGGCGGTCAGTACTCGGAGCTGTACGGCATCCAGGCCGCCGCGTACCTGTAAGACAGGCCTCCCGGCCTGTCTTACAGGTACGCCGATAACCGTTGCCCATCCGCGCGTCCCGGTATATAGTGCGGATGAACGTCTATGCGAATCCTCACATTCCTGTTAGCCTGTTCCATCATGGCCCAATCGGCAGTCAAGGTGGAAAGACCGCCTATAAAGGCTGGGCGAATTGCTACCGCGTGACCAACGGCGAAGTGGAATTGGTAGTCACATCCGACGTGGGACCGCGCATCATTCGCTTCGGATTTGTGGGCGGACAAAACCTGTTTAAGGAATATCCCGACCAACTTGGCAAGACCGGCGAGGCGCAGTTCCAATTGCGCGGCGGCCACCGTGTCTGGAAAGCTCCCGTAGATCCGATTGCCACCTGGGCGCCCGACAATGTGCCCGTCCAGATCGAGATTACCCCCGATGGACTGGTGGCCCGCGAGCCGGTTGAGCCGCTGACCAAGCTGCAAAAAGAGATGGCCATTCATCTGGCGCCATCCGGCACGCAAGTTACCGTGACTCATCGGATCGCCAACCGGACGTTATTCCCCCTGGAATTCTCCGTGTGGGCCATGAGCATGATGGCGCAAGGCGGCGTGGCCATCACCGGATCCCCGCCGCGAGGCCATCACCCAGCCGACTTGGCGGCCACGAATCCTCTGGTGATGTGGGCCTACACCGACCTCTCGGACAAGCGTTGGAAGTTTACCAGGAAATACCTGATGCTGCGCCAGGGCCCGAACAATGAGGCTCAGAAAATTGGCCTTTTCAACCCGAATACGTGGGTGGCGTACGTCCTGAACGGGGAAACGTTTGTTAAGCAGGCGCACGCCGATGCCACCAGGAATTATCCCGACTTCGGCTGCGCATTCGAAACCTTCACCAATAACGAGTTTCTGGAAATCGAGACGCTGAGCCCGCTCACGAAGGTGGTTCCGGATCAGTTCGCCGAGCACATGGAAACCTGGACGTTGCACCGCGGCGTCCGGCTCTCTGACCTCACCGACGCCGAGCTCGACCGCATCATCCTGCCGTTTCTCAGTACCGGACCGCGCTGAGCTGGCAGCCGCGCGGACGCGGTCCACCGCTGAATGGTGCGTTTAAGGAACCGAAGGAGCGCTCAATGGACCCGGTTACCAGCGGACAAACCCGGTCCTGTCCGCATGATCTCCTAAGAATATCCCTCTTGTTTTTAACGTTTAGATGGTGACATCGCGATGATGAACAATTTATCGCACATTACCTTGTAAGTACGGACGGCGCATGCAATCGTCGTATACACTATAGCTTCTCATGCGCTATAGCCTCGCAGGGTCAATTTCAGAGCCGGTCGCCAGTCGCGCGCAGGCTCCACGAGGAGAGGAAGGAACCATGAAGTTCGAGACGTCGAAAATCGAGCGGAAGAGCAGTCTTATCGGGTATATCCTTGTAGCGGCAATGATGCTGGCGACAGCCGTTCACCTGTTCGGCCAGGCGGCCAGTGGCACCATCAACGGAACAGTTGGCGACAACACCGGGGCCGTGATTCCAGAGGTTTTGGTGACTGTAACCAATGAGGGTACGGGGTTTACCCGAACGGTTACCACGAACCAGAACGGGCAATATGTGGCTGAGTTCTTTCCGATCGGCGCCATCCGGATCACAGCGCAAAAATCCGGGTTCACAACGCTCGAACGGAGAGGCGTCCAACTCACGGCGGCGGATGTGCTTACGGTGGATCTTCAGTTGGCAATCGGCAACGTGCAGCAGTCTGTCGAAGTAACTGCCGAAGGAACGCAGTTGCAGACTCAGACGCAGGCCGTCTCTTCGCTCACTACGAATCAACAGATCACTGAAATGCCCCTGAATCAGCGCATATTCACCCAAGTCTTGCAATTGATGCCTGGCCAGACGTCGACCACCCCCAATCCCCAGGCAAGCGGCACGTACGGTGGACTCGCGAGTACTGCTTACAGCATCAACGGCGCGCAGTCCGTAAATAATATGTATCTGCTCGACGGGTTGTACAACAAGAACGCATGGATCGAAACAATAGCCATATCGCCGCCTGTAGACGGTCTTCAGGAGGTCCGTGTGATGGCCGGCACCTACTCGGCAGAGTTTGGAAATGCGGCCGGGGCGGTGGTCCTCGCTTACAGCAAATCCGGGACCAATACATATCACGGCACCGCGTACGAATTTCTGCAAAACACCGATTTCAACGCCAACACGTTTTTCAACAATGCGGCGGGGACGCCGAGGACGCAAACCCACAAGAACCAGTATGGCGGCACGGTTGGCGGACCGATCCGAAAGAACAAGACATTTTTCTTCGCGGATTATCAAGGGGAACAGATTCACACGCCGGCCGCCACCACGCAGACGATTCCAACTCTGGCGCAGAGAAACGACATCATTACAGGGAACTTCAGCGCCTTTGGTACGCCGATATACGACCCCTATAGCTTGATCACGGGGTCCGGCGGCGCTCAGTTGCGCGCGCCGTTCCCAGGCAACGTCATCCCAACTGCGCTCCTCGATCCCAAGGCTCCCTTACTGATAGGTCTGGTGCCTCTGCCGCAAAACGGGGCTTCCACCCGCAACTATACCTACAGCCCTACCGGGACCACTTCGCAGAATCAATATGATATACGGGGAGATCAGAACTTGCTCAAGGCGGACCGCTTCTTTTTCAAATTCAGCAAAGACGACTCGTTCGCCCTGGTGCCGGGCAGTCTCCCTTCGGTTCCGGAATCCGGCGTGTCGATCGGACCGTATATCGATGGAGGCGGCCAGGATGTGACGTTTCGCAACTGGTCCGCAACCGCGACTTACGATCACGTAATCGGCGCTAATCTGGTCAATGAGACACGGGTCGGCGCGTTGCGCTGGTTTCTGAATATCATTCCGCCAGACAGCGCGTTCAACACTGCCGCCAGCCTCGGAATTCCAGGGATCAATATAAACAGCAACGCGGGTGGTCTTCCGGGGTATGCTATCACCGGCTATGCGACGATTGGCGACAGCGGTACTTACCCCGAATACAGCCGGTTTTTGACGTTTCAGTACGAAGATGTCCTGACCTATGTCTTAGGCTCGCACACTCTGAAATTCGGCGGCGAGTTTATCCGTTTCAGGGAAGATGGGTTCTCGGGATACCCGACTCGCGGAAGTTATACTTTCAACGGCCAGTTTACCTCCCAGATCGGAAGCCCGTCCTCGGCGGCAGCTCTGGCCGATTTCGCGATTGGGGCTCCGAGCGCAATCAGCCGGGCGGAATTGCCCGGAACCTTTGGATTGCGCAAATGGGATGCGTCGGGATTCGCTCAGGACTCCTGGCGCGTTACCAACGCGCTGACGGTGAATCTTGGCCTGAGGTATGACCTTGACGATCCCGGGAGTGAGGTTCACAACCGGCAATCTAACTTCGACGTAGTCACTGGGCTGCTTGTATTGCCCGGCCAGGTTCCGGGACTTTCAAACGCTCTGCGGTACCCCGATACCAATAATTTTGGTCCAAGGCTCGGCTTAGCCTGGTCAATTAATTCGAAAACCGTGATGCGGGCTGGATTCGGCATTTCTTACTATGAGGATGACAACATCGGCAACCAGCTATACAAGAATCTTCCCTTCTATTACAATCAGGCTTACAGCTACAGTGCGTCCGGTTCCCCGGGCCTCACTATCGCCGAGGGTTTGCCCGCCCCCGTGGCGCCGGCTCTAACCGACGAGTCGGCTCTTTCCGCCGGGAATCCTATGGCGTACGATTTTCACCTTAAAACGGAGAAGATACTGCAATACAGCTACGGGATCCAGCGGCAGCTTAGCTCCAAAATGGCATTGGAGGTGTCCTACGTCGGATCGCGCGGAGAAGATCTCGTAGCCGGGGTAGACTATAATCAGGCATTTCCCGGAGCAACGGCATTGCAAAGCCGCCGTCCGTTGTGCGTATACGACATTAACTGTCTGGTCGGCGATATCCGATACGCCACTAACCTTGGCGATTCCCATTACAATTCTCTGCAGACGCATCTGACAACGCGCTCTTATCATGGGTTAACCACCTCGGTGGCATATACATATTCCCATTTTCTGAGCGATATCGCCGCACTCACGGTCGGTTCGACAACCCAGAACCCCAGATGTTACGGCTGCGACATGGCGTCCGATCCATCGGACCGCACACAAGTACTGATCGTTAACCATGTTTATGAACTGCCGCTGGGGCATGGCCATCCGTACCTTTCCACCGGCGTGCTGGGCCAGGTGGTTGGAAACTGGCAGGTGGACGGCATATGGAGCGTAATGACCGGCACGCCTGTTCAGGAAACGCTGGCCACCGGCGTGTCTAACACGGCATCGAGCGGCACGGGTCCGGAACGTCCCAACTGCTTCGCGGGTAACCCCAACATTTCGAACGGAACGATCGACGAATGGTTCAATATAAGCGCCTTCTCGATTCCGCAGGCTTATACGTTCGGAAACTGCGGACCATACCTCGTTCGTGGTCCCCACTTCTTTAACATCGACGCGGGTATTCATCGCGATTTCAGAGTGACGGAACGGGTCAAGCTTACGCTTCGGGGCGAGTTGTTCAATTCGCTCAATCACGTGAATTTTTCCAATCCGAACGCGGCAATCGGCGGTCCCACCGCCGGTCAGATCAGCGCTACGCAACCCGCGAGAACCGTTCAAGTGGCAATGCGAGCGGTATTTTGAAACGCGCTGACCGGGGCGTGAGGAGAAATGGATTTCAGGATAAAGCGCAGGCGCCTGCGCGTGCGGCAGCCATCCGTAGCTTGTATCGGCGGATGCTGGCGCGCGATCCGAGTCCAAAGGAGATTGATTTGGCGATGAGCTACCCGGCCCCAATCTGAGCCGCTAACCGGCGAACCAAGACTCTCGTGGTTAATCAGTTCTGTGTCAGCGAATAAATATCCGCTGTGGCAAATCGAAGCGATAGTATCGGGCCATCGTCCGGAGTGAGTCCCAGATAATCGACTTTATCCGCCTGACGAAGGGTTCGGAAGTCTACTACGCGTTCCTCCCGCCGCCTGGATATCGAGACCTTATATATGGGCTGGTCTTCTTCATCCGGCGACTGAAAATACACAGAGTCTCCATGTACGGACCAGGAAGGATTGTTTATACCTCGCGATGCCAATTCGCGCCAGGTTCTAGTAGCCAGTTCGAAGATCATCAGCCTGCGTTGGTTGAGCGGCATGGCAACTATATACCGGCCATTAGGCGACCAACGCGGGCTGAAAAGACCATCGGAGCCGGGCAGTGGAGTTGTCATCCGGGTTTTCAGATCGATCACATGGATCGCTTTTGGGATGGTATCGGCGGCCGCGTAGTCCGGCAACCTTCCGAATACGATCGAATTGCCATCCGGAGACCAACTCGGATCGGTCTGACCGCGTGCCTCATTGAGCAGGACTTCGGGATTACTGCCATCGGCCGCGACCAGATGAATTCGCGATGGTTCACCTGGTCTTTGGGCGACGAACGCAAGCTTCCGGCCATCCGGCGACCAGTGCATCTGAAAAACGCGCATGCCTGACGAGGTCAGTTGCAGCCACTGAGAGCCATCGACCAGAGATTGCCAGAGAGTGCCATCGATGCCGCTGACCCATGCGACGCGCGTTTTGTCTCTGCTGAACTCCACTCTGGCCGCGTTATTGATGCGTGGATCGATCGGATAGAACTGACGCGAAGCCGGATCGAATCGGACCAGTTGGCTTCGCGCATGCGAGCCAATGATAAAGACACGATTTCCGCGGCGCTCCGGGACGGGCGACAGGTAGCTCAAAGGACCGGCTGTCAATTGTCTCAATATCACAGACCGGGGCCAGAAACGGTGGCTGATCTCACGGCGAATCCAGATATTGCTCATCCCGTTCGCGGTCGAAGACTGGAAAACATAACTTCCGTCGGACGTCCAGCTTCCACAACAATCGCTCGTCGATTGACGTCCTCCGGAAAGCAGTGGCTGAAGGCGCTTGCCGTCCGCCGACATCTCCCACAGCGTCCCGGCCCCTGTTCTTGAATCCCGGATCGTAAAGCGAATCAGAGATCCGTCGGGAGAGTAACGGAGCCAGAACGCACGGCCCGGCAGGCCGGCAAGCTTCTTTGGCTTAGCATCGTCGGGTCGGGACACGAACAAATCGTGGCCGCTTGCAAAAAGAATGCTTTCGCCGCCCGGCAGCCAAGTCGCGTCGTGAGCCACAATGTTCGAAACCTTCCTGGCGGCTCCGCCGTGAGATGGTACGATCCACAACTGATGCTCGGGCTCGACCCAATTCATACTTAATACGAGCAGGCGAGTCCCATCCGGCGAAATGTCGGCCACTGAGGGGCGTACGATTTCGGCCGGCATCGAGAGTGGCCGCGCATTGCCATCGCCGATGGGAGCGGAGGCCAGAACCAGATTCCGGTCGCGCATTTCGGGGAATAACACGTTCAACCCGTCCGTCACGACAATCGGAAACCGTTCGAGAGCGGGATCTCCCGGATAGACGTGCTCCGACCAGGTGACCTGGCTGAATTGCACGATGGCATCCGGTTGAATCCGGCTCGGGGCAAGGCGAACGGCAAGGCCGCAGGCGATGGCAATCGAGACCCAAAGCAACCAACTCCACCGGCGCCATTTCCGAGGTTCGGCGGCCCGGCTTAACAGCGCCGGCGGGATCGGTTCGGAAGGCGCCGCCGTGAATATGTCCGGTCTTGCGGCGGGCGCCCGCAGTGTTATCGGTTGCACTTCGGCTACAAACCGATATCCGAGGCGCGCAAGGGTTTCTATATATCGAGGGCTCTCGGCTGAGTCGCACAGCGCCTCACGAAGCTTATTGATTGCGGTGCGAAGACTGTGATCGAAGTCAACGACAGTGTTCGGCCCCCAGATTTCCCGCTGCAATTCTTCGCGCGTGACAATATCCCCGGCGTGATCGATCAGCAAAGCCAGAAGCTTGAAGGGCTGTCCTTGCAATTTGATTCGAATTCCCAGCTTTCGCAGTTCGCCGCTGCGGAAATCCGCTTCATAAGGTCCAAATCTGACCTTCTCGACACCGCGGGACCCCACCATTGACTAAACGTTATCACAACAGGGGTCATCCAGCATCAACAAAGCAAGAACTTGCCGTGGCGGCCCGCGGTTGAGAGATCCGCGCAGGAGCGCGGGGCGCAAACCAATCGGCTGGCGCGCCATCTGTTCACCATTGCCACCACCGCGGCGCCGGGGAAGGAACTGCGCGTCACCGGCATCGGAGAGCGCCTCATTA